>JAJYFF010000055.1 GCA_021785405.1 Pseudomonadota bacterium | reverse complement strand
CCAGAAAACTTGCAGCGAGGAACAAAGACAGTTAATCATCGTCGCCTGCGGCTCCGCCGACTACCGATCCATCGGTGGGCTCAATCGGCGAAATCGCCCGGGCTCAATCGCTGAAATCCGCCAAGGTAGCCCGACCACCGCGGCCTCGCGTACCGCTGGATGCCCCATCAGCGCATTCTCCATGTCGATCGACGAGATCCACTCGCCCCCGCTCTTGATCACGTCCTTGATTCGGTCGGTGAGCTTGAGGTACCCGTCGGCGTCGATGGTGCCAACGTCTCCCGAACGCCAGTAGCCATCGATGAACCGGTCCGTGGAGTCTGGCATGTCGTGGTAGCTCGTGGCGATCCACGCCCCGCGCACGCAGATTTCGCCGACCGATCGGCCATCCCAGGGTAGTTCCTCGTCATTGTGTCCAAGGATCTTGAAGTCCACGCCCGAGACCAACATTCCCTGCTTGCGCTTGAGCCGCCAGCGCTCCTCCTGGGATAGGTGTTTTTTGAGCGAAGGCTTCAGGCGGTTCAAAGTAACGATCGGGGTTGTTTCAGTTGCGCCGTACGCGTGGACCACTTCGGCGCCGGTGAGCTCGAGGAAACCCATCATCATCGAGAGCGGCGGCTCAGTGGCGCCCGAAAGCATGCGCAGTCTGCTGAAATCCGGTTTGACGGGAAGCGTCTCGATGTAGTGGAGCATCGGCTGAAAGATTGCCGGCGCGCCGCAAGTTATCGTTACACCCTCGGCAATGAGCGTGTCGACCAGCGACGCGGTGTCCTCCATCACGTAACGCCCGGAGAGCACGATCTTGTTGGCCATCAACGTCGCCGCCTGTGGCAGGCCCCAGCATTGGGCATGAAACATGGGCGTGATGAGCATCGTGCAATCATCCATGGTCATGCCGAGGTTCGTCGCCATGGACATCGAATGCAGATAGATCGCCCGGTGCGAGTAGTACACGCCCTTGGGCCGACCGGTAGTGCCCGTGGTGTAGCAGGCACTGTAAGCGGAGCGCTCATCGATCATCGGCCATTCGATACGCGCATCAGCGTTCGCGAGCATGGACTCGTGGTGGTACAGCGGGGCAAGCGTAGTCTTGATTTCTGACGGTGGCCTGTCTGTCATGACGATCCAGCCCTTGACGTCAGGCGTCGGGGCAGCGATCGCCTCGGCCGTCTCCAGCAGGGTCTCGTCGACGAGGACGAACGTAGCGTGGCTGTGACCCACCACGTAGCGGAGATCGTCGACGCCCAAGCGCAGATTCATCTGGAGCATCACGGCGCCGAGCCCGGCAATGGCATAGTAAAGCTCGAAGTGGCGCCGGCTGTTCCAATCGAGGACGCCGATCCGGTCGCCAGGAGCGACGCCGAGCGCACGCAGCGCGTTGGCCGTGCGACAGATTCGCTCGTAGCAATCCGCATACGTGTAGCGGTCCCAGCCTCCACGGGTCGTGCGGTAGACGATCTCCTGATCCGGGTGCGTTCGTGCCGCGTGCCGAATCAGCGTGGTGGTGTTGAGTTGATAGTTGTCGCCCATCGTCGATGGGCAACCTTTGATTATTTCCTCAGCGTGCTGTGCAGCACCGGCGCTTTCTTTCGGCACGTTGCCCCCGGATCCGAGTCGATGGATACGCCCGTGCAGCGTAATCGAGATCCCGATGAACGGCAGCGATTTTCCGGTGACTCCGGTCAGCTCGGGATTCGAACCGTTGGCAGGGGGCCGCTGGCATGCGTGCGAATCAGGTTTCCGCCATCTTTACCCAGGTGGTCCACTTTTACTCCGACGGTGTGGGTCACATTACAGTCGGCGGCAACCATTTCGACGAATCAGTCCGGAAATTGCCGTTGACGCCTCGTGCGACCCGGGTATAGTTTTGTTGTTGAATATTTCAACAATCGAGGCCGGCAATGGCAACCGTCAATTTCAGCGTACCCGATGAAGTGAAGGCGGAGTTCGACAGAGCCTTCGGTGACCAGAACAAGAGTGCCATCATCGCCGAGTTGATGCGGCGAGCCGTGCGCGAGCAACAACTCCAAATAAGGCGGGAACGACTGTTCCGCCAGTTGAGCAGCGCGCGTCGGCAGCGACCCTCGTTCACCAGTGACGAGGTTCGCAGGGCACGAGCAGCCGAACGACCGTGATCGTCGTGCTTGATGCGAGCGTGGTTCTCCAATGGCTGCTCGAGGACCCCGTCCGCGAACCTGATACCGAGAAAGCATTTGCCCTCGTAGAGTCCGTCGTACGTGACAGATTGGAGATCCTGCAGCCGGCGCATTGGTTGGCCGAAGTTGCGGCGGTGACCGCCCGCCTCGCGCCGCAAACGGCGGTCAGTGACGTCGAAATGCTCGCGGCGCTGGAGTTTCCGACGACCGATGACCCGAACGTCATCCGACGGGCCACCAGTCTTGCGATCGAGACGAACCATCATCTGTTTGACGCGCTGTATCACGCCGTCGCGCTTGAGCACGAAGACGCAGTTCTGGTGACGGCAGACGATCGGTACTACCGGAAAGCTGAGCGATTCGGGAGGATTACTGCGTTACGCGACTGGGAAGCCGCACCATAACTTATTCGTCGCCAGTCAACCCATCCCTGATGGTCGCGAACGGACGCTCACCGGCATTGGAACGAGTCAAAACGCCCCTGCGGGTCACAACCCGCTGGAGTGACCGCTTCGATCAAGGCCCAATCGGCGTGGCCCCCGCCGCCCCTGAATCATAGAGGGCGATGGATGCCGAAAGGGTCCCGTGAAGGCTACTGTACCGAAGCGTCAAGCCAGCTCGGCCACGCACTGCGCCAGCGACATCACTTCCACCTTGGGACGGAGCGCATATCGCACCGAACCAGGGTAAACCACCAGCAGCCGATGCAACGCCAGATCTTCGAGTGCTGAACCGATCGACGGGCTCATCTTCGGTGCATCCGACCGCTTTATCTCGATGCCAATACGCCGTCCATTCAGAAACAACAGCAGATCGAGTTCTGCGCCGGCCTGTGTTCGCCAGAAATAGGCTTTCGCCTTGGGTAAGTGAGCGAGAAGCTGCTCGATGACGAAACCCTCCCACGATCCGCCAACGACGGGATGCCCTTCAAGTTGCCGGCGATCGCCAACGCCGAGCAAGGTATGCAGGAGTCCCGAGTCCCGAATGTAAACTTTCGGGGATTTAACCAACCGCTTACCGACGTTCTCGAACCAAGGCTCCAGGACACGCACAACAAGCGCGCCGGACAAGGCGTCGAGATGGCGTTTGACGGTCGTATGAGCCTCCCCCAGGGATCGCCCAATCGCCGAACTGTTCCAGATCCCACCTGAGTAATGGGCGGTCATTGTCCAGAATCTGCGCATGGTGCCCGAGGGCACTTGCACCCCGAGTTGCGCCAAATCGCGCTCGAGGAACGTGCGGATGAAATCCTCGCGCCACGCAGTACTCGCCGCTTCCGTTCGCGCCAGAAACGAGCGCGGGAAGCCGCCTCTCAACCACAACCGGTTGAGATCCGGGCGACTGAGTTCTTCAAGCGTGAATCCGGCCATCTCGACAAAGGCCAGCCGGCCCGCCAGAGTTTCGGAACTTTGGCGTAGTAATTCAGGTGATGCGCTGCCCAGGATGAGGAAACGCGCCCGAAACGGCCTGCGATCCAACAATACCCTGAGAATCGGGAAGAGATCCGGATGACGCTGCACCTCATCGATCACGATCAGTCCACGCAAATGCTCAAGCGCCGTCATGGGCTCGGAGAGGCGCGCGAGGTCGACGGGATTTTCCAGATCGAAGTAAGTGCTCTTCGAGGCACTTGCAAGCTGCCGGGCGAGAGTCGTCTTGCCGCACTGGCGGGGACCGATCAGCGCCACTGCAGGACTGGCTCTTAGGCCAGCACGCAGCCTGTCCAGGAGTTTTTTTCGGTTAATCACGTCTTGAATAATGAGCGATGAACGCTCAATATTCAAGGTACCAGTTCGCCCTGGTCACTCCCATTCGATAGCCTCCGGCACCTGCAAGCACCTGAAAAACATGGCCTTCTTTTATCCAGGTGCCCAGGCCAATGATTTCGCTTGGCATCTTGGTCCTTCTCGGCGGAACGATCAGCAAGATCCCGAGAACTCTCTCGAATCTGTTGTTGCCGTGAATCAATCCAATCTTCACGGCCTTTCGCTCGCAATTCCTCAAGGGACTCTGCCGAACCTTTCTGCTGTCGCTGCTTCAACCCGTCCTCGCGCCCCTCTTTCCTGATTGGCTCAAGATCATTTTCAGGTCTGTTGGCGGGAGAAGACAAACTTCGCTGCTGATCGATCTCTTGGCTCTGGCTGCTTTCGCGTAAAGCATCGACATCGAGCCAATCTTGTGCGCGGCCAGCCGCAAGCTTGGCAATCAATAGATCCTGTCGCGAGATGAAGGGCACGGACAGGTCATCGTCTATTTGTACATCAACTCGCCGGCTCCACGCCTCCTCGAATTCGACGCCGGTGATTCTCGGCATGATGTCCACCATCACTGGCGGCGTACCCATGCGAAAGAAGTTATCGGCTCGGCGAAGTCCTTGGCGCTCAAGCCTTCGATTGGCGCTCCCAACTTTGCGAGCGCGGCAAATACCGCTTTGCGGCTTTCAGCGGACATGATGGACTTCGCCGACCCCGCGCGTTGTTCGGTCACCCGGCGCCAACTGGTGCACTCAAAGTAGCGCAGCGGAACCGAGAACCCGTGATCGATGCCGACAATCGTCGGCACGTCTTCGGCGAGCCGCGCGGCCAACCAGTGCGCGATGCCGCGGCGCGTCCAGTATTTGCGAGGACTTGGCGGCGCAGGGCCTTGAGACTGGCTTCTGGCGTTTCGGCGCCAGAATAGTCAATGCCAATGTAACGGGAAAAGGCGGACATCAAGAGCCCACGGAGGCTCAGGTCACCTCAGTCAGCAGACTCTCATAGGGAATCTTCAGCCCGTCGTGCAGGCGCTTGACCATGCGCAGGCTGAGCGGCCGCTTGCGGTTCAGCACCTCGGATACCCTTCCACTCGGACCGATGAAAGGCTCCAGGTCACGAGGCGTGAGTCCGTCTTGCTCCATGCGGAACTTGATGGCTTCCACCGGGTCGGCGGGTCCGAAGTCGTAGTGCTTGTTCTCATAGGCCTCGACGAGCGTCACCAGGACATCGCGCTCGTCCGCCTGCGCGGTGCCTTCCTCGGCCTGGAAGACTTTCTCGAGGCGGCGAAATGCCCGCTTCAAATCGGCATCGTTTCGGATCGGCTTAATAGTCATTCACGGTCTCCGCATTGATGCGGTCGTATTGCGCATGTGTCCCGATGAACTTCACCCAGACGATTCCCGCCTGGTACTGCACTTCGACCACGAGCCGATACTTGTTACCGCCCACGTTGAACACAACGCGGTTGTTGCCGCGGATACTCGCGCTCGCGAACCGATCCTTGATGTCCTGCGGCCTGCGCCACTTTGCCCTCAGGGCCTCTTCATACCAGCTGTGCAGCGGGCCTCGCGCATCAGCGTGGGCGGGGCGCTCCCAGAACTTCTTCAGGCTGCTCTTGGCGATCACCCTCATCGACCGACAATATCTCCCATTTTGGGAGATTTATCCGGCACCAGAATTTTCCGGAGTTTTTGCCAGTTTTGCCCCCGGTCTCGGGCTTCTCAAATTCAACGGCCCGTGCAAGGATCCCGCGGAGCGCTTTTCACTCCCACTCGATCGTCGCCGGCGGCTTGCCGGAGACGTCGTAGACCACGCGCGAGATGCCCGGAACCTCGTTCACGATCCGGTGCACGACGCGGTCGAGGAAATCGTACGGCAGGCGCGCCCAGCGCGCGGTCATGAAATCCACCGTCTCGACCGCGCGCAGCGCGATCACCGGATCGTAGCGGCGGCCGTCGCCCATCACGCCGACCGAGCGCACCGGCAGGAACACCGCGAAGGCCTGACTGACCTGGTCGTACAAACCCTCGCGCCGCAGCTCCTCGATGAAGATCGCGTCCGCACGCCGCAGCAAATCCGCCTGGGCCTTGCGCACCTCGCCGAGGATCCGCACGCCGAGGCCGGGCCCGGGGAACGGATGCCGGAAGACCATCTCGTGCGGCAGATCGAGTTGCACCCCGAGGCGCCGCACCTCATCCTTGAACAGTTCGCGCAGCGGCTCGAGGAGCTTCAACTTCATGCGCTCCGGCAGGCCGCCGACGTTGTGGTGCGACTTGATCACGTGCGCCTTGCCGGTCCTCGCGCCGGCCGATTCGATCACGTCCGGATAGATCGTACCCTGGGCGAGCCAGCGCACGCCCTCGAGCTTCGCCGCCTCCTCGTCGAACACTTCGACGAACACGCGGCCGATGATCTTGCGCTTGGTCTCCGGATCGCTCTCGCCCGCGAGCGCGGCGAAGAATCGCTCCTCCGCGTCGACGCGGATCACGTCGATCCCCATGTGTTCGGCGAACGTCGCCATCACCTGATCGCCCTCGCCAAGGCGCAGCAGGCCATGATCGACGAACACCGCGGTCAGCTGTTGACCGATCGCCCGATGCAGCAGCGCGGCGAGCACCGAGGAATCGACGCCCCCCGACAGGCCGAGCAGCACCCGGTCGGCGCCCACCTCGGCGCGGATGCGCGCGATGCTGTCCTCGATGATCGACGGCGTCGACCACCTGGCCTCGCAGCCGGCGATCTCGCGCACGAAGCGGCGCAGGATCTCGCCACCCTGCAGCGTGTGCGTGACCTCCGGATGGAACTGCAGTCCGTACCAGCCGCGCGACTCGTCCGCCATCGCGGCGAACGGCGCGCTGTCGGTCGACGCGATCGCGTGAAATCCGGGTGGCAGCGCGGCGACTCGATCGCCGTGGCTCATCCACACGTCGAGCAGGCGTGCGCCGGACGCGTCGCGCGCGTCCTCGAGACCGTCGAGCAGGCGGGAACCCGCGACCGGTCGGACCTGCGCATAACCGAACTCCCGATGCGACGCGGACTCCACCTGCCCGCCGAGCTGCGCCGCCATCGTCTGCATGCCGTAGCAGATCCCGAGCACCGGAACGCGCAGTTCGAACGCCTCGCGCGGCGCGGACGGTCCGTTCGCCTCGTAGACCGACTCCGGGCCGCCCGACAGGATCAAGCCCTTCGGCGCGAAGCGGCGGATCTCGGCCGGATCGACGTCCCACCCGCGAATCTCGCAATAGACGCCGATCTCGCGCACCCGGCGCGCGATCAATTGCGTGTACTGCGAACCGAAATCGAGGATCAGGATCCGGTCGGCATGGATGTCGATCATCAACCGGCCCGGTAGTTCGGCGCTTCTTTGGTGATCGTCACGTCGTGCACGTGGCTCTCCCGCACGCCCGCGCTGGTGATGCGCACGAACTGCGGCCGCGTGCGCATCTCGTCGATGTTGCGACTGCCGGTGTAGCCCATCGCGGCACGCAGTCCGCCGGCCAGCTGGTGCAGGATCGACACGAGGCTGCCCTTGTAGGCGACGCGCCCCTCGATGCCTTCGGGCACGAGCTTCTCGAGCTCCGAGGTCGTGTCCTGGAAGTACCGGTCGCTCGATCCGTGCACCTGCGCCATCGCGCCGATCGAGCCCATCCCGCGATACGACTTGTAGGATGCGCCATGGTAGAGCTCGACTTCGCCGGGCGATTCCTCCGTGCCGGCGAACAGCCCACCGATCATCACCGAGTGCGCGCCCGCGGCGAGCGCCTTTGCGACGTCGCCGGAATAGCGGATTCCGCCATCGCCGATCAACGGCACCCCGCTGCCCTCGAGCGCCCTGGCCACTCGGGCGATCGCGCTGATCTGCGGCACGCCGACGCCGGCGACCACGCGCGTCGTGCAGATCGAGCCCGGGCCGATGCCGACCTTGACCGCATCCGCGCCGCGCTTCACGAGATCGAGCGCCGCCTCGGCGGTCACGATGTTGCCGCCGATCACCTGCACGTCCGGGTACTTCGACTTGATCCGCTCGACCATGTCGAGGACGCCGCGCGAGTGCCCGTGGGAGGTGTCCACGACCACGACGTCGACGCCCGCGTCGCGCAGGGCGGCGACGCGATCGAGCGTGTCGGGCGCGGTCCCGACCGCGGCGCCGACCCGCAGTCGGCCGCTCGGGTCCTTGCAGGCGTTCGGGAATTCGGTCGCCTTCTGGAAGTCCTTGACCGTGATCATGCCCTTGAGTTCGTAGTCGTCGTCGACGACGAGCACCTTCTCGATCCGGTGCTTGTGCAGGAGCGACAGCACCTCGTCCTTCGGCGCGTTCTCGCGCACCGTGACCAGGCGCACCTGCGGGGTCATCACCGAGGAGACGGGCGCATCGAGCTGGGTCTCGAATCGCAGGTCGCGATGGGTCACGATGCCGACGACCTTCTTCCCGCGCACGACCGGTACGCCGGAGATGTTCTTCGAGCGCGTCAGCGCGAGCACCTCGCGGATCGTCATGTCCGGCGGCACGCTGATCGGGTCGCTGATCACGCCGCTCTCGAACTTCTTCACGCGGCTGACTTGCCGGGCCTGTTCGTCGATCGGCATGTTCTTGTGGACGATGCCGATCCCGCCTTCCTGGGCGATCGTGATCGCGAGCCGGGATTCGGTGACGGTGTCCATCGCCGCCGACACGATCGGCAGGTTCAGGCGGATCTGCCGCGTGAGCTGGCTCGACAGGGAAACCTCGCGCGGCAGCACCTCGGAGTACGCCGGTACGAGCAACACGTCGTCGAAAGTGAGTGCCTCTTCGAGAATGCGCATAGGGAACGCGACCGCCCGGAGCCGTGTGAGAGGCGCGGCATTCTACCTCACCGGCCGCAGGGCGGTAAACCGCAGTATCATGGCGCGATGAACGAGGCCGCCCGAGAACCGGCTGGCGCGCGCCGCGAGCGCGACGTCTATACCGTGTCGCGGCTCAACCGGGAGGCCCGCGCGCTGCTCGAGCGGGGCTTCGGCCTGATCTGGCTGGAGGGCGAGATCTCGAACTTCGCCCGCCCGAGTTCCGGGCACTGGTATTTCTCGCTGAAGGACGCCGCCGCGCAGGTCCGCTGCGCGATGTTCCGGCAACGCAACGCGCTGCTGCGCTTCGTGCCGCGCGACGGACAACGGGTGCTGGTGCGCGCGCGCGTCGGCCTGTACGAGCCGCGCGGCGAATACCAGTTGATCGTCGACCATGTCGAGGACGCCGGCGTCGGCGCGCTGAAGCTCGAGTTCGAGCAACTCTCGGCGAAGCTGGCCGCGGAAGGCTTGTTCGACGCCGCGCGCAAGCGCCCGCTGCCGCGCCTGCCGCGGCGGATCGGCGTGATCACCTCGCCGACCGGTGCGGCGATCCGCGACATCCTGCACGTGCTCGCGCGGCGCTTTCCCGCGGCCGCGGTGCTCCTGTACCCGGTGCCGGTCCAGGGCGCGCAGGCCGCCGCGGAGATTCGCGAGGCGCTCCAGCTCGCAGCGCGGCGCGCCGAGTGCGACGTGCTGATCCTGGCCCGCGGCGGCGGCTCGCTGGAGGACCTCTGGGCGTTCAACGACGAGTCCCTCGCGCGGGCGATCGTCGCCTCGCCGATCCCGGTCGTCAGCGGCGTCGGCCACGAGGTCGATTTCACGATCGCCGATTTCGCGGCCGACGTCCGGGCGCCGACGCCCTCGGCCGCCGCCGAACTGGTCGTGCCGGACGGCGAGGAGTGGCTGCGGCGCTTCGCCGGCTACGAGGCACGGCTCGCGCAGGGCGTGCGCCGCCACCTGCGCGATGCGCGCGAACGGCTCGGCTGGCTCGCCGGCCGGGCGGCCCAGGCGGGTCCGTCGGCCCGGCTTGCGAACGAAATGCAACGGCTCGACGAGCTGGAACAGCGCTTGCGACGCAGCCTCCGGGAACGCTTCGCCGACTGGCGTTCCGCGCTCGCCGAGCGCCGCAGCCAGCTGTGGCGCGACAACCCCGCGGTGCGCTTGCGGGAAGCGGGATTGCGCCTGTCGGACCTGCGCGCGCGGCTGCGCTCCGCCGGCCAGGGTGCGCTGCGCGCGGCGCGCGAACGGCTGCTGCCGCTCGTTCGGACCCTGCAGGCGGTGAGCCCGCTCGCGACGCTCGACCGCGGCTACGCGATCGTGTCGAGCGCGACGGGGCGCATCGTCCGCGATCCGGCGGACGCGCCGCCCGGCACCGCGATCGAAGCGCGGTTGGCACGGGGTCGGATCCGCGCGACGGTCGACGAGCCGTCCGACTGAAGCCAGGGCGCGCCGCCCGGCGCGCGGACCGGATCCGCTGCCGTCCCGCTCAGCCCCCGGGCGGCGGCGGCGCGGGCTTCGCCGCGGGCGCTGGCGGCGCCGCCTTCGCGTTCTCCGGCACCGCCTCGACCCGCCGCAGGCGCGGCTTGCCGTTCGGCGCCGCCGTGACCACCAACGAGGTCACCGGACAGCGCTGGTGTCGGACCAGGATCGAGCTGAAACGGTCGAAACTGCCGTCCGGATTCGTCGTGAAGCCGATCCGCTCGGCGAACGGCAGATCGAAGCAGGTCCCCATCAGCGTGGCCTTGTACCAGGTACCGCCTTCGCTCTGGATCAGCACCTCGTGGTCGTTGACGACCCGCCAATCGTAGATGCCGTGGTGATTGGCGAACGGAATGCGCGCCTGGGGTTCGACCTTCGCCGGTGGCGCCGCCGAGGCGGGCACGGCGAGAGCCGCAGCGGCGCACAGGCCCGCGATCAGGGCCGCGGACCAGACCTCGTTCCTCTTCATCGCTTGCCTCCATCGCTTCGCGCTCACACGCGATTGGACGCGGTTCGGCGCCGATCGTTCCCCGCGGCGCGCGTTCAGCGCAAGCTGAGTTGCAGCCTCACGTGCTGACCGCTCGCCGCGACCTTGCCGTTGGCGACGAGGAAGACCCGCGCCGGGTCGATGCCGGTCCCCGCGAGCAAGGCCTTCTCGATCGCGAGCGCGCGCCGCTCGGCGAGGACCTTCAGGTCCTCCGGCCCGACGTGGATCCGGTCGCGCAACTGCGTTTCCAGGTACGCAAGCTTCGCGCCGTCGGCCTGCGCCGGCGCCGTGCCGCGCGGGAACACCGGGGCGGCGTGGAACTGCGCGCGATAGATCGCGGTCAGCACCGCGATCTGCGACTTCACGCCGATCGCGGCGAACGCCGCGCCCGCGGTCGGCCCCTTCTGCGCGAGCGCCCGGCCGAGCGTCGTCTGCTTCGCCGGGCGAGTCGCCGCCGGGAACGTGCGCCCGAGCATCTGCTCGGCCACTTCGGCGTCGAAGCGCTCGTCGGCGAGCGCAGGCGCATCGAACGCCGGCAGCGAGGCGATCGGCACGTCGACCTTGAGGAGCGGCCGCGAATGCAGCGCCCGGGCGACGGTGCGCAGGCGGTCGAGATCGGTCGCATCGAGCGTCGCGTCACCCGGCCGGAAATCGACGTACTGGATTTGCGGGCCGGCGCCGAACAGCGCGCCGAGCAGCTTGAACGGCGCGGTGACCGCCTTCTCGATCAGGTTCACGACGATCTTCCAGATCAGCGGCGCGAGGCGGAACTGCGGATCGTTGAGCGAACCGGTGACCGGGATGTCGAGGTCGATCACGCCGTGACGGTCCTTGAGCAGCGCGACCGCGAGCTTCACCGGCAGGGTCGTCGCGTCCTTGCTGTGCGTCTTCGCGCCGAACTCGAGTTGATCGATGACCACGTGATGGGTCGCATTGAGCGCGCCGTTCTCGACCCGGTAGTGCAACTCCGTGGTCAGCTTGCCCTTGCGAATGTCGTAGCCCGCGAACTTCCCCGAGTAGGGATTGAAGATCGTCAGGTCCATGTTGCGGAAGTTCATCGCCAGGTTCGTGTAGGTCTCCGGCCCGAACAGGTTCAGCTCGCCGTCGATCGACACCGGCGCGTACGGCCCGGCCTCGCCCTTCAAGGCGACCTTCGCGCGCGCGCCCGGCACGGAGTCGAGGCCAAGAATGTCGCCGTGCAGATCGCTGATGCCCGACGAGAAGTGCGGCGTGATCGACAGGTCCGAGAAATCGGCCTCTCCGCGCTGCACGTCGACCCGCGCGACCGTGACCCGGAACGGCGGCGAGACGGCGGTGGCATGGATCGGGGCGGCACCGGCGCGCACCGCGCGGGCCTCGCGCGCCGTCGCGGCGGGTCCGGGCGCGGCCAGGATCCGCTTCACGTTCAAGCTGCCGTCCGGCTCGATGATCACGCGCGCGTAAGGCTTCACCGCGGTGATGCGGGCGATCGCGAGCCTCGCCGGCTGCAGCGCGAGCCGCAGACCGCGAACGTCGACCCGTTGCCAGTCGACCAGATCCTGGTGCAGTTCGTCGTCGATCGTATGCAGGCCGTCGATGCGCAGATCGCCGCGCAGCTGCAGCGACGCGAGACCCCGGGGCATCGCGAGCGCGAGCGTCGCGCCGAGGCTGCCGCGCTCGACCGTGAGCGCGCTGTGCTCCGCGACGTACGGCTGCAGGGCGCTCAGGTCGAGGCGGGTCGCGCGCAGCTCGAGCGCCGCGGCGAGCGGCGCCAGCACGACCGTTCCCTGCGCCGCCAACCGACCGCGGTCGCCGACGCCGGTCGCGAGTGCGACCCGGATCGGTCGCGACGGATCGAGGCTCGCGCCGTCGATCTGCAAGGACCAGGGCGCGAACACGAACGTCGCCGCCGGTGTGGTGCGCCGATCCGCGAAGGTCAGGCGTCCGCCGCTGACGGTCACCTTCGGCAGGTCGACCGTCCAGCGCGCGGCGCTCGCGGACGAGCGCGCGGCGGCCGGTCCACCGCCGGACGGCGGGCCGCCCGGCGTCGGCGGCGCGCGCCCCGGCGGGGTCGCCCCGGTGCCGACGAGGCTCGCGAGGTTCAGCGTGCCGTGCGGATCGAGCACGGCATCGGCGACGAGGCCCGCGACCGCGATCCGCGCGACGCTCGCCTGGTGCGCATCGAGGTCGACGGCGCCGCCCGCGGCGTCGAGCTTCGCGACGCGGATCAAGTCCTGCGACGATCCGGCCGGCGCGATGCCGAGTCCAACCGCGGACGCGCTCGCCCCGTCGATCCGCAACTGCAACCGCGGCCGTTCCGAGAACCGGTAGGGCACGTCGAGGCTGACGCGCCCGGCGGTCAACGCCGCCGCAATCCGCCCCGCGAGGGGGCCGCGCAGGAGCGACTCGACGGTCGCGGCGCGCAGGTCCTCGATCCGCAATTCCCCTTGGGACGCGAGCGGTGCGACCGCGAGTCGGCCCCGCCATTCGATCCGCTCGCCGGCCGGCGTGCGGGCGTGGAACGCGAACGCGCCGCCCGACGGCCCGGTCGTGAAGGCCGTGAGTTCGAACGCGGCCGGCGCGAGGCTGAGCGTGAAATCCCCCCGCTGAGCCCGGTCCTCGTAACGCAGCGTCGCGCGCTCGATCCGCAGCCGGTCGACGCGAATTCGCGGCCACGTGAACTTCGCCGTCGCCGCGGGCGGGGTCTTCGACGGCGGGATCCAACGCGACAGGTTCAGTCGGCCATCGGGCGCGACGACCGCATTCACGCTCGCGCCGGCGAGGTCGATCTCGCGAAACGCGTAGACCCGCCGCAGCAGCGCCGTCGGTTGCAGGTCGACGTACAGCGTGTCGAAGCCCGCGAGCTTCTCGCCGCCGGGCGCGGCCAGTGCGAACCGCGCCACCCGCAGCTCGAACGAGAACGGATTGAACCGCACCGGACCGACGCTCGCGACGAGCCCCAGGCGCTGGTGCGTTTGCGCGACGATCTGCGAGCGCAACACCCGCGGCACGAGCCAGAAACCCGCGGCCGCGTACGCGGCGACGAGCAGCACGCCGATCGCGGCGATTCGCAGCCATCGCGAGTGCGTTAGCGATCGCATGAACGTCCTTCGCGGCCCCGGTCCTGTCGATGCCGCATCGGCGATTCTAGCGCTTGACGCGCCGGATCAGGCGCTTGCGTTTGCGCCGCTGACGGGGAGTCAAGGGATTGCGCTTGCCGGCGAACGGGTTTTGCTCCGCGCGGAACACGACCTCGACCGGCGTGCCGGCGAGATCGAAGGCCTTGCGAAACACGTTCAAGAGATAGCGCCGGTAGGCCTCGGGCACGTGCTCCGTCTGATTCCCGTGGATCACGACGATCGGCGGGTTGCGCCCGCCCTGGTGGGCGTAGCGCAGCTTGATCCGCCGACCGCGCACGACCGGTGGCGGATGGCTGCGGACCGCCGCCTCGAGCACTCGCGTGAGCTCCGGCGTCGTCATCTCGCGCACCGCCGCCGCATACACGCGGCGAACCGAATCGAACAGCTCCCCGACCCCGCTGCCGTGCCGCGCCGAGATGAAGTGCACCGGCGCGAAGTCCACGAAGCCCATGCGCTCGATGAACTGCGCGCGGATCGCGTCGCGCTGCTCCGGCGGGATGTTGTCCCATTTGTTGACCGCGAGCACGAGCGCACGCCCGTGCTCGACGACGATGCCGGCGAGGCTCGCATCCTGGTCCGCGACCGCGTCGCGCGCGTCGATGACGATGATCACGACGTGCGCCGACTCGATCGCCTGCAGCGTCTTGATCACGCTGAATTTCTCGATCGTCTCCTCGACGCGCGAGCGGCGCCGCATGCCCGCGGTGTCGATCAACGCAAAGCGCTCGCCGTCGCGTTCGAACGGCACCAGCACCGCGTCGCGGGTCGTGCCGGGCCGGTCGTACGCGACCAGGCGGTTCTCGCCGAGCAATCGGTTGATCAGCGTGCTCTTGCCGACGTTCGGCCGACCGATCACCGCGATGCGGGTCCGCCGCTCCTCGGGCGCCGCGGACGCCTCGTCCGCTTCCGGCGGCAAGCCGGCGAGCGCGTCTTCGAGCAGCGGCACCACCCCTTGATCGTGGGCGGCGGCGACCGCGACCGGTTCGCCCAGACCGAGCTCGTGGAATTCGGTGGCCGCGTTCGCGGCGTCGCGCCCCTCGGTCTTGTTGACCGCGAGGATCGTCGGTTTGCCGCTGCGCCGGGCCAGCTGCGCGACGAAATGATCCTGGGGAGTGGGTCCGGCCCGGCCGTCGACGACGACGATCAGACGGTCGGCCTGTTCGATCGCGCGCTCGGTCTGCGCGACCATCAACCGCTCGATCTCGTCGGTGCGTTCGAGCAGGCCGCCGGTGTCGACGACGATGCACGGCCGGCTCGCGCGCCGCGCGACGCCGTACTGACGGTCGCGCGTCAATCCCGGCAGGTCGGCGACGAGCGCGTCCCGGCTCCCGGTCATCGCGTTGAACAGGGTGGACTTGCCGACGTTCGGCCGACCAATCAACGCGACGACCGGCAGCACGGCCGGACTATCCGGTGGGCCGCGGTGTGGCGCGGAACGCCGCGAGCTCGCCGCCGTCGCTCAGCACGATCACCGTGTTGCCGATCACGACCGGCGGCGACGAGATCCGGTACTTCGAATCGCGGGTCCGGGCGATGACCACCCCGGTCTTGCGGTCGAGCCAGTGCAGGTAGCCCTGGTAGTCGCCGACCACGAGCGCCGCATCGGTCAACGCGGGCGTGCTGAGGTCGCGCCACTTCAGCGTCAGGTTCTGCCACACCTCGGCGCCATCCGCGGCGCTCAGCGCGATCACGGTGCCGTCCTCTTCGACGACGTAGACCTTGTGCACGCCGGCGGCCAGGCCGTGGTCGCTCGACATGTCGTGCGCCCACCAGATCTGGCCGGACTCGATCGACAACTGCGCGGTCCGTCCGTGGTAGCCGGCCGCGTACAAGTTGTCGCCGACGATCGCGACCGGGCTGTCGACGTCGACGAGACGCTCGAGTTCGGTGCGGCCGCGCGGCGCGTCGAGCGTCGTGTTCCACCGGGTGTTGCCGTTTTCGATGTTGACCGCGACGACCTTGCCGTTGTCGAAGCCGCTGATGACCTCGTTCTTCACGATCACCGGGGTCGCGATCCCCCGCAAGCTGAGCCGCGGCACCTCTTGCTCGATCGACCAGCGCGGTGCGCCGTTCCCTTCCTCGTAGGCGCGCAAGTGCCCGTCGACCGTGCGCACGACCACGGCGCCGTCGCCGATCGCGGGCGGCGAGAGCAGCTCCGCCTCGGCGTTCGCGCGCCATCGGACGCGGCCGGTGGCCGCGTCGAGCGCAACGAGGTCGCCCTTCGTCGAGCCGACGACGACGAGGCCGTCGCCGGCTCCGGGACCCGCCGACAGCGGCAGCCGCAACCGCGTGCGCCACACGCGCCGCCCGTTCGCGACCCGGTAGGCGTCGACGTAGCCCTTCTGGGTCGCCGCGAACACGACGCCGCCCTCGACCGCGGGCGCGAGCCCGAGCCGCAACAGCATCTGGTGCTTGCCGCCGCCGACGTCGACGCTCCAGAGCTTGGTCACCGGCAGCGTCGCCTTGATCTCGACCAGCTTCGCCGGCTGATCGACGTCCTTGTCCTTGCTGCAGCCGGTGAGCACCAGCAGCGCCGCGAGCGGCGCGATGAGGGACCGCCGCATCATGGCGCCGCCGATGCCGCGGCCGGCGCGGTGGCGGCGACCTTCGGCGGGTTCGCTGCGCTGACCCCCGGAATCTGCGGCGCGGCGCCGAGATCGGCGATCTTGAGGGTCAACAGCGCGTTGTCGCCGTAGCGCGGATCGGCGATCGCGAGCGCCCGCTGATAGGCGGCGATCGCGCCCGCGCGATCGTGTTTCGCGAACAGCGCGTCGCCGCGGGCCTCGTCGTAGAGCGACTCGAACGCGCTGCCGCGCTTCGGCTCGCCGAGCAGCGCGAGCGCCTGATCGGGCTTGCCCTCGGCGATCAGCACCCGCGCGAGGCGCAGCCGTGCGATCTTCGCGAGTTCGTGGTCCTTCGTGGTGTCGACGACGTGCCGCAGCTCCGCTTCGGCCGCCGGGAGGCGCCCGTCGTCGATCGCGAGGCGCGCGAGCGCGAGCTCCGCCTGGTCGGCGTACGGGCTGCTCGCGAACTGACCGGTGATCTCGCCGGCGATCCGTTCGGCGCCGGCGCGGTCGTTCCGTTCCAGCGCGCCGGTCATCTGGTCGAACAGCTGCGCGGCCGCGAGCGCGTGCCCGTTCACCCGGTTCTCGTAGAAACGGTAGCCGAACACGACGGCGGCGCCGAGCGCGACCGCGAGCAGCATGCCCGGTCCGTTCGTCGCCAGCCAACCCTTCAGGGCTTCGATTTGCTCGTCGTCGGTCAAATACTCGTCGCTCATGCTTTCCCCGCGTTCGCCGTGTCCAGTTGCAACAGTGCGCCCAGCCGTTCGCCGAGCCGTTCGAGCGGGCAATCCTCCTGCGCCCCGCCGCCGCGCAGATCCTTCAGCGCCGCGGCGCCGCGCGCGAGCTCGTCGTCGCCGAGGACCAGCGCGATCCGCGCCCCGCTCTTGTCCGCCCGCTTGAACTGCGCCTTGAAGTTGCCGCCGCCCAAGTTCGCGAGCACGCGCAGCGCCGGGCGCTCATCGCGCAGGCGCTCGGTGATCTCGACCGCCGCGCGCTCGGCCCGTTCGCCGCTCGCGATCACGTAGACCTGTGGCGCCTCGGCGGCGATCGGCACGCCGAGCTTCTCGAGCAGCAGCACGATGCGCTCCTGTCCCATCGCCCAGCCGATCCCCGGGGTCGGCGGGCC
The DNA here is from genome assembly GCA_021785405.1 of Pseudomonadota bacterium. GTDB lineage: Bacteria > Pseudomonadota > Gammaproteobacteria > Steroidobacterales > Steroidobacteraceae > Bog-1198. Next base: position 1,362 of record JAJYFF010000055.1, on the reverse strand, counting down.
GCCGAGCTGCGCGACGAGCCCGTCGTAGCGCCCGCCGGCGCAGACGGTACTCTGCGCGCCGAGCGAATCGGTGATCCACTCGAACACGGTGCGCGTGTAGTAGTCGAGGCCGCGCACCAGCCGCTGGTCGACATGATACTCGATGCCCGCGGCCCGCAGGTGCCCGCAGAGCGTCGCGAAATGACCCTTCGACTCCGGGTCCAGCGACTCCTCGAGCGGCGGCGCGCCGGCGACGATCCGCTGGGTCTCCGGGTGCTTGGAGTCGAGAATCCGCAACGGGTTCGCGTGGAGCCGCCGGCGGCTGTCCTCGTCGAGCGCGGACTCGTAGGCGCTGAAGTACTCGATCAATCGTTGCCGGTAGACCGCCCGCGACTCCGGCGTGCCGAGCGAGTTCAGGTGCAGCCTCACGCCGCCGAGACCGAGTCGCCGGAGCAGGCGCGCCGACAGCAGGATCAGCTCCGCGTCGACGTCCGGCCCCTCGAAACCGAACGCTTCGGCGTCGATCTGGTGGAACTGCCGGTAGCGCCCGGCCTGCGGTCGCTCCCGCCGGAACATCGGCCCCATGCACCAGACCCGCAGGCGCCCGGGACGCAGCAGGCCGTTCGAGATCATCGCGCGGGCGATCCCCGCGGTCGCCTCCGGCCGCAAGGTGATGTGGTCCTCGCCCTGATCGACGAAGCTGAACATCTCCTTCTCGACGATGTCCGTGAAATCGCCGATCGAGCGCTTGAACAGCTGGGTCTGCTCGATGATCGGCACCCGGAACTCCTCGTACCCGTAGGCCGCGAACACCTCGCGGGTCGTGCGCTCGAGGAACTGCCAGGCCGCGATCCGCGCCGGCGGGATGTCGTGAACGCCGCGCAGCGGCTCGATGATCGTACCCAAGGAACCTCCGAGTTCAGGGCGGCGACGGTTGCGCCGATCCGGCGGGGACCGCGCTGAGGGCGCCGTCCGCGCCGACGACGAACCGCGCGATGTTGCCGCTCACGAACGACGGGGCGATCGCGACCGGCCGATCGCCGATCCGCAACGTGACGCCGGCGGCGTGCCCGAGGGTCACGGTGAACGGCGCCCGACCGTTGAAGCGGCGGCTCGACCCCGCCGGCGCGATCCCCTGGAAGAGCAGCGTGCCACGGGCATCACGGACGTCCACCCAGCAGTCGGCGGTGAACGCGAACTGCAGCGCGACCGCGGCGTTCGCGGCCGGCGCGGTGGTCGGTCGGGCGGCGGTCGCCTGCGGCGCGGGCGGTTCGGCCGCGGGTCCCGGGGCGCTCGTCCCGCTCGCGGCCGGCGATCGCTCCGCCGCCGGCCGCGCCGGGTTCGCGTCGGCCGCCACCGGGGACACGGCGGGATCGCCCGTTC
>JAJYFF010000111.1 GCA_021785405.1 Pseudomonadota bacterium | reverse complement strand
TTCGGCTCGGCCTGCACCGCGTACTGGAGCGACACGCCCCAGCCCGCGCCGTCGCCGAGCAGGTCGCGGAACGCGGTCTGGTCGCGCGGCGTCGTGATGATCAGGAATTCGCGGATGCCCGCGCCCATCAAGGTCGCGAGCGGATAGTAGATCATCGGCTTGTCGTACACCGGCAAGAGCTGCTTGCTCTGCGACAAGGTGACCGGGTGAAGCCGCGTGCCCGCGCCCCCGGCGAGGACGATGCCCTTGCGTGCTGCTGTCAAGATCCGCTCCATGGTCGGGATCGAGCGCGGATTATAGAGGACGGACGCGAGCGCGCACTTGTCGGCGCCCTGCTTCTGCCGTAAAAGAGCGGCGGTGACCCCGGATCGAACGATTTCGGCCCGGCGGGCGGCCGCCCGTCGCGGCGTACTCGCGGTCGCGACCCTGCTCGGCGTCGCGCCGATCGCGCCGATCGTGCGGGCGGCGGACGCGCGCACCGGTGCCTCGGCAGCCCTCGCGCCCGCGATCGTCCCGAATCCCCTGCACGAGATCCGCGAAGCCGGCGTATTCCGCTTGACCGCCGCGACGCCCCTGCAGGTGCCCGCGCGCGAGCCCGGCGCGGACCGCGCCGCATGGTTGCTCCGCCGCTGGCTGCGCCGATCGACGGGGCTGCGCCTCGCGCCGCCCTCGCCCGCGACGCCGGGGCGATCGAGCCCGCGTCCGGCGATCCGCTTCCTGCGGCGCGCCCGGACCGCGATCCCCCGCGAAGGCTACCGGCTCGTCGTTCGCCCGCGGGGCATCGCGATCGAGGCGTCGAGCACGGCCGGCTGGCGATACGGCGTGGCGAGCCTGTGGCAGTTGATCCCGGCACGGTCAGGTACGCCGGCGCTGCCGGTACCGGCGGTGCGCATCGACGACGCGCCGCGGTGGCCGGTGCGCGCGCTCGCGCTCACGGTCGACGGCGATCGCCCCTCGCCGCGCGAGATCCACCGTCTGAACGACGTGATGGCGATCCTGAAATTGAACCGCCTCGAGTGGCGCAAGGTCCGGGGCGCGGCGCTCGATCTCGACACCCGCCAGAGCCGCGCCGCCGACGAACCGCCCGGACTCGGCCGCGTGCTGAACCTCGCTGAGGCCTACTGGGCAACGCCCGCGGGTCCGGACGGCGTTCGCGCGACGGCCGGAACCCGCGGGCTGCGCACCGCCTCGCAACTCGAGCGGCGCCTGCTGCCCCGCGCCGCCGCGCTCGCCGAGGTCGGTTGGTCGGCACCGTCGCGACGCCACTGGCGGGATTTCCTGCGGCGGCTGATCGTGCTCGAACGGCACACCCGCGCGCTCGGCCTGCACGGCTCGCGCGCGGCGTTTCGCGTGCGCACGCGGATCGCGACCGATTTTCACGCCGCCACCGCGCTGGTCCGGCTGTCGACCCAGACCGGCTACGGCACTATCCGCTACACGCTCGCGGGCGGGACGCCGCGCGCCGATTCGGCGCGCTATCGCGGGCCGCTGCGCCTGCGCCTCCCCGTCACGCTGCGCGCCGCCGATTTCGCGGGCGCGCGGCGCATCGGCCCGATCCTCACGCGGCGGCTCGACCTCGCGACCGCGCAGCGGCGCACGAGCGCGCAGCTGGCGCTGTGCACCCGGCACCGGTCGCGGTGGATCGAGGGCGCACCGTCCGCCGCCGGCGCACGCATGAAATTCCTGGTCGACGCCGCGGATCCCTGCTGGGTCTATCGCGCGGCCGATCTCGATGCCGCCCGCAGCGTGCGCGTCGCGGTCGGGCGGCTCCGGGTCGAGCCGCCGCGCGCGCCCGGCGCGCTCGTGATCCGGCTCGACGGCTGCGCGGGCGCGCTGCTCGCGCGCCTGCCGCTGCCGCGCCACCCGGACGCGGTCACGGTCCTGCCGGCGGTGCCGGTGCCGTCCTCGGTGCGGGGGCTCCACGACCTGTGCGTGCGGCTGCCGCGATCGGCGCACGGCGGGCACTGGGCGCTCGCGTGGATCGCGCTCGAGGGCCCGCCGCCGCGTTAGCGGTGCTTCACCACGTAGTCGATCAGCGCCGCGATCCCGGCCGCGCCCGGCCCGCTCGGCCGGTGCGCGCCGCCGATCGTGATCGCCCCGGCGAGCTTCTTGCCGAGCTCGACCCCGAACTGGTCGAACGAGTTGATCCCCCAGACCGTGCCCTGGACGAACACGCTGTGCTCGTACAGCGCGAGCAGCTGGCCGAGCGTGCGCGCGGTGGTGCGCGGATACAGCAGCAGCGAGCTCGGCCGGTTGCCCGGATAGGTCCGGTGCGGCGCGAGCCGGGCGACGTTCGCCTCGGACAGGCCCGCGGCGCGCATCTCGCGCTCGGCCTCCTCGCGCGTCATCCCGAACGCGAACGCCTGCACCTGCGCGAAGCAGTTCTGCAGCGCGAGGTCCTGAGCCGCGGTATCCCCGAACGAGCCGCGCAGCGGCGCGATGAAGTCGAGCGCCGCCGAGGCGCTCCCCTGGTGCAGCATCTGGAAGAACGAGTGCTGCGCGTTCGACCCCGGCTCGCCCCAGACCACCGGCGCGGTCGCGTAGTCGACCGGCGTCCCGGCGAGCGTGACCGACTTGCCGTTGCTCTCCATCTCGAGCTGCTGCAGGTACGCCGGCAGCCGCGCGAGCCGCTGCTCGTACGGCAGCACCGCGAGCGTCGGCAGCCCGAGGAACGTGCGGTTCCACACGCCGACCAGCCCCATCAGCACCGGCAGGTTCTGCTCGAACGGGGTGTTGAGGAAGTGCGCGTCGATCTCGCTCGCGCCGTGCAGGAACTCGCCGAACCGCTCGCTCCCGATCACGAGCTCGGCGGCGAGCCCGACCGCGGACCACACCGAGTAGCGCCCGCCGACCCAGTCCCACATCGGGAAGCGCCGCCCGGGCCGCAACCCGAACGCATCCATCGCCGCGGCGTTGGTCGACACCGCGACGAAGTGCGCGCCGGGCGCGTCCGCGCCGAGCGCGCCGACGATCCACGCCCGCGCGGCCTGCGCGTTCGCCTGCGTCTCCTGGGTCGTGAACGTCTTCGAGCACACGACGACCAGCGTCTCGGCCGGATCGAGCGTGCGCATCAGGTCCTCGAGCTGGGTGCGGTCGACGTTCGAGACGAAATGCGCCGTGAGCCCGCCGCTCCACTCGTGGCGCAGCGCGTCCGCGACCAGCAGCGGCCCCAGGTCCGAGCCGCCGATCCCGATGTTCACGATCTGCCGCAGCGGCTGGCCGGTCGCGCCGCGCTCGCGGCCGTCGCGCACCGCCGCGACGAACGCCTCGATCTGCTCGCGCGCCGCCTGCACCTCGTGCTGGATCGCGGCGGAGCCCGCGAACGTCGAGCGCAGCGCCGCGTGCAGCACCGCGCGCCCTTCGGTCACGTTGATCGGGTCGCCGCGGAACATCGCCTCGATCCGCGCCGCGAGCCCGGCCGCCCGCGCGAGCGCGCACAGCGCGGCGAGCGTCTCGCGGGTGACCCGCTGCCGCGACAGGTCGAGCAGCCACTCGGCATGCTCGACGTGCAGGTGCTCGAAGCGGCGCTCGTCGGCGTCGACCAGGTCGCGCAGGTGCGCCTCGCGCATCGTCGCGGCAAGTTCCGCGAGCGCGCGCCACTCGGGCAGCGTCGAATGCAATACGGTCATCGCGGGCTTCTCCTCAGCGCGTCCGGCGCGCCGCGTAGTGCGCCAGATACCAGTCCACGAACCGCCGGACGCCGACCTCGATCGGCGTCGACGGATGAAAGTCGAGATCGCGCTCGATCCGCGTGAGGTCGGACGCGGTCTCCGGCACGTCGCCCCGCTGCAACGGCAGGAACTCCTTCTCGGCCTTGCGCCCCAGGCACTCCTCGAGCACCTCGATGTAGCGCATCAGC
>JAJYFF010000110.1 GCA_021785405.1 Pseudomonadota bacterium | reverse complement strand
CTGGGTCAAGCCGACCAGTTCGAGCTTCTCGTCGACGACGCGACGCCGTGCCGCGGCCGGTTCGCCGCGCAACTCCAGGCCGAATCCGACGTTGTCGCGCACGCTGCGCCATGGCAGCAGCCCGAACTGCTGGAACACCATCGCGACGCGCTCGCGGCGCAGTCGCCGCAGCGCGCGGGCGTCGCAATTCGCGACGTCGATTGCGCCGTTCGGCTCATGGACGAGCACCGAGCCCCGCGCGACCTGGTTCAGACCGTTCGCGGCACGCAGCAAGGTCGACTTGCCGGAGCCCGACAGACCCATCAGCACCGAGATCTCGCCGCTGTCGACGGTGAGCGACGCGCCGGCAACGCCGACGATCACCGCGAGCTTCTCCGAGATCTCGGCCCGCGTGCGCCCGGCGTCGAGGAGCGCGAGCGCTTCGCGCAGCGCCTTGCGGCCGTCGCGCCGATCGCGCGGCGGGAACAGGATGTCGACGGACTTGAATTCGATCGCGACGCTCATCGGGGCGCTCCGGAGTCCTTCGGGCGGCTCACGCGGTCGAGGATGATCGCGAGCAGCACGATCGCGAATCCCGCCTCGAAGCCCATCCCGACCTGCACGGTGTTCAGCGCCCGCACCACCGGCACGCCGAGCCCCCCGGCGCCGACCAGCGCGGCGATCACCACCATCGACAGGCTCAGCATGATGCACTGGGTCACGCCGGCGACGATCGTCGGCGATGCGCTCGGGAGCTCCACCTTCCACAGCAGTTGCGCGGGCGTCGCGCCGAAGGCTTGACCGGCCTCGATCAACGGGCGCGGCACCGAGGAGATCCCGAGGTGCGTGAGGCGTATCGGCGCGGGCAGCGCGAAGATCACCGTCGAGATCAGGCCGGGAACGACCCCGAGCCCGAACAGCACCAGCGTCGGAATCAGGTATACGAACGTCGGCAGGGTCTGCATCAGGTCGAGCACCGGGTGCATCGCCGCGTACAGCCGCGGCCGGTGCGCGGCCGCTATCCCGAGCGGCACGCCGATCACCGTCGACAGCACGGTCGACACGATCACCAGCGACAGCGTCTCCAGCGTCTCGGCCCAGTAGCCCTGATTAAGGATGAACAACAGGCCGAGCGCGACGAACAGGGCGAGGCGCCAGGAGCGTCGCAGCGCCCAGACCGCGAGCGCGACGATCACGATGAACACCGGCGCCGACACCGCCCGCAGCACCGCGGTCAATCCGTCGACGGTGAAACCGATCGTGCCGGACACGCCGTTGAAGAAACGGGTGCCGTGCGCCTTGACCACGTCGATCATCCGCGCGACCGCGTCGCCGACCGGGATCTTGTGTGCGACGATCCACTGCTCGAAGTCGGCCGGCGTGTGCTTCCGACCGCCCGCGATCACCGCCGCGCCGACCGGAGCCCCGTCGAACATCGTGACCCCTTTCAGCCAAGCGTTCACCGTGCTCGCGTGCGCCTTCAACCACGCCGCGGCCGCGGCCCGCGGTTGCTCGTGCCGATCGAGGATCGCATCCATCATCTGGTTCTCGCCTTGCAGCGAGAACTGCAAGTTCTGCAGCAGATGACCCACGTTCGGGCATTGGGACACGTAGTGCGCGCGCGTGACCGTGTAGACCGTCGCACCGCCGAAGTTCGGACCGAACACCGCGTCGCCGCCGTTCAGGTAGCGCAGGTCGAAGCGCATGTTCATCGGATGCGGTTCCCACGCCAGGAACACGATCGGCTGTTTCGCCTGGAACGCCCGCGCGACCTGCGAGAGCATGCCTTGCTCGCTCGACTCGACCAGGTGGAAGTTGCCGAGGCCGAACAAGTTCTTCTTCAACATCATCAGGATCTTGCGGTTGCCGTCGTTGCCCGGTTCGATCCCGTAGATCCGGTCCTTCAGTTCGGGCCCGAACCGCTCGATGTCCGCGAAGCTCTTCAAGCCCGCCGCATAGGTGTACGCGGGGACCGCGAGCGTGTACTTCGCGCCGACGAGGTTCGCGCGCACGACGTCGATCGTCCCGGCCGCGATGAACCGGCGCCGATCCGCCTCCTGGGTCGGCATCCAGTTGCCGAGGAACACGTCCATGTCGTTGTCCGCGAGCGAGGCAAAGGTGACCGGCACCGACAACACCGTGATGCGCGGTGAGTAGCCGAGACGGCGCAGCAATTCCGTCGTGATCGCGGTCGTGGAGGTCACGTCGGTCCAGCCGACGTCCGAGAAGCGCACGATACGGCAGGTGGCGGGATCGGCCGCGGCGTGGGCGAACACCGGCCAGGCGAGCAGCGCGATCGCGAACGCGCGCCACAGCGGGCCGAAGAACGCGGTGCCGCGCGGGCGGCGGGTATTGACCACGACCGTCGCACGGTCGCATGATGGCGCCTTGGGGCAGTCGCTTGAACGTGCGTTTAACCAGGTCTCGCCAGCACTCACCGATTGTTTCCTAATTATTTGAAATCATTAATTGATTGTGATTTTTCCGATCGTAGACGAAATTCCGGCGGCCGTCCATCGCGGTCGCCCGCGCAGCCAGCGAGGATCCTGCGATTGAACAGCCACTCAACTCCCCGTACCGACACGTCGCGTGAAGCGGTCGAGGACATGCGCCGCCGGCAACTGATCGACGTCACGATCGATAGCCTAGCGGAAGTCGGATTCACAGGCACGACTCTCGCCCAGATCGCGGCGCGCGCGGACGTCTCGCCCGGCCTCGTCGCGCACTACTTCGGCGACAAGGACGGACTGCTGGTCGCCGCGTTCCGGTCGCTCGCACGCCGGGTCGGCGACCACGTGCGCGCGCGCCTGCGCCGGGCGCACACGCCGCGGGGCCGGATCCAGGCGGTGATCGACGCGAATCTCGCACCCGAGGAATTCGAACGGCGCAGCGGCACCGCATGGCTGCAATTCTGGGGCCAAGCGTTGCAGGTCGAAGGCTTGCGGCGCGTGCAATCGGTGTATCAGCGCCGCACGCTGTCCACCTTGAAGGCCTCGCTCGCGAAGCTGGTGCCGGCCGAGCAAGCCGGCCGGATCGCGGCGATGATCGCGGCGATGATCGACGGCGTGTACCTGCGCGCGGCGCTGTCGGAGTGGCGCGAGGCGGACAGCGAGGCGGCGAGGGCGCTGGTCACCGCGTTCGTCGACGGCCGGCTGCGCGAGATCGCGTCCACGGTGGCAGCCGAATCGCCGGCGCGGCGGGTCGACGGGGGCGCCGCGCCCACGGTGCCGCGCGCGGGCGAGCGCTTCGCGACGATCAATCCCGCGACCGGTGCGGTGCTCGCGCACTTCACGGTCGCCGGCGCGAGCGACGTCGACGTCGCGGTCGAACGCGCGCGGCGCGCACAGGCCGAATGGGGCGCTTGGCCCGGCGCGCAGCGCGCTCGCGTGCTGCGGCGGGCCGCGGCGCTCCTGCGCGAACGCAACGACGCGCTCGCGGAGCTCGAGACCCTGGATACCGGCAAGCCGATCCAGGAGACGCGCGTCGTCGACGCGATCTCGGGCGCGGAGTGCTTCGAATATTTCGCGTCCCTCGCCCAGTCGCTGAGCGGCGAATACGTCGACCTCGGCGCACAGGCCTTCGGCTACACGCGGCGCGAGCCGCTCGGGGTCGTCGCCGGGATCGGCGCGTGGAACTATCCGCTGCAGATCGCCTGCTGGAAGAGCGCGCCGGCGCTCGCGTGTGGCAACGCGATGATCTTCAAGCCCGCGGAAATCACGCCGATGACCGCGGCCAAGCTCGAGGAGATCCTCCTCGAGGCGGGCCTGCCGGCGGGCGTGTTCCAGGTCGTGCAAGGGTTCGCGGACACCGGTCGCGCGCTCACGCGACACCCGGGCATCCGCAAGGTCTCGCTGACCGGCGAGGTCGGCACCGGCAAGGCGGTGATGAACGATGCGTCCGCGACGCTCAAG
>JAJYFF010000109.1 GCA_021785405.1 Pseudomonadota bacterium | reverse complement strand
GCCGCAATTCTCCACGATGGTATGGGCTTCGCCCTGGCCGTACGTGCTCGAGACCTGGGCGACCGACTGGAACCCGAGCACGCAGCGGGCATCGAATTTTCTCAGCCGCGCGAGCGCATCCTTGAGCCCGTCGATCGGCCCGAGCGCATCCAGCTCGTCGACCACGAACCACAACGGACGCCGCGGACCCTGGGGGCCGGCCGCGGCGGTATCCCGGTTCATTGCCTCGAAGATACCGAGCCGCATCCACGCCGAGATCGTGTTCCGCAACGCGGGGATTTGACCGGCCGCATACGGCAGGAACAACACCCCGCGTTCGCCGCTCGCGATCCACCGGCGCACCGACAGCGGCTCCGCGGACGAGCCCGCGACGTACTGGAGCGCGCCGACCGCAGCGCTGGTCACCGAGCGCACCGAATCGAACATCCGCGCGTTGTGTTCGTCGAGGAAGGGCTGCGCCGGGGTGCCGCCGACCAGGACCCGCAACTCGGCGACGTCGGCCACGACGAGGAGGCGATAGAGTTCGCCGACGTCGCGTACGCCGGCGTGGCGCGCCTGGGCCGTGACCGCGGCGAAGAACGTCCGGGCATAGTCGCGCCAGCTGCGCTCGGGTCCCGCGTGATCGGGGATCAAGGCCCGCGCGAGCTGATCGACGTCATAGTCGGTGTCGATCTCGCCGAACAGGTCCCAGCGTCGCGCGCGCCGATCGAACGGATTCAGGATCACGTCACCGCGCGTCGGGTCGTAGAAGCGATCGAGATAGCCGCCGTCCGGATCGGCGACGACGGCGCGATCCCCGCGAGCGAGCGCGTCGCCGAGCAGCTCCCGGATCGCGGTGCTCTTCCCGGTGCCGGTCGTGCCGATCAGCTTGAAATGCTTGGCCTCGTCGCCGCGGGGCACCTCGATCCCGGCGAGATGCACGGCCGCGCGCTGATCGGTGCGATCCGCCGCGGTTCGCGACGCGCGACGCCGGAGCGGCTCCTCGTCGAGCACGGAACCGCGGCCATGGGCGCCCTCCCCCCGGCCCGCGGCCGCGAGCCACCGCCCGCCCGCGTAGCCGAGCGCCCCGCTGAGCGCGACGCTCGCGGCGAACGTGAGCGCCGCCGCATCGCCAAGCCCGGCGGAGGCGATCAAGGATCGCCCGAAACTCGCGGCGATGCCGACCAGCGCGGTCGCCGGGACGGCGAGCAGGGGCGATTTCAGATAGTCGCGCAGGCGGGCACCGCTGCGGGCGAGCCCGGCGAGCATGGGTGCCTGCACCGCGGCATACGCCGCGTAGAGCCCGACGGTGCCCTGCGCGAGCGCATCGAGCGTCATTGCGGCGCTCCGACACGTGCGGCCCGATGCGGCCTCGACCGCGGCTCGAACCAGACTTCGCGAATGCAGCGGCGATGGCCTTCGAGTCCGAACTGGACGACGACGTCGATCGAGGCGCGCAGCAACGCACGGATGTCCCGCCGCGCCAACGCGCGTCCGCTCGGATTTTGCTTGATCAAGAGCACGAGCTGCTCGAACGCCATCGTGGCGCTCGACGCGTGGATGCTGGTGATCGAGCCGGGATGACCGGTGTTGACGTTGCGCAGATAGTCGAACGCCTCGTCGGATCGCAGCTCCGCGAGCAAGATCCTGTCGGGCTTCATGCGCAGGCAGGACTCGAGCAGCTGCCGCGGTGTCACCCGCGCAAGTCCTTGTCGATCCTTCGAGTAGTACAGACGCACATGATTCGGGTGTCCCTCGAGCACGAGCTCCCGGGCATCCTCGATCGTGATGATTCGCTCGTCGTCCGGGATCTCCCGAATCAACGCCTTGGTCCAGGTGGTCTTACCGGACCCGGTCGGCCCGGACACCAGGATGTTCTTGCGGCGGATCACCGCGAGGCGCATGAACTCCTCGAAGCGGCGGTTCGCGAGCAATCGCTGCAGATCCGCGTCTTCTCCGGCGGTCTCCGCGCCGGCGCTCACCGTGTCGCGGAAGATGCCATGCCGCGCGAGCTCCTCGATCGACCACGCCGCGTCCGCCGGCCGCCGGATGGCGACCGCGACGCAGCCGGACGTCGTCGCCGGTGGGATCACGATTTGAATTCGTTCGCCGTCGGGGAGCCAGGCGGACAACAGCGGCGAGGTCTCGTCGATCTTCTGGTGCGTCGAATTGGCGACGAGTCGCGCGAGCCGGGAACACCAGTCGTAATCGGCGAACGGCAACGGGACGCGGACCCAGCCGGCCCGGGTCTCGACGAACGCCTCACCCGGCCGGTTGATGCACAACTCCAGGACTTCGGGATCGGCGAGCACCGGCCGCAACGGACGCAACGTCAGCGCGAGCGCGGTGCCGTCGCCGGTCATCGCGGCTTGCCCGTGGCCACTCGCAGCGCATAGACGGAACGAAAGTCGAGATCCCTCGCGACGAGGACCTCGATTCTCGTTCCCTGCGGCACGGTGACCGTCGGCGCAATCGCGACCGTGCCGCGCAATGCCTCGGTCATGACCTCCTCGGAACCCGAAGGGTTCACGACCAGGGCGCCGCCGCCCCGATTGGAGCTCTGCGCCAGCGCTTGCGCGCCGGCATCCACGACGGAGATCAGCATCGCCGCTCCGAACCGCTGCCAGAAGTGCCGGTTCACCCGGCCACCGATGCCCGCGCGTCCGAGCGCATCGGTGCCCGGGGAGTCGAGCGGCACGACGATCCCGTCGGGCGTGCGCGCTTCGGTCCAGAGAACGAACACCCGCGCCATTCCCGCCTGGACCTGATCGCGAACCTCGCCGACCAGTTGAGTCCCCCTTTCGAGCAACACCACCTCGCCGTTCGCGCCGAAGGTGTCGGTCGCCGTGACGCAGGTCGTGAACCCCGGCAGACTCGAGTCGATCGCCGTCTCCAGCGTGCAGTCGATCGCGGAGCCCTTCGGCAACAGCAGGCGCAGGGATGGCAAGCGCTGCGCCTCGACCGGCGTCGTCAGCGTCGGTCGCAGCCGGCTCGCCAGCGCGCCCGAAGTCGGACGTTCGCGCCCGGACGAGCGCGGGCCGGACACGGCGCCGGCGGACGCGACGAAGGCCGCGCCGGACAGCCGCCGCTGCATCGCGAGGTTCCGCGGCTTCGGTGCGGGATCGCGGGCGACCGGCGCCCGTGGTTCGATGTCGACCGGGATCGGCGCGGCGACGAGCGCAGTCGCGGCCGGCGGCGGCGAGACTGTCGGAATCGGGATCGGGCTCGTGGCGGGTCCGCCGGGAGCACGGATAGCGGCGGAAGGCGGGACGATGCGTCCGAGCGGCGGCAACGGGAGATTCTCGCGAACGCCGACGGGTCCCGGGTGCGTCGCGCTCGACCGCGCCTCCGGGCGTCGCCACAGGTGCGCGTAGTACCACCCGAGGGCGGCGATCCCGAGCGCCGCGATCAGCACCGCCGCGAGCACGCCGTTCAGCCGGCTGTTCAGGCCTCGGACCCGTTGTACGATCGCCAGGGTCCGCTCACCCGCGACCGCGCCGACCGCGCCGACCGCTGGATCCTCGCGGGTCATCGGCGCGGCCTGCGCGTGATCCGCTGCACGCTCGGCGACAGCGTTTCGGATCTCAACCGAACACCGCCGCCGTGATAGCCCTCGTTCACGATGCACCCGGTGAGACGTCCGCGCCGCAACACGAAGCGGCGCGCGACTCGATCGAGGATCACGGCGCCGCGCGCAACGCTGAAATTCAGCAGGGACTCGCTGCCGTCGGCGTTGCGCAGGAAGATGGCCGGCATCTCCGCATGGGCCGCAAAGCGAAGATGCGTGTGCACGCCGTCGTCCCACGCGGCGGTCGGCTCGAGGGACGGGTCGCCGCAATACCAGTAATCGGCATTGCGGGCCGTCCCGGTGACGCCGCTCCGGAGGCGTTGATCGAGGCGCCGCGCGGCCGAACCGGCATCGTTCTTACGAGGCGGATACTGGAACTCGAGCACGTAGACCGCGTCGCGCGGAGCGTCCGCCGTCCGCGTCTTCGCGACCGTGTACGCGAACTGATAGGTGCGCCGGTTCGTCAGCACCGTGATGTTCGTCGCGACGTCGGTCGCCTTCGGC
>JAJYFF010000054.1 GCA_021785405.1 Pseudomonadota bacterium | reverse complement strand
CGCGCGGATCGCGCCGGCACGCGTCGCGCGCGCGCCGCGACCGGCGGCGCCGGGTCGACCGCCGCAGGGGGTGCCTGCGCGACCCAGCGCAGCGTGCCGTCGGCGAGATTCAACGCGACCAGCGCGCCGGTGTCGCCGATCGCGACGTACAGCGCGTGACGGCGCGTATCGATCGTCGGCGACGTCGGCGCGGTCGTCCCGCCGGCGCTCGGACCCGGCGCCACGAGCGGCGCGGACTGCCAGAGAATCGAGCCGTTCGCCAGATCGAGCGCGACGAGCGAGCCCGCGCCGGTCGTCGGCGACGCGACCGGCACGTACAGGCGGCCGTCGTCCGCGACCGGCGCGGCACTCACGAGGCCGTGCAGCCGCGCACCGAGCGCGGTGCGCCACAACACCGTGCCGCGGCCGGCGTCGAGCGCCGTGACCGTCCCGGTCGCATCGCCGAAGATCGCCGCGCTCGGCGGTTCGATCACCCGGATGTGCGCCTTTTGCCAGTGCCAGCGGCGCCAGCGTGGCCGCAGCGTGACCGGCTTGCCGAGCGCGCCGATCACGACCGGCGTGTCGATCGGCGCGGCGGCATCGTAGGTCCAGTGCACGCAGCCGCTGCGCGCGTCGAGCGAGTAGACCCCGCCGTTCGAGCCCGTGACGAACACGCGTCCGCCGACGACCGTTGGCTGCGAATACGACCGGGCCGGCGCGAGCGCGAACGCCCAGCGCAACGCGAGCTTCGGCACGTCGGACGCGCGCAGCGCGGGTTCCGGTTGATAGCGGCTGTTGCCGTCGTCGCGACCCCAGCCATTCCACTCGGCGGTGCCGATCGCGACCGGCGCCGCGGGGTTCGCGGGTGCCGGACACGGCCGATCGGCCACGGCGGCGCGCGCCAGCGCCGCGACGGACCAGGCAACGACGGCGAGCGTCGCGGCGAGCGCGCGGATGCGTGCCGCCTTCGCCACGTCAGCGCCGTTCGAGCGGCACGTAGTCCCGCTGCGTCGGCCCGGTGTACAGCTGCCGGGGACGGCCGATCCGCATGTGCGGATCCGAGACCATTTCCTGCCAATGAGCGACCCAGCCGGCGGTGCGCGCGATCGCGAACATCACCGTGAACATCGAGCGCGGGATGCCGAGCGCGCTGTAGATGATCCCGGAGTAGAAGTCGACGTTCGGGTACAACTTGCGGGAGACGAAGTATTCGTCCTTCAACGCGATTTCCTCGAGCCGCAGCGACAGCTCGAACAACGGCGTTTCGGAGTGCCCGAATTTCTCGAGCACGCGGTAGCACATCGAGCGGATGATCTTCGCGCGCGGATCGAAGTTCTTGTAGACGCGATGGCCGAAACCCATCAGCCGCACGTGATCGCGCTTGTCCTTGACGCGCGAGAGGAACGCGTCGATGTTCGACACGGAGCCGATCGACTCGAGCATGTCGAGCACCGCCTCGTTCGCGCCGCCGTGCGCGGGTCCCCACAGCGCGGAGACGCCGGCCGAGATCGCCGCGTAGGGATTCGCGCCGGTGCTCCCCGCGAGCCGTACGGTCGAGGTGCTCGCGTTCTGCTCGTGGTCCGCGTGCAGGATCAGCAGCAGGTCGAGGGCCTCGGCGGCGATCGGGTCGATCGCGTAGGGTTCGCAGGGCACCGCGAACAGCATGTTCAGGATGTTCGAGCAGTAGCGCAGGTCGTTGCGCGGGTAGACGAACGGCTGGCCGAGCGAATGCTTGTAGGCGGCCGCGGCGATGGTCGGCAATTTCGCGATGATCCGGTGCGCGAAGATCTCCCGGTGCCGCGGGTCGCTGATGTCGGTGCTGTCGTGATAGAACGCCGCCATCGACGCAACCACCGCCGACACCATCGCCATCGGATGCGCGTTGTGGTGAAAGTCCTCGAAGAACCGCAGCAGCTGCTCGTTGATCATCGTGTGCCGCGTGATCGAGCCCTGGAACGCGTCGAGCTCCTGCTTCGTCGGCAGCGATCCGTAGATCAGCAGATTCGCGACCTCGAGGAACGTGGACTTCTCGGCGAGCTGTTCGACCGGGTAGCCGCGATAGAGGAGCATGCCTTCGTCGCCGTCGATGAACGTGATCTTGCTCTCGGTGCTCGCGGTCGCCATGAACCCGGGATCGAAGGTGAACACCCCGTGGTCCTTCGGGATCGGCGCGATGTCGAGCACTCGCGGTCCCATCGTGCCGCCCCGCGCTTCGAGGATCGAGGTCTTGCCGGTCGCGAGGTCTTTCAATTCGTACTTCGTGCTCATGCGCTCATCCGATGCTCAAGGGGACCGCGGGTTCCGAGGCTCGGAAGGTTTGCACGAGGGCGCTAGCGAAAGCAAGCGGCCGCGACCCGCGGGACGCGCCCCGCGCCGACCCCGGCAATGCGGCGCGCGCGGCCGCGCGGGACCGTGCAACGACTGCTTGGAAGTGATTCGCGTTCGACGGCGGCGGATCCCATGGATCCGCTCCTCGCTGCGCATCCCGCGAGCGGAGGCGAACCGGCGCGTGGCGCGCCCGCTCGCGCGACGCTCAGCCGCGTGGCGCGGTCGCGGCGTATTTCTTGCGGAACTTGTCGACTCGACCGCCGGTGTCGACGATCTTCTGCTTGCCGGTGTAGAACGGGTGACAGTTCGAGCACACTTCGATCTGCAGATCGTGCCCGATCGTCGAACGCGTCTTGAACGTGTTCCCGCAGCTGCAGGCCACCGTGATCTCTTGGTAGTCGGGATGAATGCCGGCCTTCATGATCTGGTCCTCGAGGGTCCGCAAATGTCGTTCGGGCAGAATCGCCGCGCGTCTCGCGACACGGCGCCACGCCGCCTCATCGTGCCCTATCGGCCGGAACCGCCGGCTCCAAATGGGCCGCGCAGTTTAGCCGGTCGCCGGGATCACGACAAGCGTCCCGCGAGCGGGCCGCCCGGCGCCGATTGCTGCATCGCGATTGTCCACAATTCTTGTGGATAACTCTGTGGAGGAACCGTCGCGAGGGAAACTCCGGACCCGGAAATTAGCGAAATTGTTGAGATGGTCAAAAAATAGGCAGCCTGTTTTGCCCTAGTAAAACAACTAGTTACATGAACCAGTTGACCTATTGTCATTGCAATGTCTCGTAGGTGACGCATTCGGCCGGGACCTTCCGGGGATGTGCATAAGCTCAGGCGAGGAAATCCGCTTGCAGGTCGTTGAGGAACCGCCGACCCAGCGCCGTCGGCCGCCAACCGTCCGCCCGGGCCTCGAGCAGACCGCGGCGCGTGGCGCGCGCCAGCGCGGCCGCGATCCCGGTCACCTCGAGACCGGTGCGCGCCTCGAACTGCGCGCGGTCGAAGCCCTCGACCAGGCGCAGCGCATTCAGCAAGAACTCGAACGGCAGGTCCGCGCGCGCGATCGGCGTCCGCTCACCCCCGCGGCCGGCGGTTGCCGCGGCGACGTACGCGCCGGGCATCCGCGGCTTCACGCTGCGCCAGATGCCCTCGGGCAACTCGACGCTCAGCTTGCCGTGCGCGCCCGCCCCGATGCCGAGGTAGTCGCCGAATTCCCAGTAGTTCAGATTGTGCCGGCAACGCGCGCCCTCGCGCGCGTACGCCGAGACCTCGTACTGGCGGTAGCCCGCGTCGGCGAGCGCGCGCTGGCACTCGACCTGCATCGTCCACGCCGCGTCCTCGTCGGGCAGCGCCGGCGGCCGCGCATGGAACGGCGTTCCCGGCTCGAGCGTGAGTTGGTAGTGCGAAACATGCGCCGCGCCGAGCGCGCACGCCGTGGCGATGTCCGCGAGCGCACCGTCCGGGGTTTGCCCGGGAAGCGCGTACATGAGGTCGAGATTGAAATTGTCGATGCCCGCGGCGCGTAGTTCCTCGACCGCCGCGAAGGTCTCGCGCGGCGAGTGGATCCGTCCGATCGCGCGCAGCGCCGCCGCGTCGAAGCTTTGCGCGCCAAGCGACACGCGGTTGATCCCCGCCGCGCGGTAGCCGGCGAACGCCCCGCGCTCCACCGTGCCCGGGTTGGCCTCGAGCGTGATCTCGGCATCGCCCGCGAACCGCGCGCGTGCGCGCAATCCCTCGAGCATACGGGCGATCTCGTCGGCGGCGAACAGGCTCGGTGTGCCGCCGCCGAAGAACACGGTCTCGATCCGGCGATCCTCGATCGCCGGCCGTTCGCCCTCGAAGTCGGCGAGCAGCGCATCGACGTACGCCGGATCGGGGCGCGCCGCACGCAGCTCGTGCGAGTTGAAATCGCAGTACGGACACTTGCGGACGCACCACGGCAGGTGCACGTAGAGCGACAGCGGCGGCAGCGCGCTCACCGACGCGCCCCCGCGCCGGGGTCGAGCCGCTCGAGCCGTTCCCGCAGCGCGCGCAACGCGACGCCCCGATGGCTGATGCGATTCTTGTGCGCCGGGTCGAGTTGCGCCGCGGTACGGCCGAGCTCGGGCACGAAGAAGTGCGGGTCGTAGCCGAAGCCCGCCGCGCCGCTCGGTGCATCGACGATGCGTCCCTCCCAGACGCCCTCGGCAATCAGCGGTGCGGCCGCGTCACCGGCCGGCAGGTAGACGAGCACGCAGCGATAGCGGGCCGCGCGCCGTTCCGGCGGCACGCCCGCGAGCGCGGCGACGAGTTTCGCGTTGTTCTCGGCGTCGCTCGCTCCGAGCCCGGCGTAGCGCGCCGAATACACGCCGGGCGCACCGCCGAGCGCGTCGACCTCGAGACCCGAGTCGTCCGCGATCACCGCGAGGCCGGTCGCCGCGCGGGCGTGCCGCGCCTTCAGCAGCGCATTGTCGCGGAAGGTCGCCCCCGTCTCCTCGGGCGGGGCGAACGCGTACTCCGCGGGACTCGCGACCTCGAAGGGCAAGCCGTCGAGCAGCGCGCGCAATTCGCGCCACTTGCCGGGATTGCCGGTCGCGATCAGGAGTCGGTCAGCCGCCGCGCGCACCGATTTGCGCCGCCTGCAGGCGGCCGATCCCGGCGGCGGCCAGGTCGAGCAGACGGTCGAGCTCGTGGCGGCGGAACGCGTGACCCTCGGCCGTGCCTTGGATCTCGATGAACGCGCCGCCGCTGTTCATCACGACGTTCATGTCGGTCTCCGCATCGGAATCCTCGGCGTAGTCGAGATCGAGCACGGCGACGCCGCGGTAGATCCCGACGGAGATCGCGGCGACCTGGCCGTGCAGCGGGTTCGTGCGCAGCGCCCGCCGCTCGAGCAGCGCGTCGATCGCATCGGCCAGCGCGACGTAGCCGCCGGTGATCGCCGCGGTGCGGGTGCCGCCGTCGGCCTGCAGTACGTCGCAATCGACCGTGACCGTGCGCTCGCCGAGCGCCTTGAGATCGACGACCGCGCGCAGGCTCCGGCCGATCAGCCGCTGGATCTCCTGCGTCCGGCCCGATTGCTTGCCGCGCACCGCCTCGCGCGCGCCGCGCGTGTGCGTCGCGCGCGGCAACATCCCGTACTCGGCCGTGATCCACCCCTGCCCCTTGCCGCGCAGGAACGACGGCACGCCGTCCTCGATGGTCGCGGTGCACAGCACGCGGGTGTCGCCGAAGCCGACCAGCACCGAGCCTTCCGCATGTCGCGTATAGCCCCGGGTGAACGACAGTGCGCGCAACTCGTCCGGCGCGCGACCGCTCGGACGCACGCTCACGCAGCCAGCCAGCGCAGCGCCGCCGCGCTCGTGTTGTCGCTGTAGGGCGCGGCCGCGTCCACCGCGCGGTTGCCGAGCGCGGTCAACGCCGCGCGCAGCGGCTCATCGGTCACTTCGGCGAATCGCAACAGGTCTTCCTCCTTCAATCCCGACCAGAATCCATCGGTGCACAGCAGCAGCAGGTCGCCGGGTTCGAGCCGGCGGCGCGCGGAGAGGCTCATCTCCGGCAACACCGGATCCCCGCCGAGGCAACATTCCACGTAGTTGCGCATCGGGTGCCCGTGGATCTGCGCCTCCGTGATCAGCCCCTCGCGCAACAGCACCTCGACGTGGCTGTGATCCCGGGTTCGCTCGACGACACGCTGCGCGCGCAGCTGGTACACGCGGCTGTCGCCGACGTGCGCCCAGTAGGCGGCCGCGCCCTGGACGAGACACACCGCGCAGGTCGCCCGCGGTCGCGCTTCGACCGCGAGCCCGCGGCCGAGCTCGGCGACCGCATCGTGTGCGCGGCCGATCGCGAGGTGCAGGAAGCCGAGCGGATCGAACACCGGATGCGCAGTCTGCCAGAACGCCTCCAGCAGCGCCGCGAGCGCGGTCTCCGCGGCGCGCGCGCCCTCGGCGTGACCGCCCATGCCGTCGACCACGACGAGCAGCGCGGAGTGCTCGTCGGCGGCGGCGGCGACGCGATCTTGATTCTCCTCGCGATGGCCGATCAAGCTCACGTCCGCGATCTCTATTTGCAAGGAACGCTCCCGGGGTTCTGCTAGACTTCGGCCGATTATCACCGATTTACGGCCGCAAACCCTATGATCCGAAGCATGACGGGCTTCGCTCGCCGCGAGAGCCATGGCAGCTGGGGCATGCTCGCGTGGGAACTGCGGACCGTGAACCACCGGTTTCTCGAAGTCGCGCTGCGGCTGCCGGAGGAATGCCGGGCCGTCGAGGCACGCTTCCGCCACGCGATCGCGGCCGCGCTGCGCCGGGGCAAGGTCGACGGGACGCTCACGTTTCGACCCACGACCCCGACCGCGGTCCTCGACGTCGACGGCCGGTTGCTCGAATCGCTCGCGGCCCGCGCGCGCGATGCCGCCGCGCTCGCCGGCCCCGCGGCGCGGATCGAGGTCGTCGATCTGCTGCGCTGGCCCGGCGTGGTCCGCGACGCCGCGAAGGATCCGGTGCCGATCCAGGAAGCCGCGCTCGCCGTGCTGCACGAAGCGCTCGTCGATCTCGGCCGGTTCCGCGACGCCGAAGGCGCGAGGCTGCAGGCCGGCCTCGAACAGCGCTGCACGACGCTCCTCGAACTCGCCGCGCGCGCGGCCGCGCGTCGCCCGGAAGTCCTCGAGCGCCAGGTCATGAAGTTGCGCGAGCGGATCGCCGAGATCGGCGTCACGGTCGACCGCGACCGCCTCGAACAGGAAATCGCGATCCTCGCGCAGCGGCTCGACATCGCGGAGGAAATCGACCGGCTGCGCGGGCACGTCGCCGAGGTGCGATCGGCATTCGACGCGAACGAGCCCGCCGGGCGTCGTCTCGACTTCCTGATGCAGGAGCTCAATCGCGAGGCCAACACGCTGTCCTCGAAGTCGCAGGACGTGGAGACGACCCGCGCGGCGGTCGACATGAAGGTGTTGATCGAGCAGATGCGCGAGCAGGTCCAGAACATCGAGTAGCGCCCGTGGGGACCGAGCGCGCCAACCTGGCCGGCCGCGGCCGCCTCTACGTGATCGCCGCGCCGTCGGGCGCCGGCAAGACGAGTCTGGTCAAGGCGCTGATGCAAGGCGATCCCGGACTGCAGTTCTCGGTCTCGTACACGACCCGCGCGCGCCGGCCGAACGAGGTCGACGGGCGCGACTACCATTTCGTCTCCGTCGAGCGCTTCCGGGAGATGGCGGAGCGCGAGGAGTTCCTCGAACACGCGCAGGTGTTCGACAACTACTACGGCACCGGCCTCGCGACCGTGCGCGACGCGCTCGACCGGGGCGAGCGCCTGTTGCTCGAGATCGACTGGCAGGGCGCCCGGCAGGTGCGCGCGCGCCTGCCGGAAGCGCGCACGATCTTCGTGCTGCCCCCGTCGCTCGCCGCGCTCGAGCAGCGGCTCCGCGGGCGCGGCACCGACACCGACGAGGTGATCCGCCGCCGCCTGCGGGACGCGGTCGCGGACATCCGGCACTGCGCCGAGTTCGACTACGTCGTCGTCAACGACCACTTCGACCGGGCGCTCGAGGACCTGCGCGCGATCGTCGCCGGCGGCGGCGAGGACTTGCGGGCCGCGCGTGCACCGGTTCGCGACCTGGTCGCGGCGCTCACGGCCGGCGCCACGGGCGCGCGCGCGCCCTGAGCCCCTGCCGGTCGGCCCCGATCTCTGCTATCCTGAACGACCTCTAACGGCAGTTGCCGCAGCGTTTGCGCGAGGATCGATCCGACCCATGGCCCGCATCACCGTCGAAGATTGTTTGCAGAACGAACCGAACCTGTTCAACCTCGTGTTGCTCGCCGCCAAGCGGGCGCGACGCCTCGCGAACGGCGCCGAAGCGACCGTGGAATGGGAGAACGACAAGCCGACGGTGGTCGCGCTGCGCGAGATCGCCGCGGGCAACGTCACGATGGCGATGCTCGAGGAACCCGAAGAGCCGGCGCCGCAATCGCCGCCGGAACTCGAGATCCCGTCGGATTTCCGCGCGCCGCAACTCGGTTTGGGGGATTGACCCCGGGCGCGCCCCCCGCCAGGGCCCGATGGACTATGCATCGTCGATACTCGGATTCCTGCCCGGAGTCAGACGCTCGACCGGGATCGGCGGCCTTTTAGACAAGGTCGAGACCTACCTGCCGCCCGCGCAGATCGAGCGGGTGCGCGAAGCCTATGAGTTCGGCGCCGATCGGCACCGCGGTCAGACGCGGGTCTCCGGCGAGCCCTACATCACCCATCCGGTCGCGGTCGCCGGGATACTCGCGGACCTGCACCTCGACGGCGACACGCTGATCGCCGCGATCCTGCACGACGTGATCGAGGACACGCCGACCGCGAAGGCCGAGATCGCGGCGGCCTTCGGCGACATCGTCGCGGACCTCGTCGACGGCGTCAGCAAACTCGACCAGATCCAGTTCAAGAACCGCGAGGAGGCGCAGGCCGAGAGCTTCCGCAAGATGGTCTTCGCGATGGTCCGCGACATCCGCGTGATCATGGTCAAACTCGCCGACCGGATGCACAACATGCGCACCCTCGGCGTGATGCCGCCGACCAAGCGGCGCCGCATCGCACGCGAGACCTTGGACATCTACGCGCCGATCGCCGAGCGCCTCGGCTTGTACGCGGTCAAGCTCGAGCTCGAGGATCTCGGGTTCCGCGCGCTCTACCCGCAGCGCTACAAGGTGCTCGAGAAAGAGGTCAAGCGCGCGCGCGGCAACCAGAAGGAGTTCGTCGCGAAGATCTCGGGAGCGCTGCAGAGCGCGCTCGCGAAGACCGGCGTCAACGGCCGCGTCGAGGGCCGCGAGAAGCACCTGTACAGCATCTACAAGAAGATGCGCGCAAAGGGGATCTCGCTCGGCGAGGTCGTCGACGTCTACGGCTTCCGGATCGTCGTCGACTCGGTCGACGCCTGCTACCGCGCGCTCGGCGTCGTCCACGGGCTGTACAAGCCGATGCCCGGACGCTTCAAGGATTACATCGCGATCCCGCGCGTGAACGGCTACCAGTCGCTGCACACGACGCTGTTCGGCCCGAACGGCGTCCCGATCGAGGTGCAGATACGCTCCGAGGAGATGCACCACGTCGCCGAGTCGGGCATCGCGGCGCATTGGAAGTACAAGTCGGGCGGCGAAGCCTTCGGCGGGGTCGAGCACGACCGCGCGCGCGAGTGGCTCGCCGGCCTCGTGCAGATCCAGGAGGGCGGCAGCTCCGAGGAGTTCCTCGAGAGCGTGAAGGTCGACCTGTTCCCGGACCGGGTCTACGTGTTCACGCCGAAAGGCAAGATCCTCCGGCTGCCGAGCGGCTCGACCTGCGTCGACTTCGCGTATGCGATCCACACCGACGTCGGCAACCGCTGCGTCGCGGCCAAGGTCGACCGCCGGCTCGTGCCGCTGCGCACGCCGTTGCGCAACGGCCAGACCGTCGAGATCATCACCGCGAAGGGCGCGACGCCGAACCCGTCGTGGTCGAGCTTCCTCGTGACCGCGAAGGCGCGCGCGGCGGTTCGCCAGTATCTGAAGAGCATGAAGCGCGGCGACGCGATCGAGCTCGGCAAGCGCCTGCTGAACCTGGCGCTCGAAGAGTTGTCGCTGAAGCTCGCGAAGATCCCGGCGGCGGAGATCGACGCGGCGGTCAAGGAGCTCAAGCTCAAGGACGCCGACGAACTGTACGAACGCATCGGTCTGGGGGAACGGCTGCCGCAGCTGGTCGCGCGGCGCCTGCGCCCGAGCGGCGACACCGGCCACGACGCCGCGACGCAAGGCCCGTTGACGATCGCCGGCACCGAGGGGCTGCTCGTCACCTACGCGCGCTGCTGCCATCCGATCCCGAACGATCCGATCCTGGCCTATTTGAGCAGCGGCCGGGGTCTCGTGATCCACCGGCAGAACTGCGGCAACCTCGCCGACTACCGCAAACAGCCGGAGAAATGGTTGCCGGTCGCCTGGGAGCCGAATCCGGGCCGTCTGTTCAGCTCCGAGATCCAGCTGGAAATCGACAATCGCGTCGGCGTGCTGGCGGCGGTCGCCTCGAGCATCGCCGCCACCGGGACGAACATCGACCACGTGACGCTCGAGGAACGCGATGCGTCGACCTCGGGGCTCACCTTCGAACTCAAGGTGCGCGACCGCAAGCATCTCGCGCACGTGATCAAGACGATCCGACGCATGCCGAACGTCCAACGCGTGCACCGTACGCTGGCGACCGTGCGTTCGCGTGACAAATCATGAGATCCTAAGAGGTAAGCATGGCCAAGCAAATCATCTCGACGTCCGCAGCGCCGTCCGCGATCGGCACCTATTCGCAGGCGACGCGCGTCGGCAACACGATCTGGGTGTCCGGCCAGATCGGCTTGGACCCGGTCACGATGACGATGGTCGCCGGGGGCGTCGAGGCGGAGACGCGGCGGGTGTTCGAGAACCTCAAGGCGGTCGTCGCGGCCGCCGGCGCGCGCCTCGACGACGTCGTCAAGGTCAACCTCTACCTGACCGATCTCGGCCACTTCGCGCTCGTGAACCGGATCATGGCCGAGTACTTCCTCGAACCGCATCCGGCGCGCGCCGCGGTGGGGGTCGCCTCGTTGCCGCGCGGCGCATTGATCGAAGCGGAGTGCATCGTCGCGCTGTGACCGCGCCGACGCCGGTCACCGCGCTGCGCGGCGTCGGCAGTGCCGTCGCCGAGCGGCTGCGCGCGCTCGGCGTCGAATCGATCGAGGATCTGCTGTTCCTGCTGCCGCTGCGCTACGAGGACCGCACGCGGATCGTGCCGCTCGGCGAGCTTCGCCCCGGCCAGCGCGCCGCGGTCGAGGGCGAGATTCGCCTGACCGAGATCGCGTTCCGCGGGCGGCGACAGCTCATGTGCCGGATCGAGGACGGCACCGGGTTCCTGACGCTGCGCTTCTTCCACTTCAGCGCCGAGCAGCAACGCAACCTCGCGCGCGGGTCGCGGCTGCGGTGTTTCGGCGAGGTGCGCCGCGGCCCCACGGGGCTCGAGATCGTGCACCCGGAATACCGGCGGGTCGACGGCCGCACCGCGGAGGGCACCGATCACCTGACCCCCGTGTACCCGGCGACCGAGGGGCTCACGCAAGGGCGGCTGCGACAGCTCGTCGGCGCCGCGCTCGACCGGATCCCGACCCCGGAGATCGCGGAGTGGCTGCCGCCCGAGCTGCTCGCCGCCGAGACGATGCCGAGCCTCACCGCGGCGCTGCGCTACGTGCATCGACCGCCACCGGACGCACCGATCGACGCACTGATCGCGCGGCGGCATCCGGCGCAGCGCCGGCTCGCGTTCGAGGAACTGCTGGCCCACCACCTGTCGCTGAAGCGACTGCGACGACGCATCCAAAGCGAAGCGGGCTGGGCCTTGCCGGTCCGCGACGATTTGCAGCGGCGACTGCTCGCCGCGCTGCCGTTCCGTCTCACCGGCGCGCAGGCGCGCGCGCTCGGCGAGATCGAGGCGGACCTGGCGCGGCCGACGCCCATGCTGCGGCTCGTGCAAGGCGACGTCGGGTGCGGCAAGACGCTGGTCGCGGCGCTCGCCGCGTGTCGGGCGCTCGAGGCGCACGCCCAGGTCGCGCTGATGGCCCCGACGGAATTGCTGGCCGATCAGCACGCGCGCGTGTTCCGTCGATGGTTCGAGCCGCTCGGCGCGCCGGTGGCGTTGCTCGCCGGGCGCCCGGGCGCGCGCGCGCGCCGCGAGACGCTCGCGGCGGTGCGCAGCGGCGACGCGCCGATCGTGATCGGGACCCACGCGCTGTTCCAGGAGGGCGTCGAATTCGCCGCGCTCGCGGTCGCGATCGTCGACGAGCAGCACCGCTTCGGGGTGCACCAGCGCTTGAGCTTGCGCGAGAAGGGCGCGGCCGGCGGCCGGCGGCCGCATCAGCTCATCATGACGGCGACGCCGATCCCGCGCACGCTCGCGATGACCGCGTACGCGGATCTCGACGTCTCGGTGATCGACGAGTTGCCGCCCGGACGCGCCCCGGTGCGCACCGTCGTGCTCGCCGACTCGCGCCGCGACCAGGTGGTGTTGCGGATCCGCGAGGCTTGCCGCGGCGGACGGCAGGCCTATTGGGTGTGCCCGCTGATCGACGAATCCGAGGAAATGCCGTACCAGGCGGCCGAGGAGACCGCGGCGGCGCTCGCGGCCGCGCTCCCGGAGATCCACGTCGGACTGGTGCACGGGCGCATGACCGGCGCCGCGAAGGAACACACGATGCGCCGGTTCCAGCACGGCGAGATCCAGCTGCTGGTCGCGACGACCGTGATCGAGGTGGGCGTCGACGTGCCGAACGCGACCTTGATGGTGGTCGAGAACGCCGAACGGATGGGCCTCGCGCAGCTGCACCAGCTGCGCGGCCGGGTGGGGCGCGGTGCGCACGCGAGCAGCTGCGTGCTGCTGTACCGCGGCCCGCTCGCGCCGCTCGCGCGGGAGCGGCTCGCGGTGCTGCGCACGACCAACGACGGCTTCGAGGTCGCGCGCCGCGATCTCGCGTTGCGCGGACCGGGCGAGTTGCTCGGCACGCGCCAGACGGGCCTCGCGCAGCTGCGGGTCGCGGATCTCGCGCGCGACGCCGATCTGCTGCCGCGCGTGCAGATCGCCGCCGAGACCCTGCTCGACCGCTGGCCGGAACGGATCGACCCGCTGCTCGCGCGCTGGATCGGCGGCGCCGAGCGCTACGGCCGCGTCGGCTAGGTAGAATGGGCCGATGTTGAACGCGAGCCGAGCGCGGACAGAGCTGGTCGAGTGGGTGCCCGCGGAGCGCCTCGGCGGCCGCGCGGTCGACGCGGCGCTGCGGCCGTGGCTGATCGGCCAGGGCTGGCTGACGAGCCGCCTGCGCGAGAAGTTCCGCGAACGCTTCGAATGCCGCGCGGACGACCCTTGGACCGGTCTGCTGAGCGGCGAGGAACGGGCGTTCCTCGGGTCGAGCGATCGGGCGGGCCTGGTGCGCGAGGAGCGCTGGCGGGTCGACGGCGACGACTGGGTGCTGTGCCGGACCGTGTTGCCGGATTCGACGCTGACCGCCCATCCCTGGCTCGCGGAGCTCGGCGAGTCCTCGCTGCCCGAGCTGCTCGCGGAGCTCTCGGGCGTCACCCGCGGCCCGTACGAGTATGCGCGACTCGCGGCCGATACCCCGCTGCTGTGCGCGACGCTCGGCGGTCACGCCGGTGACGGCCTTTGGGCGCGGCGCACGCGGTTGCGGATGCGCGGCTCGCCGCTCGCGCTCCAGGAGATCTTCCTGCCCGCGGCCGGCGGCGGCTAGCGGAGACGCACACGATGCGGATGCCGCGCACCGGCGACGAGCTCGCGCAGGCGCTGCGCACCCAAGGGCGCCGGCTGTGGTACCGCGCGCGGTGCCATCCGCTCGTGACGAGCAGTCTGCCGCGAATCGGCGCGACGCTCGCCGATTACGGCCGGCTGATGCGCCTCGACCGGCCGATCGGGGCGTATCTGCTGCTCTGGCCCACGCTGTGGGCGGTGTGGATCTCGGCGAGCGGCCGGCCACGCGCCGAGATCTTCACGATCTTCGTCGTCGGCGTGCTGCTGATGCGCTCGGCGGGGTGCGTGATCAACGACTACGCGGACCGCGCGTTCGATCCGCACGTCGCGCGCACGCGCGACCGGCCGCTCGCGGCCGGTCGGGTCTCGACGACCGAGGCGCTCGTGCTGTTCGCGATCCTGTCGCTCGCCGCGTTGACGCTCGCGCTGCGCCTCGACCGCCTCGCGCTGCTGCTCGCGCTGGGGGGCGCGTTCCTCGCGGTCACCTATCCGTTCATCAAGCGGTTCGTGTCGATCCCGCAGCTCTACCTCGGGCTGTCGTTCGGCTGGGGGATTCCGATGGCGTTCGCGGCCGAGCTCGGCCGGGTCCCGCGCGTCGGGTGGCTGCTGTTCCTCGCGAACGGGCTCTGGGTCACGGTGTACGACACGATCTACGCGATGGTCGACCGCGACGACGACCTGAGGATCGGCGTGCGCTCGACGGCGATCCTGTTCGGCGACTCCGACCGTCACATCATCGCGGCGCTGCAGGCGATGACGCTGGTCGCGCTCGCGCTCGTCGGCCGCCGGGTGCACCTCGGGGCATGGTACGCGGCGGGGCTCGTCGTCGCCGCGGCGCTGTTCGTGCGCCAGCTGTGGCTGATCCGGCGACGCGACCGCGACGCCTGCTTCCGCGCGTTCCTGAACAACCACTACGTCGGCATGGCCGTGTTCATCGGGATCCTGCTGGATTATCAATTCCGCTAGGACCCGGTCGGACCCGTACGTCAACCGTAAAGGCGATCATCGGTTGACTACCGACCCCCCCCGGCCGAATACTTCCCGCCGAGGCAAACAGCCGGGCACACCCCCTCCCGGCGCGGGAGTTCGCGATGGCGGAGTGGCGCGAGGCGACGGCGGTTCGCAATGATTGGACGCCGGGCGAGGTGCGGGCGCTGTTCGGGCGTCCGTTCATGGACCTGCTCTTCGAGGCGCAGCGCACGCACCGGCGCTTCCAGCGGCCGAACGCGATCCAGGTGAGCACCCTGCTCAGCGTGAAGACCGGCGCCTGCCCCGAGGACTGCGGCTACTGCCCGCAGAGCGTGCGCCACGCCACCGGGCTCGAGCCGGCGGAGCTGCTGGAAGTCGAGGCGGTCGCCGACCGGGCGCGGCTCGCGAAGGCGAGCGGCGCGACGCGCTTCTGCATGGGCGCCGCGTACCGCTCGCCGAAGCCGAAGGATCTGCGCAAGGTGATCGCGATGGTCCGCGTGGTCAAGGATCTCGGTCTCGAGACCTGCGCGACCCTCGGGATGCTCACCGCCGCGCAGGCGCGCGAGCTCAAGGACGCGGGGCTCGACTACTACAATCACAACATCGATACCTCGCCGGCCTACTATCCGCAGGTGATCGGCACGCGCTCGTTCCAGGATCGGCTCGACACGCTGCAAGCCGTGCGCGACGCCGGCATGCAGGTCTGCTGCGGCGGGATCGTCGGCATGGGCGAGACGCCGGAGGATCGGGTCGCGATGCTGCACACGCTCGCGACCTTGCCGGCGCACCCGCAGAGCGTGCCGATCAACCGTCTGGTGCGCGTTCCGGGGACGCCGCTCGCCGACGCCCCGCCGATCGACTCGTTCGATTTCGTCCGCACGATCGCGGTCGCGCGCATCCTGATGCCGCGGGCGCACGTGCGCCTGTCCGCCGGCCGCGCCGAGATGAACGACGAGTTGCAGGCGCTGTGCTTCCTCGCGGGCGCGAACTCGATCTTCTACGGCGAGAAATTGCTGACGACGGGCAATCCGGACTGCGCACACGATGCGCGACTGTTCGAGCGCCTGAACCTCGTCGCCGAGGCCGGGCCGGAGGCGACGCCGGTCGCCGCGATCGGCTGACCGGGAACCGCCGATGCCGAGCGGCACCGACGACGACGCCTTTCGTTGCGACCGCGCCGCGGTGCGCCGCGCGTTCGAGCGCGCCGCGAGCACCTACGAGGCGGCGGCGGTCGTCCAGGCGCAGGCGCGCGACGACCTGCTCGGCCGGCTGGATTACGTCACGCTCGAGCCGCGGTTCGTCGTCGACGCCGGTGCGGGCACCGGCCGGTCGAGCCTGGCCCTCAAGCGCCGCTATCCACGCGCCCGGGTCGTCGCGCTGGACGCCGCGCTCGCGATGCTGCGCGGGTCCGGGCGCCGCGCCTGGTGGCGCCGCGCGCCCGACTTCGACCGGGTCTGCGGCGACCTGGAGTGCCTGCCGTTCGCGGACGCGAGCGTCGACCTGCTGTTCAGCAACCTCGCGCTGCCCTGGTGCGATCCCGATCGCGCGCTCGCCGAGGCGCGGCGGGTGCTCGCGCCGCAGGGCCTGTTGAGCGTGACGACCCTCGGTCCCGACACGTTGCGCGAATTGCGCGCGGCCTGGGCGCAGGTGGACGCCGGCGCGCACGTGATCCCGTTCGTCGACATGCACGATCTCGGCGACGCGCTCGTCCGCGCCGGATTCGTGCAGCCGGTCCTCGACGTCGAGCGCCGCACCCTGCACTACGCCGAGTTCGCGGACCTGGTCGCCGACCTGCGCGCGAGCGGCAGCCGCAACGTGCTCGCCGCGCGCGCGCGCGGTCTCACCGGCAAGGGCAAGGCGCGCGCGCTGCGCGACGCGTACGAACGCGAACGCCGCGACGGCCGGCTGCCGGCGAGCTGCGAGATCGTGTTCGCGCACGCCTGGGCCGGGGCCGCGCCGGTCCCGGCCGCGCGCCGCGGGGATCGAACGGTGATCCCGTTCGAGACCGTGCGCCGCGGTCTGCGCGAGCGGCTGCGGCGATGAGCGCGCTCGGATTGTTCGTGACCGGGACCGACACCGGTGTCGGCAAGACCCGCGTCGCCGCCGGTTTGTGCCACGCGTACGGCGCGCGCGGCCTGCGCGTCGCGGCGATGAAGCCGGTCGCCTCCGGCTGCGCGCGGGGGCCGCGCGGACTGCGCAACGAGGACGCGCTCGAACTGCGGCGGGCGATGACCGTGCGCGCGACCTACGCCGAGGTCAATCCGTTCGCGTTCGAGCCGCCGATCGCGCCCCACATCGCGGCCGCGGAAGCGGGCACGACGATCGATTTCGCGCGACTCGACGCCGCCTACCGCCGCCTGCGCGCGCGCTGCGACGTGATGATCGTCGAGGGCGCGGGCGGATGGCTCGCACCGCTCGATCGCGCGCGCGGCTTCGCCGACCTCGCCGCCGGCTGGGGACTCGACGTCGTGATCGTGGTCGGATTGCGGCTCGGCTGCCTGAACCACGCGCTGCTCACCGCCGAGTCGGTCGAACGCCGCGGCCTGCGGATCGCCGGCTGGGTCGGCAATGCGATCGATTCGCGCTTCGAGCGCCGCCGCGCGAACCTCGCGACCCTGCGCGCGCGCTTGCCCGCACCGTGCCTCGGGATCTTGCCGTACGCGCCGGTCGCCGACTGGGGCGCGATCGCCGCCGGCCTCTCGCGGCGCTTGCGCCTGCCGCCGGGGCTCGGCCGCCGACCGCGCCGATCGCGCGTTTAGTTGCCCTTGATTTGCGTTTGCTTCTAAGATAACTGGCCCTCGGACAGCGCCAAGCGCGGAGCGGGATGGAACTGCGCATCGACATAGCGCCGAACTGTTCGCTGAGCCCTGCGGGTGCGCGGCGATTCATGGCCTCGATCGGCTTGCTCTCGCTGCCGCTGTCGCTGGTGTGGGCATTGCGGGGGTTCTGGCCCGTGCTCGTGTATTGGGCCCTCGAGATGATCGCGCTGGCGACGGCGTTGCGGGTGTCGATGAACCGGCGTTTCCAGTCGGAGACCGTGTGGGTCACGGAGTCGCAGGTGAGTCTCGTGACGCGCTCGCGGCGCGGCGAGACCCACGAGGTGTTCGCGCGCCACTGGGCGAGGGTCAGGCTGCAGGACGCGCGCTCGGGGCAGGGTCGCGGCCGGCTGACGATCGAGAGCCGCGGCCGCAGAATGGAGATCGGCCGTTTCCTCACGGAAGAGGAAAGGCGGCAACTCGCCGCGCGATTGCGGGCCGTGGTCGGTGGGATGAATGAGTCGCCGCCGCTGGAAGTGAATAGTACCGTGGGGGATCCGTCGAGATGAATCTGAACCGGTTGACCGTGAACCACAATCGCCCGGCCCGCCCGCGAGGGGCGGTCCTGCGCAGGGCCCTCGGCCTGCTCGCTGTCTCGCTGATCGCCGGGTCGACCGGGGCGCAGGCCTTTCCCGCGATGAACATGCCGGTCGGTGTCACGGTGCTGAGCCACGACATCTATCGCATCCACATGGAGGTGCTCTGGGTCTGCGTCGCGATCGCGATCGCCGTGTTCGGCGTGATGATCACGGCGTTGATCCGGTTCCGCCATTCGAAAGGCGCGATCCCGGACACGCAGATGACGCACAGCACCGCCGCCGAAGTGATCTGGACGATCATCCCGGTGGTGATCCTGGTCGCGATGGCGATCCCGGCCACGCGGACGATGCTCAAGATCGACGACACCCGTGGCGCCGGACTCACGATCCGGGTGACCGGTTATCAATGGAAGTGGCAGTACACCTATCTCGGCCAGGCCGCGGGGATCAGCTTCTTCTCGACGCTGTCGCAGAGCTCGAACTTCGCGCGCCAGCTCGACTCGGGCATCGATCCGCGGACCGTGCCGCACTACCTGCTGTCGGTCGACCATCCGCTCGTGATCCCGAGCGGCGTCAAGGTCCGTCTGCTGATCACCTCGGCCGACGTGATCCACGCGTGGTGGGTCCCCGCGTTCGGCGTGAAGCGGTCGGCGATCCCGGGGTTCGTCAACGAACTGTGGGTCAAGGTCCTGCCCGGCCATGAGGGCGTGTACCGCGGCCAGTGCGCGGCGCTCTGCGGGCGCGACCACGGCTTCATGCCGATCGTCGTCGACGTGAAGACGCCGGCCGATTTCGCGAAGTGGGTCGCCGCGCAGAAGGCCGCGCTGAAGCAGGCCTCGACGGCCCCCGCTCCGGTCCCGGCGGCGGCCGCACCGAACGACGCCCCGGTCGCCCGGACCGGCGCGGTTCCGCTGGCCGCGCCGCTCGCCCGGCGCCCGCTCACGGCCCAGGTTTTGGATTGAAACGGCTACTCACCCCTTCTTCAGAGAGTCCTCGCACCATGGCCCACGCAATCGAGATCGATCACGACGCGCACGACGCGCATGCCGCCCACGACGGCCCGGACACCGGCATCAAGCGCTGGTTGTTCGCGACGAACCACAAGGACATCGGCACGATGTACCTGACGTTCAGCCTCATCATGTTCTTCGTCGGCGGCGCGATGGCGATGGTGATCCGCGCCGAACTGTTCGAGCCCGGGATGCAGCTGGTCGATCCCGCGTTCTACAACCAGATGATGACGATGCACGCGCTGGTGATGATCTTCGGCGCGGTGATGCCGTCGTTCGTCGGCCTCGCGAACTGGATGATCCCGCTGCAGATCGGCGCGCCGGACATGGCCCTGCCGCGACTCAACAACTTCAGCTTCTGGCTGCTGCCGTTCGCGTTCACGCTGCTGCTGTCCACGTTGCTGGTGCCGGGCGGCGCGCCGGCCGGCGGCTGGACGATGTACCCACCGCTCGCGCTGCAGTTCGGCGACAGCTTCCCGATGCTGATCTTCTCGATCCACCTGATGGGGATCTCCTCGATCCTCGGCGCGATCAACGTGATCGTGACGATCCTGAACATGCGCGCGCCCGGGATGACGCTGCTCAAGATGCCGCTGTTCTGCTGGACCTGGCTGATCACGGCGTACCTGTTGATCGCGGTGATGCCGGTGCTCGCCGGCGCGGTCACGATGCTCTTGACCGACCACTTCTTCCACACCAGCTTCTTCAACGCCGCGGGCGGCGGCGACCCGTTGATGTACGAGCACATCTTCTGGTTCTTCGGACATCCCGAGGTCTACATCATGATCCTGCCGGCCTTCGGGATCATCTCGGAGATCATTCCGACGTTCTCCCGCAAGCCGCTGTTCGGCGCGACCTCGATGATCTACGC
This sequence comes from Pseudomonadota bacterium, assembly GCA_021785405.1. GTDB lineage: Bacteria > Pseudomonadota > Gammaproteobacteria > Steroidobacterales > Steroidobacteraceae > Bog-1198. Next base: position 73 of record JAJYFF010000054.1, on the reverse strand, counting down.
GACCGCGTCGATCGCGTTCCTGTCGTTCATCGTCTGGGGCCACCACATGTTCGTCGACGGAATGCCGACGTCG
>JAJYFF010000053.1 GCA_021785405.1 Pseudomonadota bacterium | reverse complement strand
AGTCGGCCGCGACGTCGACCGCAGCGCCGCCGAGGTCGATCGTGTCGCGGAGGAACGCCCGCTGCCACCGCAGGTAGGGACGGCGCTGGCCGACCTTGTAGGCCTCGCCGCTCGGGAATCCCGCGGCACCCACGGTGTCGTCGAGCCCGAACCCCTGGTCGATCTCGGGCTCGATCCACAGTTCCGCGCCGCGCCACAAGCGCCATCCCGCGAACAGCGACGCGTCGAACGTCTCGCGGCCGATGTGCGGCGACAGGCTGTTCGGTCCCGCATAAGGCGCTCGAAACGAGTCGGTCGCTTGCTCGACGAACGTCGACTGGCCGTGCAGCGCGAAGTCCGGGGCGTCGCCGCTGGCGGTCGCCGGCGGCGACGCGGCGAACGCGACCGGTGCGAGCAGCACGACGGCCGCGGCCGCGATCCGCGCCGTCCGGCGCGCGCGATCGGTGGGTGGTGTCACGACGCTCGTCATCTCGATCTCCGGAGTACCCCCGCCGCAGGAAACGCGGTACGATACCCTACGGTGGTATGGTATACAAGGCGGTGCGCGATGGGCCACGTGGCGAGCGAGAAGACGAAGCTGCTGAATCGGTTGAAGCGCCTGCGCGGTCAGCTCGAGGGGATTCAACGCGCGGTCGAAGGGGACGAGGAGTGCGCGAACGTGTTGCAGCAAGCGACCGCTTGCCGTGGCGCGCTCGACGGCTTCATCGCCGAAGTGATCGAGGACCACATCCGCGAGCACATGACCGACGAGAGCCGCGGCGCGGACCGTGCCGAGGCGACGGAGGACCTGATCGAGATCGTGCATCAGTACCTGCGCCGATGAACGCCGGACACCCGCAGGGTCCTGGTCACGGCCGACACGACGGCCACGACCACGACCACGACCACGACCACGACCATGACCATGACCATGACCACGACCATGACCACGGCCATGGGCACGCGCATGCGCCGCCGAAGGATTTCGGTACGGCGTTCGCGCTCGGCACGCTGCTGAATCTCGCGATCGTCGGATTGCAGGTCGTCTATGGCTTGATCGCGCATTCGACCGCGCTGCTCGCCGATGCCGGTCACAACCTGAGCGACGTGTTGAGCCTGGTCGTCGCCTGGGGCGCGGCGTCGCTCGCGAAGCGGCCCGCGACGACGCACTTCACCTACGGCTGGCGGGGATCCTCGATCCTCGCCGCCTTGCTGAACGCGTCGCTGTTGCTCGTCGTGATGGGCGGCATCGCGTGGGAGGCGATCTTGCGCCTGTCGAATCCGGTCGCCGTGCACGGCGTGACCGTGATGGCGGTCGCCGCGGTCGGCATCGTCGTGAACGGCGCGAGTGCGTGGCTGTTCGCGTCCGGCCGGCACGGCGACATCAACGTCCGCGGCGCGTTCCAGCACATGCTGTCCGATGCGCTGCTGTCGCTCGGCGTGGTCATCGCGGGAGCCGCGATCGCCTGGACGGGTCAGCGCTGGATCGACCCGGTCGCGACGCTCGCGATCGTCGCGGTGATCGTCTACGGCACCTGGGGGCTATTGCGCGACTCGGTGCGGATGGCGCTGGCCGGCGTGCCGACCGGGATCGATCCCGAGGCGGTCCGGGCGTACTTGACGGGGTTGCCGGAGGTGAGCCGGATCCACGATCTGCACATCTGGCCGATGAGCACGACCGAGACCGCGCTCACCTGCCACCTGGTGACGCCGGGCGGACATCCCGGCGACGCGTTCACTCTCAGGATCGCGCAGGAGCTGCGCCGCCGCTTCGCGATCGAGCACACGACCGTGCAGGTCGAAGTCACCGAGGACACGGGCTGCCAGCTCGCCGACGCGCATCGCTAGGCGTCCGACCGACGCCGGGCGAGCGCCGTGCGCCGGGGCGATCCCCGCCGATCGAGCAGCCACAACGCCCCGAACGTGGTCGCGAGCAGCCAGACGCTGAGCGCCGCACCGGCGAACAAGGAGCCGCGGTCGGTCAACGAGAAGACCTCCACCGGGGCGGTGACCCAGCCCGGCGGGTAGATCATGATCGTCGCGCCGAGTTCTCCCATCGACAACGCGAACCCGAGCGCAGCCGCGGCGCGCAGCTGCGGCAGCAACAGCGGCAAGGTCACGCGGACCAGCACGCGCGACGGCGTTGCGCCGAGACTGCCGGCCATCTCCTCGACTCCCGCGGGCAAGCGCGCGATACCCGCTTGCGCGCTCGCATAGGCATAGGCGGTGATCAGCACGACGTGGGTCACGCCGACCAGCGCGACCGTGCCGTTCAGCAGCAGCGGCGGATGACTGAACGCGACGAGCAGCGCGAGGCCGATCGACACCGACGGAATCGCCACCGGCAACAGGAAGACCGCATCGACGCCACGCCGGACCAATCGCGGCGCGTCCCGCGACGCGAGGGCCCCCCAGACTCCGAGCACGAGCGCGGCGAGCGTCGCGCCGACGCCGGTCGCGAGACTGTGCCAGAGCGCCGCGCGTTGCGCGCCGCCGAGCGCCGCGCGCAGGTGCGCGAGGGTCGGATGCGTCGGCAGGGCGCGAGTCCATTCGCCGGCGATGCTCGCGAGGACCAGCGTCAGCAGCGGTAAGCCGAACAGGACCGCCGTCACGATCAACCCGGCCCCCGCCAGCAGCCACCGCGTGCTCCGGGAATGGATCAGCTCGCTCATTGCGGCATGCGCTCCAAGGCTTGCCGGTACGCGAAATAGAGCGCGAGCGACAGGGCGACGTTGCAGATCGCGACCGCGCTCGCGGCCGGGTAATCGAACTCGTCGATCGCCTTGCCGTAGATCATCATCGGCAGCGTGATCACGTTCTTCACGCCCATCACCAGGATGATTCCGAACTCGTTCATCGTGAGCAGCAAGCACAAGCTCCCGCCGGCGATCAGCGCCGGCACCAGCTCCGGAATCAAGACCCGGCGCAGCACGCCCCAAGGCCGCTCGCCGAGGCTGCTCGCGACCTCGAGTTGCGACCGGTCGATGACCTCGAGCGCCGCGAGCAGCGGCCGCATCACGAACGGCGTGTAGTAGGTGACCTCGGCGAGGACCACCCCCCAGAAGCCGTACAGGAAACTGCGTGCCGCGGGTGCCGCCGCGAAGCCGAACGTCGAAAGCCACAACGAACGGACGAATCCGGAATTCCCGTACAGGAACGTCAATGACAGCGCCACCAGGAACGAGGGGAACGCGAGGTAGACGTCGACCATGCGAGCGAGCGTCCTGGCGCCGCGAAATGCGACGAATCGGACCAGCAGCGCGAGCGCCGAGCCGAGCAGCAAGCACACGGCGGTCGCGGTCAGCGCGATCCGCAGGGTCGCGAGCAACGCGTCGTGAAACGCCGGACCGGCCAGGATCGCGGCGAAGGTGCCGAGGCCGTAGCCGCCCCCGGGATTCGCGAATGCCTCGGCGGCCAGCAAGGCGAGCGGGTATAGAAAGACCACGCCGAGCACCGCGAACGGCACCGCGATCACCACCGGCCGCCACAGTCCGCGAGGCGCGCGCATCAGCGATCGGCGAGCAGCACCGCGCGCTCCGCGGCGAAGGTCACCTGCACCCGCGCGCCCGCCGCCGGCAACGGCGCACTCGCCGGCCGGTCGACGCGGACCGTCGCTGGGCCGATGTCGACGACCGCGCGCTGCGATGCGCCGAGCCATTGCGAAGAACGCACGACGCCGTCCAGGCGATTGCCCTCGGACACGGCCGCGGGATCCGCGTCGAGCCGCAGATCGTGGGGTCTTACGCACAGCAGCACCTCGCCGCTCGCCGGCGCGTCGGCGCTGCGCCGCGCCCAGATCGTCCGATCCGCAATCCGCACCGCGACGTAGCCGCGGGCCCCGTCGGCGCCGGGCGGCGTATCGAGGATTCGCGCCGGTAGCAAGTTGGCTTGTCCGAAGAACTCGGCCGTATACCGGTTCGGCGGCGCATCGTGCAGGTGGCGCGGCGCCCCGTCGGCGACGATGCGGCCCTGATGCAGCAAGACGATCCGATGACCGATCGCGATCGCTTCGGTTTGATCGTGAGTCACGTACACGATCGCGGTGTTCGGCAACTGCGCGTGCAAGCGCCGCAGTTCCTCGAGCATTTCCGCGCGAAGCGGCGCGTCGAGCGCGGACAGGGGTTCGTCGAGCAGCAGCGCCGGCGGCTCGATCGCGAGCGCTCGGGCGATTGCAACCCGCTGCTGCTGTCCGCCGGAGAGTTCGCGCGGATAGCGCTGGGCGTATGCGGCCATGCCGGTCATCTCGAGGAACCGCGCGACGGTGCGCTCGATCTGCGCTCGCGGCAGCTTGCGGGCGCGCAAGCCGAACGCGACGTTGTCGGCGACGCGCAGGTGCGGGAACAGCGCATAGTTCTGCACGACCAGGCCGAGACCGCGGGCGTACGGCGGCGCACGGGTCACGTCCGTCGCACCGAGGGCGATTCGGCCGCCGGTCGGCGCCGTGAAGCCGGCGATCGCGCGCAGCAAGGTCGTCTTCCCGGATCCCGATGCGCCGAGGAGCACCACGACCTCGCCGGCGGCGACGGAGAGGTCGATCCGATCGAGAACCGCGTGATCGCCGTACCGAACGCTGAGCGCCTGCACGCGGATTTGCGGCGATTCAAGGCCGTCGCGCGGCGTGGCCCAGGGCGTCTCGTTCACCGGTTCACCGACTGGTCGCGTGGTTCCAGAGCGCCACGTCGTGTGCGAGCGCCTGCGCGACGCGGCGCCAATCCGGCTGCCAGATCTGGACGCCGTCCATCACGTGCTCGAGTGCGCGCGCCGCCGGCGTGGTCGGCGGGACGTCGCGCCGCGCCGGGAACGCGCGAGCGAGGTCGTAGAGCTGCGCTTGCGCCGGTCGGCTGAGCAGGAACGCGATCAACTCGAGGGCGGCCCGTTCGTGCGGGGCGCCGCGGATCAGCGCGATTTGATACGGCAATCGCATCGCGAGTCGCCGACCGTCCGGACCGGCGGGAAAGAAGAGCCGCAGGTTCGGGTACTCGCGCTGCTGCGAATAGCTCATCTGCACGTCGCCGTTGGCGACCCAGATCTCGCCCTTGTCGACGAGCGCGGCGAGGCGTCCGGTCGAAGCCGACGGTCCCAGGTTGTTCGCCTGCAAGCGGCGCAGGTACGCGAGTCCGGCGCGCTCGCTCCCGTAGACCTCGAATGCCTGCAGCAGTACCGCGGTGCCGTCGCCCGCCTGGCCGGGGGTCGAGTATTGCAGCCGGTCGCGGAACGCCGGTGCGAGCAGCGCTGCATAGCTGGCCGGAGGCGCCGACAGCGCGGCGGCGTCGTAGATCCAGGCGGAGTAGTTCTCCGCGAACGTGTACCACAGCGCGGGTGCGTGCGGCACCCCGAGCGCGGCGCTGTCGGCCGGCGCGAGAATCAGCGGTCTCAGGACGCCGGCGTCGGCCGCGACCTGCATGAACGGCGGGATCGTGACGAGCACGTCGGCTTGCGGCGCGGCGCGCTCGGCGAGCACGCGATTCACGATCACGCCCGAACCCGCCTCGACGTACTGCACCGAGATGCCGGTGCGCCGCTCGAACGCCGCGAACATCGCGCCGAACCAGTTCGGGCGCCCGTCGCGCAGGCCGTCGGCGCTGTAGACGGTCACGACCGCCGCCCGGCAGCCGCTCGCGGTTGCGACGCCGGCGAACAGCAGCGCGAGCGCGAGTCGTGCCCGGATCGATCCGCCGGTCATCGCGGCGCCATCCGCTGGATGCCCATCTCGCGGACCGTCGCGCCGATCGCCGCGACCGCCCGCCGCAGTGTCGCGGAATCGATCGCGCCGATGCAGCCGACCCGGAACGTCTCGACCTGGGTCAGTTTGCCGGGGTACAGGATGAATCCCCGCTCGCGGACGCGTCGATAGAACGAACCGAAATCGTAGGCTGGATCCGGCGGTGAGTGGAACGTGACGATGATCGGCGCCTGCAGCGCCGACGGCAGGAACGACGCGAAGCCGAGCGCGCGCATTCCGTCCTGCAGGGCCGCGCAATTCTTCGTGTAGCGGGCGAGGCGTGCCTCGCGTCCGCCCTGCGCGTGGTACCGGTCGATCGCGGTGCGCAACGCGGCGACGACGTGCGTCGGCGGCGTGAACCGCCACTGACCGGTCTTGCGCAGGTATTGCCACTGGTCGGCGAGGTCGAGCGACAGGGAATGCGCCTGGCCCGCGCTGCCCTCGAGCGCATCGCGGCGCGCGATCACGAATCCCATCCCGGGCACGCCTTCGAGGCACTTGCCGGACGCGGCGATCAGCGCGTCGAACGCCAGCACGCGCGCGTCGATCGGCAACGCGCCGAAGGAACTCATCGCGTCGATGATCAGTCGACGTCCGTGAGCGGCGACGACCGCGCCGATGTCCGTGAGCGGATTCAAGATCCCGGTGCTGGTCTCACAGTGGACGAGCGCGACGTGGGTGATCGCGGGATCGCCCGCGAGCGCCGCGTCGATCCGGCCGGGGCTCACCGCTTCGTGCTCGGCGAACGGCATCACGACCGCCTCACGGCCGAGATAGCCGAGGATGCGCGCGATCCGCTTGCAGTAGGCACCGTTGTCCGGCACCAGCACCTTGCCGCCCCTCGGTACCAGCGTCCCGAGCGCGGCTTCGACCGCGAAGGTGCCGCTGCCCTGCAAGGGTACGCAGACGTGGTCGGGCTCCGCGCGCACGATCGCGATCAGATCGCGACAAACGGACGCGGTCAGTTCGTTGAAGGCGCCGTCCCACGAACCCCAATCGACCTGCATCGCGGCCTTCACCGCCGCCTCGGTGGTCAACGGTCCCGGCGTCAGCAATACGGCTTCGGTCATGGCTCAGCGACCTCGATGATCACGCAGATACCGCTCGATCGCCGGCACGAGATCGGCGACGGTGTCGATCACGAGGTCGGCGCCGGCCGCGTAGAGCGCCCGGGCGGCGGCATCGATCCGCGCGCGCCGCTCGATGGCCGGCAAGTCCTCGAGCGCCCGCGCCGCGAGCCCGACACCGTTGCCGGACGCCGCGACCCCGACGCTCAGACAGCCGGCGGCCTCGCCCTCGGCGACGCCGGCCTCGGAATCGTCGACCTTCACGACGCGGCTCAATGGCCAGACGCCGAGCTCGGCACAGGCCTTGTAGATCATCAACGGCGTCGGCCGACCGCGCGGCGTTTCGCCGGAGCACACGAGGTGCTCGGGGGCATAGCCCTGTGCCGCCGCCCGTTCGATCACCGGCGCCATCATTTCACGCGTGTAGCCCGTCGACGAGGCGATCCGGAGGCCCGACTGGCGCAGCGTCGCGACCGTCGCGGCCACGCCATCGATCAGCGTCGCGGTCCGCGCCGCTCGCTCGCGCATCAGAGGGCCGAGTTCGCGCACCAGCGTGTCGCAGTCGGCGGGACTCGCCGGCGCCCCGGTCACCGCGGTCCACGCGGCGGCAACCGCCGGTTCGTCGAGCAATGCCCGCACGTGATCGGCTTTGGCCTTGCCCATGTCGCGGCGGACCTGGGCTTCGGTCAGGGATACCCCGTGCCGCTGGAACGCCTCCAGCAGCGCGTCGACCGGCGCGCGGCAGCCGAAATCCACGGTGGTACCGGCCCAATCGAAAATCACGAGGTCGAAATGCGGTGCGAGACTCACGGCTGCGGACTCCTCGTCGAGGGTGGCTGATCGTCCGGCGGGCAGCCGGCGAAGGGTTCACGGTATCGCGTCAGCGCGTCGCCGAGCGCGGCGCGCAGCGGCTCGAGCCACGGCTCGTAATGCTTCCACTGGTGCAAGCCGTCGCGGAAGATCGGTCTGCGCACCTGCTCGGCGCTCGGCGTCCGCACGCTGCGACCGCTCTTGTAGAACTCGAGACACGCCGGCTCGAACGGCAGTTCGCAGAACTCGAGGATCCGCCGGGCGCTGCCCTCGAGATCGGCGACGACGTCCTCGTGCAGCACCCGCAGGACCCTGCCCGGCAGCACCGCATCCCAGTGACCCATCAATTCCAGGTATGTGCGGTAATAGCGCGCGATGTCGGCGATCGAGTAACTGAATTCCTGGCCGTTCGCGAACAACTGCTTGAGGTTGCCGAAACAGCAGGCCATCGGTTCGCGCCGCGCATCGATGATCTTCGCGTTCGGCAGCATCAGGTGGATCAGGCCGATGTGCCGGAAATTGTTCGGCATCTTGTCGATGAAGCGCGGCCGTCCGACGCGGTACGCGAGGGTATCGGCCAGGTAGCGCTCGCCGAGCCGGCGGAATTCGGCGGCCGGCATCGCCGCGAGTACGCGGGGATAGCGTGGATCCTCGAGGACCGGCTCGCGCCCCTGCAGCTCGAGGACGATGCGCTGCACGTCGGCGAGTTCCTGGGTTCCTTCGACCTCGGAATGCGACGCGAGGATCTGCTCGATCAGCGTCGAGCCGGATCGCGGCAGGCCGACGATGAAGATCGGCGACCGATCGCCCGCGCCGAACCCGGCGCGCGCGGCGAAGAACTCGCGGGTGCACACCGCGATCTGGCCCCGGGTATTGTTCTCGATGATCTCGGGTCGGTAACGGCTCGCCCCGCGCTTCAGCGCGTTGCCCCGTTCGTAGTAGCGCCACGAATCCGGATAGTCCCCGCGATCCTCGAGCGCCTTGCCGAGCGCGAAGCACAGGTGGATCCGGTCGTCGAGTCCGAGATTCGCGCGGGCCTCGAGCGCGCGCATGCGTTCGATCTCCGCTTCCTCGAAACGATACGTCTTGAGGTTCGCGAGGCTCCAGTAGGCGTCGCCGAAATCCGGCCGCGCCGCCGCCGCCGCGCGATACGCCGCGATCGCCGCATCGCGATCGCCGACGGTCTTCAGCACGTGCGCGAGCGACAGCAGCAGATCGGCGGACTGGGGGTTCTCCGCGAGCAGTTCGCGGTACATCGCGATCGCGCGGGTCTGTTCGCCGAGCCCGACGCAGGTCGCCGCGAACAGCGCGCGGTAGCTGCGATGCCCAGGCTCGTCCGCGAGCAGGATCTCCAGTTGGGCCCGGGCTTCGCGATACTTGTGGCGCTCGACGAGAGTGAACGCGTAGTCGTGGCGGGCCGCGCGGTACCCGGGCGCCAACTCGAGCACCGCCTCGAGCAACAGCTCCGCGTCGTCGAGGATCTGCCGCGCAATGCCGATCCGCGCGAGCAAGCGCATCGCCTCGACGTCGTCGCCCTTCTGCAGCAGCCGTGCGCGCACCAGGTCCTCGGCCGGCCCAAGTTCCTGGTCGGCGAACAGCGCGGTCGCGCGTACCACCTCGGGGGCCAGGCGGCCCAGGGTCGCGACATGTGCCGCGGCGGTATCGGCATTCGTTCGATCGCCGCTCATCCGCCAGAGGCGCTCGAGCATCGCCCAGCTGTTCGGTAGCGCCGGATTCAGGTTGACCGCGCGCAACAGCGCGTCGATCGCGCGCGACGCGTCGCGCAGCGCGACGTGGCAAAGGCCCCGTTCCTCGTGCAGTCGGCTGAAGCGCGGGTGCGAGCGCTCGAGCCGGTCGAGGGTCGCGATCGCGGCGGCGGTTTGCCGCAAATGTCGTTGGCTGTACGCGATCGCGTACAGCACGTCGCGGTTCTCGGGGACTTGCGCCGCGAGCGCCTCCGCGGCGGCGAGCGCCTGCGCGTGGTCGCCGAGGCGTGCGAGATCGCGGATGCGCCGAACTTCGCGCTCGATCGGCGTCTCGTCCGCCGACGCTGCGGCGGGTTTGGCGGCGACTTGGGTCATGCGACTCCGGAATCGGAAGGCGGCGGGCCGGGAGGCCCGCCGCCCATTCTATCCGAAGCTTGCGGGGCGCCGGGCTCGGTCTTCAGAATCGATAGCCGATCTTGACGCCGATCACCCGCGGCCGCAGCGGCACCTCCGACTTGATGAACTGGGAGGAGGAGGTGAACAGACTCGCATCCGAATTGGACAGGTTCTGTCCGTAGACCTCGGCGGTCCACGCTCCCTTCGCGACCCCGACCGAGCCGTCGTAGGTCGTGTAACCCGGCTGGTCGTACTTCAGCCAGGTCGTGTACGGAACCTGCACGGTATTGCCATTCACGAAGCTCGCCGGCTCGTTGGTCATGTGCCCGATATGGTTCGCACCGACCATCACGAAGCCCCGGTAGTCCCGGTAGTCCCAGTCGTAGCGTGCCCGGAGGTTGAACTCCTGCGAGGGCGAGAACGCCGGCCGGGTGTTCAGCGCGCCGAACGGGTTCGGGAACGGCGCCCCTTTGACCTCGGTGATGCATTGCCCGAAATTCGGCGACTTCACGCCGGAGGAACTCACGTAATTGTCGATCAGGCAGGGCGAGGACGCCTGGTTCGCGCTGTTCCAGGATCCCGAGCCCTGCAGCGTGAATCCGCCCGGCAGCTTCGCGACGAACTGCAACTCGAAGCCGTCGATCCGGTAGTTCGGTCCATTCACGACGAAGGTGGTATTGCCGAGGATCGTCGGATCGAACAGCGCGAACTGCACGTCGTTCCAGTCCATGCGATAGAACGAACCATTCAGCAACAGATGATGGTCGAGCACCTCGGCCTTCCACCCGATCTCGTTGTTGGTCAAGGAGTCGGGCTTGTAGCTGAGCGGCGAGGAGTATTGCGGGATGCCGTTCGCGTCCTTCGCTTTGTGCGCGACCGTGCGGTTGAATCCGCCCGGGCGGAACCCTTGCGAGAACGTGTAATAGACCATGATGTCCGGGGTCACGTGCCAGGTGATGTTCGCCCGGCCCTTGACGCCCGTGAAGACCGCGTTCTCCTGCTCGGCGTTGATGCTGGTCGTGCCGGCGTAGCAACCGTTCGGGACGTCGGCACAGGCGAGCGGCGTCGTGTACTTGGAGCCGACCTCGTCCTCGCTGTAGCGGTAGTAGCGCGCGCCGCCGGTGACCGTCAGCACCTTCGGGATGATGTCGTAGTCCATCGACGCGAATACCGCGGTTTGCTTGTAGCCTCGACGAATGTCCTCACCGAACGCGACGTTGTCGTTGCGCACGCTGGGGTCCGATGAATACGCGCCCGGCAGCGGGCCGACGTTGCCGACGCAGGGCAAGCCGCCCGCGAGCGCGTTCGCGAGGTTCGTCGACGTGCACGACGGGATCGTCTTGTAGAGGAAGTTCATGTTGTCGTAGATCTCGAAATCCTCCCAGAACAGGCCGACGATCCCGCGGGTCCGCCAACTGCTCGGCGTGCTCAGCCGGAACTCGTTGCTCAAATGCGTGTTCTTGACCTGATCGTGCCAGGAGGTGATCGGCGAGTAGCAGGTCGGCACCGTGGACGACGGGGTTCCGGAACCGAAGCCCGAGCCGCCGCTGCAGGTGTAGTAGAAGCCGTAGGCGCTGCGCGTGTAGTTCGAGTAATCGTTGGTCTGATCGATGTGGCGGACGAGATAGCCCGCCGTGTACACGGCGTGCAACGCGCCGACCTTGCCGTTCACCGTGAATGCCGTGTTCTCGAAGCGATCCTTGTTCACGGCGGGCACGAACGCGGTCACCTCCCAGGGGCCGAGCGCCTGTCCGTCCGAGCCGATCGGATATTGCGTCGACAGACCGTCGGCTTCCATGTCCTGGTAGCTCTGCGTGATCAGCGCGTTCCAGTCGTCGTTGAACTGGTAGAGCAGTTCCGCTCGCGCGCCGCCGTACTGAACGGGATTCGACGCGGCACCGGCGATCGCGTAGTTGTTCGCGACCTGGTTCGCGGCCGGCACGCAGAAGCCGGTGTTCGTCGGCAATCCGTTGGGGCAGAGGCCGTTCGCGCCCGGGCGAACGCCACCGTAGTAGTTACCGGTGTCGTTGTTGCTGCGGGTGAACGTGCTGGCGACGTTGGTGATGTACCCGCCGCGCCGATCGTCGTAGATCACCACGCGCGCCGCGAGCTTGTGTGCGATCAACGGCGCGTTCAGCACCGCGCTCACCGCGTGGTTCGGATCGCCGTGAGCGGTCACGCCATAGCTCGCCTGGGTGACGCCCTCGGTGCGGTCGAGCACCGGTTTGTTGGTGATGTAGCGAATCGCACCCGCCTCGGCGCCGCCGCCGAACAGCGTGCCTTGCGGGCCCTCGAGCACCTCGATGCGCTGCATGTCCACCATGTAGACGTCGAGATTGCGCGCCGGAAACTGCAGTGACTGGTCGTCGAGGTAGGTCGCGACGTTCGGAAAGGACGCGAAGGTCGCACTCGACTGGTTGCCGGCGAAGCCCGCGCTCAGGCCACGCATGAAGATACTGCCCTGGCCGGGGCCATTCGAGCCGAAGGTCACGTTCGGCAGGTACTTCAGCACGTCGTCGAAGGTCGTCACGCTCAGCTGGTTCAGCTGGGCCCCGGTGATCGCCTGAATCGTGATCGGCACGTCCTGAACAGATTGCGCCCGCCGCTGCGCCGTGACCACGATCTCCTGCAGCGCCGAGTGCGGCGCCGGATCCGGATTCGACGCGGCGGTCGTATTCGGGCCTGGATCGGTCGCGGCGAGCGCGTTCACCGTGCCGCCGCCGAGGATCGCCGCGATCGCGAGGCCGAGCTTCACTTTGCCGTTCAATGGAGTCTCCCTGAGCGAATGTGTTGATCGAATCCCATCGAGGCGCCCGGGGTCTCCGGTGCGCGGCGGCCGGTACCGGGTCGCACGCGGATTCCGCGCGGAATCGGTCGAGCCACGATGGAAACATTGTGATGAGCCCACGATGGCGTTTTGACGACAAGCAAATGACAGATCCGTGACATCCGCTCCGCGTCCACCGCGGCGGTCGGTGCACCGGTGAAAGCCGGGGCGGGCGGTTCGCGGTGGTGATAATTTGTCGCGCCGATGGGCAGCGGCGCGAGGAGCGGACATGCGACGGATCGAAGAGGCGGCACGCTCGGTGGAAGTGATCCTCGAGACCGACGTGCTCGTGGTCGGCAGCGGGCCGGGTGGCCTCGCCGCGGCGCTCGCCGCCGCGCGCGCCGGCGCGCGTACCGCGTTGCTGGACCGGTACGGGTGCTTCGGCGGGAACATGACCCAGGTCGGCGTCGAGGGTCTCGCCTGGTATCGGCACGAGCGCACCGTCGACTGCGAAGGCATCGGCATAGAATTCGAACAGCGTGCGAAGGCGATGGGCGCGGCATTGCCGGAGCCGCAGTCGACCAGCCACGCGCTCGACGCGGAGATGTTCAAGTGGGTCGCCGACACCCTCGTCGAGGAAGCCGGAATCACACCGTTGCTGCACCGCTGGTGCGTCGCGCCGATCGTCGAAGGCGATACGGTGCTCGGCGTGATCACCGAGAGCAAAGCCGGTCGCGAGGCGATCCTCGCGAAGCGCGTGATCGACGCGACGGGCGACGCGGACATCGCCACGCGCGCCGGCGCGCCGGTTCGCAAGACACCGAAGCACGAGATGATGTCCGTGTCGGTGATGTTCTCGATGAGCGGCGTCGACAAGCGGCGGTTCATCGACGCGGTCAAGGCCGACCCGCAGACCTACGGCGACTGGTCCGGCAATGGAGAATGGGATTACGAGACGACCGGCAAGGAAGACACGCTGTTCTCCCCGTTCCTGCGCAAGCCCTTTCAGCAGGCGCTCGCGGCCGGCTTGATCCCGTCGAGCTTGCACACGATTGCGGGGACCTGGGGGAGCGTCACCGACCAGGGGGATCTGACCTACCTGAACCTCGTGCACGTCCCGGAGATCGACGGCTCGGATCCCCGGGATCTCACCATCGGCGAGATGCGCGGTCGACGCGAGGCGATGCACGCGCTGAACGCGCTGCGCGGCTTCATGCCCGGCTGCGAGCGCGCGAAACTGCGCAACTTCGGGATGACGCTCGGCATTCGCGATACCCGCAAGATCGACGCGGTCTACAACTTGACCGGCGCGGACGTGCGCGAGCAAGGTCGCTTCGAGGATGCGATCGGCATCTTCCCGGAATTCATCGACGGCTACGGGGTCCTGATCTTGCCGACCACGGGGCGATACTGGCAGTTTCCCTATCGCGCGCTCGTGCCCCGCCGGATCCGCAATCTGTTGGTCGCGGGACGCGCGACCGGCGGCGACAAGATCGCACACGCGTCCGCACGCAACATGATGTGCTGCGCGGTCGGTGGTCAGGGCGCCGGCGCTGCCGCCGCGATCTCGATCCGCCGCGATGAACCGTTCGATCGGCTTTCGATCGATGCCGTGCAAGCGGAGCTCGTTCGCCAGGGCGCGCGGATCCGGTGAGCGGGGGCGCAGCGACCGGCAACGCCTCGGAGATCGAGGCCGCGTCGCGGCTGCGGTGGTGGGTGCTCGTGTTCGCGGCGCTCGCCGTGTCGAGCAGTTACTACGAAGACGACGTGATCGGCCCGATCGCCGATCTGCTGGTCCGGCAGCGAGGCTTCGATCAATCCCAGCTCGGCCTGCTCAACGGCATCATCAGCGTGCCGAATGCGGTGCTCGCGCTGGCGAGCGGCTTGCTGATCGACCGGCTGGGGCCGGCGCGCGTCGCGTTGGGGTCCGCGGCGATCGGAGTCATCGGCGCCAGCCTCACCGCGATCGGTGAACCCTACGGCTTGATGGTGTTCGGACGATTCATGTTCGGGATCAGCGAGGGGGCGATCTTCATCGCGCTCGTCGCCGGCTTGGCGCAGTGGTTCCCGCGTCGAGGCGTCGCGCTCGCGACCGCCTTGTACTTGAGTCTCGCGCGCGTCGGTTCCTACGCCGTCGACACCTCCACGGTCTGGGCGCACCGGTTGTACGCGCGCGGCTGGCAGCCGCCGCTGTGGCTCGGTGCGGGGATCACGGCCGGCGGGCTCGTCGCGGCGATCGCGTATCACGCGATCGACCGCCGCGCCGGCCGGAACGAGCGCGGTGGCGAGCCGAGGCGTGGCGCCCTCGACTGGCGGATGCTCGTCCGATTCGACCGTTCGTTCTGGTACATCCTCGGCCTGCACGTGCTCTACGCGGCGGTGTTCTTCCCCTTTCGAACCACCTATGCGATCGAGTACTTCCAGCAGGTCAAGGGCCTGAGCTTGCAGCGCGCGGGGCTCGCGAACAGCTGGGTGTTCTTCGCCGCGATCTTCGCGACACCGGTGTTCGGCCTGCTCGCGGATCGCTTTGGGCGCCGCGCGACGATGCTCGTCTGGGGGACCGCGCTGCTCCCGGCGACGTTCGTGCTGCTCGGCCTCACGGACTGGAACCTGTGGGTCTCGACGGTGTTGATGGGGGTGAGCTTCGCGCTGGTGCCGGCCGTTATCTGGCCGGCGACCACGTTGATCGTCGAACCCACGCGGCTCGGCGCCGCGCTCGGTCTGATCACGCTCCTGCAGGCCTTGGCGATGGCGGGCTCGAATCTGATCGCCGGCTGGCTCGCGGATCGCGCCGGGGCCGGGGCGGCGAATCCGGCGGGCTACGCGCCGATGCTGGGCTTCTTCTTCCTCACCTCGCTTGCGGCGCTCGCGGCGGCGCTCGCGCTGTGGTACCGGGAGCGCGGACCGAAGGGGCACGGCCTGGAATGATCGTCGCGTCGTCGCGATCGACGGTCGAGGACACGCCGCAGCGTGTCGAGCTCGTCCGCGCCCGGGCGGGACGGCGTTCTCGAGCGCGCACACGCAGGCGGATCGGGACCTGAAGTTCGCGTGCCGGGTCCGTTCGCTCGGCACGATCCTGTAGGAATTGATCGACCGACGCCGGGCCTTTCCTTTCGGCCGTCGACGCGCTTCACTAGCGGCCAGCCGCCGGCGACCGGCCGGTTCGCGCAAGGGAGACGTCGAACATGCCGCAAACGCCGGGCGCCGCGGGGCTGCGCCTCGTCAAAGGCGACATCAACGGGTTCATCGCGCTGTCGATCGACAATCTGTCGGTGCTCGCGCTGTTCGCGGCGGTCCTCGTCCGGGGCTTCGGGGTACCCGGGGAGATCGTGTTCGGGCGAATGATCCCCGGGACCGCGTTCGGCGTCCTCGTCGGCGACGCCCTGTACTGCTGGCTCGCGCTGCGGCTCGCGCGGCGCGAAGGGCGCGGCGACGTGACCGCGATGCCGTTCGGCCTCGATACGCCGTCGACGATCGGCATGGCCTTGCTGGTGCTCGGCCCGGCATTCGCGCAATGGCGCGCGGGCGGGCTCGATCCGCAGGCCGCGGCGCTGCAGACGTGGTACCTCGGCATGGCCTCGACGGTGATCATGGGGCTGCTGAAATTACCGCTGTCGTTCGTCGGTCGGCGCCTCGGCCGGCTGTTTCCGCGCGCCGGGCTGCTCGGGTCGCTCGCCGGGATCGCGTTGTTGCTGATCGGCTTCCTGCCGTTCGTCGAGTTGATGCGCGAGCCGATCGTCGGCTTCCTGTCGCTCGGCCTCGTGCTGTACGCGCTGGTCGCGAAAGGCTCGGTGCCGGCGCGGCTGCCGGCGGTGCTGTTCGCGGTGCTCGCCGGAACGCTCGCGCACTACGTGCTCGCGGCGCTGACCGGCAGCGGGACCGGGGTCGCGGGCTACGTGACGGCCGCGCCGCATTTCACGCCGCAGTGGCCGACCCCCGATCGCGGCATGTTCGGCGCGTTCGCGGCCGCGACCGCCTACCTGCCGCTGCTCGTGCCGTTCGCGTTGCTCACGGTGATCGGCGGCGTCAACAACACGGAAAGCGCGCGGGCGGCGGGCGACGCTTACGACGTCCGCAGCATCCTGCTCGCCGAGGCGGTCGCGACGCTCGCGGCGGGGCTGTTCGGCGGCGTCGCGCAGACGACGCCCTACATCGGGCATCCGGCCTACAAGGAGATGGGCGCCCGCTCGGCGTATACCTTGCTCGCGGGTCTCGTGATCGGCATCGGCGGCACCTTCGGGGTGGTCGCGGACGTGCTGCACTGGGTCCCGCTCGCCGCGCTCGCGCCGGTGCTGATCTTCGTCGCGATCGACATCACCACGCAGGCGTTTCGGGCGGTGCCGGCGCGGCACGCGGCCGCGGTCGCGTTCGCGTTCTTTCCGTCGATCGCACGGATGGTCACGATCGAGCTGAGCGACCCGAAGTTCGCATCGCCGCGACGCTTCGCCGCGCTGCTCGCCGCCGCTTCCGCGACGCGGCCGTCGACGCTCGAGACGATCGTCGCGCTCGGCAACGGCTTCATCGTCACCGCGACGATCTGGGGGGCGTTCCTCGCCGAGATGATCGATCGGCGGACCCGCGCGGCCGTCGCGTTCCTCCTCGCCGGCGCGGTGCTGTGCGCGTTCGGCGTGATGCACTCGGTGCGGCCGGACGGCGGCATCTACCTGCCGTGGATGCTGCCCGCGAGCGAGCGGTTCGAGGTCGCGCAGTACTGCGGCGCCTATCTCGTGCTCGCGGTCGTGCTCGGGGCGCTCGCGGCGCTCGAGCGCCGCGAGCGCGCACCGCCGCGCTGATGCGCTAGGATCGTCGCCATCGGCGGCGACGGGAACGATCGGGAGTACGCATGGGTGACCCTTCGGCGATTCGGCGCGACGTCGGTGCGATCGCACTGACCTTCACGGGCCTGGGATCGATCATCGGTTCCGGCTGGTTGTTCGGCGCGTGGCGCGCCGCGCAGCTCGCGGGGCCCGCGGCGGTCTATGCCTGGATCATCGGCGCCGCGATCATCCTGCTGGTCGCGCTCGCGTATGCCGAGCTCGGCGCGATGTTCCCGGAGTCCGGCGGTCCGGTGCGCTACGGCCATTATTCCCACGGGTCGCTGCTCGGATTCATCGGGGGTTGGTCCGCGTGGATCGCGGTCGTCTCGGTCATCCCGGTGGAGGCCGAGGCCTCCGTGCAGTACATGAGTTCCTGGCCCTGGTCGTGGGCGCATGCGCTCTATGTGCGCCCGGCGAGCGGCGCCGGGGTCTTGTCGGACGCCGGGCTCGGGTTCGCGGCCGTGCTCATCGTGGGGTACTTCCTGCTGAACTACTGGGGGGTGCGTCTGTTCGCACGCACCAACAGCGTGATCACCCTGTTCAAGCTGGTCGTACCCGCCGGTACCGCGATCGCGTTGATCGCCACCGGATTCCATCCGGGAAATTTCCATCGCGGGATCCACGGCGGCCCGCAAACGATCGACTTCGCCAGCCTGCTCACCGCGGTCGCGACCAGCGGCATCGTGTTCAGCTACAACGGTTTCCAGAGCCCGGTGAACCTCGCCGGCGAGGCGCGGTCGCCCGGCCGCAACGTGCCGCTCGCGATCTTCGGGTCGATCGCCGCGAGTGCGATCGTCTATCTGCTGCTGCAGGTCGCGTTCCTCGGCGCGGTGCCGACCGCGGCGCTCGCGGGCGGCTGGGCGGCGCTCGACTACAGCTCGCCGTTCGCGCAGCTCGCGCTGGCGCTGAACCTGAACTGGCTCGCGCTGCTGCTGTACGCCGATGCGTACATCAGCCCGAGCGGCACCGGAGCGACCTATACGGCGACCGGCGCCCGGATCCTGTATGCGATGGAACGCAACGGGCATGCGCCCGGCGTGCTCGGGCGCGTGCATCCGCGCGCCGGGGTGCCCAGGATCGCGATGTGGTTCAACCTCGCGGTCGCGTACGTGTTCCTGTTCTTCTTTCGCGGCTGGGGCCAGCTCGCGGCCGTGATCTCGGTCGCGACGATCGTGACCTATCTGATCGTGCCGATCAGCGTGCTCGCGTTGCGCCGGACCGCGCCCGCTCGGCACCGGCCGCTGCGGATCCCGGGGCTCGGCATCCTGGCGCCTGCCGCGTTCGTGTTCGCGACGCTGCTGCTGTACTGGGCGCGCTGGCCGGCGACCGGCGAGATCGCGTTGCTATTGATCCTGCCGTTGCCATTGTTCCTGTCCCAGCGGGTTCGAGCCGATCGCGCGACGCTGCGCGCGGATCTGGACGGGGCCGCGTGGTTCATCGCGTACTTCGCGGCGATCGTCGCGCTCTCGTGGGCGGGCAGCCGACGTTTCGACGGCCGGGGCTACATCCCGTTCGGTTGGGACCAGCTGGCGGTCGCGGTGGCCGCGGTGCTGTTTTGCGGCTGGGGCGTGCGCAGCGGCTGGCGTACGCCGGCGCTCGTCGAGGCCGAGGCGGACGCGGTGGCGAGCGGGGACGCGCGTCGATGAAGCGCGCCGGCCGCGCCTCGGTCGCGCTGTGGGTCGCGCTGTGGGTCGCGCTCGGCGCGGCCCTCGCCCCGGTGGGGCGCGCGGCCGAACCGTCGCCGGCGGTGACCGCGGCGTGGGTGCAGTACGGGCCGAAGGGCGCGATCGAAGCGCGCGCGGTCGTCGCCGCGCCCGCCTGTCCGCGTGCGCGAATCGACGGCGTCGAGCACGCGATGCGCTTGCGCGCGGCCGCGAACGGGGATTTTCCGACGGTCTGCAGCATCGCGGTCCCCCGCACGGCGCAGACGCTCGCGATCGGCGGGCACGTGCTGCCACCGCCGGTCGCGCCCGTGCGGCGCATCGTGCTGATCGGCGACACGGGTTGCCGTATCCAGGGGGCGATCGCGCAGGATTGCGCCGATCCGCAGCGCTGGCCGTTCCCGCGGCTCGCCGTGGCCGCGGCGCGCACCCGGCCGGATCTCGTGATCGACGTCGGCGACTACCTCTATCGGGAGAGTGCGTGTCCGGCCGGGATCGCGGCCTGCGCGGGCTCGCCGTACGGAGATCGATGGCCGACCTGGCGCGCGGATTTCTTCGCACCCGCCGCGCCCTTGCTCGCGGCCGCGCCGTGGGTCGTGGTTCGCGGCAATCACGAGGCCTGCGGTCGCGCCGGCAGCGGCTGGCTGCGCCTGCTGGGCCCGGACCCGGTCGTGCCGGGCGCCCCCTGTGCCGCGCATCGGCCGCCGTACCGGATCACGATCGGCACGCTGCACTTGATCGTGATGGACGACGCGAACGCACCGGACGTGCGCCTCGACGCGGCGCTCGTGCCCACGTACCGACGCGAGTTCGCCTCGCTCGCACGCGCTCCGGCGTCGAGCTGGCTGCTGATGCACCGTCCGATCTGGGGCGCGATCGCGGGTCCTCTCGACATCCCGATCGGCGGCAACCGGACGCTGATCGCGGCGATCGGGCGCGCGGGCATTCCCGCGCCGGTCGGCTTGATGCTCGCCGGACACATCC
>JAJYFF010000052.1 GCA_021785405.1 Pseudomonadota bacterium | reverse complement strand
TCGACGGAATGCCGACGTCGGCCGACCTGTTCTTCATGCTGTCGACGATGCTGATCGCGGTGCCGACCGGCGTGAAGATCTTCAACTGGACCGCGACGATGTGGCGCGGCTCGCTGTCGTTCGAGCCACCGATGCTGTTCGCGATCGGCTTCCTGTTCATGTTCTCGATCGGGGGCTTCTCGGGCCTGATGCTCGCGATGGTGCCGGCCGACTTCCAGTACAACCAGTCGTACTTCGTCGTCGCGCACTTCCACTACGTGCTGGTGCCGGGCGCGGTGTTCGCGATCATGGGCGGCGTCTACTACTGGCTGCCGAAGTGGACCGGCAACCTGTACAACATGACGCTCGCGAAGACGCATTTCTGGTTGTCGACGATCTTCGTCAATGTGCTGTTCTTCCCGCAGCACTTCCTCGGCCTCGCCGGGATGCCGCGGCGCATCCCGGACTACGCGGTGCAGTTCACCGACTGGAACCGGGTGTCGTCGATCGGCGGTTTCGGCTTCGGTCTGTCGCAGATCCTGTTCGCGATCGCGATCATCCAGTGCGTCCGCGGCGGCAAGAAGGCGACCGCGGAAGTGTGGACCGGCGCGGCGCCGCACGGGCTCGAATGGACGATCCCGTCACCCGCTCCGTATCACAGCTTTCAGACCGCGCCCGAAGTTCGGTGAACGCGGATCACCCGTCCGAACGCGAGCGGCGCGTCCGCCGGTCCACCGCATGGATGGTGGCGGTCGCGCTGCTCTTCTATTTCGGTTACATCGCGATGAAGCTCTATCGCCACTACCATTAGAGAACGAGGCCCATGGCGCAATCCCACGTCCCGCACGCCGACAAGTACTACGTCCCGCACTCGAGTCCATGGCCGATCTACGGATCGGTGACCCTGTTCACGGTGATGGCCGGCGCCGTCGCGACGCTCAACGACTGGCTGCCGGCGTGGTCGCTGATGCCGGGCTTCGCGATGCTCGCGGGCTTGTTCATCCTGTGGTTCGGCACCGTGATCCGCGAGAACGAGAAGGGCCTGTACAACCTGGCCGTCGACCGCTCGTTCCGGATGGCGATGATGTGGTTCATCTTCTCGGAGGTGATGTTCTTCGCGGCGTTCTTCGGCGCGCTGTTCTACGCACGCGAGCTGGTGATGCCGTGGCTGAGCGGCGACGGCACGAAGCTGATGACGAACATCCTGCTGTGGAGCAACTACCACGGCACGTGGCCGACGAACGGGCCGGGCGCGCTCGGGCCGCGCGCGGGCGGGACCTTCGAATCGGTGCCGGCGCTCGGCTTGCCGGCGCTGAACACCGCGGTCCTGCTGACCTCGGGCGTGACGATCACGATCGCGCACCATGCGTTGCTGCGGGGTCACCGCCGACGCCTGCTGATCTTCCTCGCGGCGACGTTCCTGCTCGGCTTCACCTTCGTCGCGCTGCAGGCGACGGAGTACCACGAGGCGTACACCAAGCTCGGCCTGCAGCTCGGCACCGGGATCTACGGTTCGACCTTCTTCATGCTGACCGGCTTTCACGGCCTGCACGTGACGATCGGCGCGATCATGCTGGTCGTGATCTGGTTCCGGGTGCTCAAGGGCCATTTCACCCCGGAACGGCATTTCGCGTTCGAGGCCGTCGCGTGGTACTGGCACTTCGTCGACGTCGTCTGGTTGGGGCTGTTCATCTTCGTCTACTGGCTCTGACGCAGCCCGCCCGCCCCGTCGGGGGCGGGCGCCCCCTCCCGCAAGGCCGCGATCGCGGCGCTCAGCCCGTCGGTGGGTGGATCCAGCCGGCGGTGTAGGCGAGAATGAGCAACAGGAACAGCGACACGGACAGGCCCACCCGCCAGGCGAGCGCCTTGACCATCTTGTCGCCGTCCTTCGGGTCGCGGCTCGACAGGTGGAACAGGGCCTTGCCCAGACTGGCCAGGATCAGGACCAGTACCGCGATGACGAGTAGTTTGAACGGCATGGACAGGCTCCGTCGCCGGTAGTGGCTGGGAGGATTATATCGTGACGATCCGGTTCGGAGCCCGCGAGTTCGCGCCGCGCGCGTTCACGACGCTGGTCACGGTCGTCGTGTTCGCGATCCTGATCGCGCTCGGCCGCTGGCAGGTGCGGCGCGCGGCCGAGACGCAAAAGCTCTGGGACGAGTTCGCGGCCGGCGCGGACGCCACGGTCACGATCGATGCGGCGACCCCGCGCCTGCGGCTGTACACGCACTTGCAGGCATCCGGCCACTACGATCCGGCCCACCAGATCCTGATCGACGGAATGGAGGGCCCGGGGCACCGGAACGGCTATTACGTGTTGACACCCTTCGAACTGACCGGTGGCGGCTGGATCCTGGTGAACCGCGGGTGGATTCCGCGCGAGACCGATCCTCGGGCCACGCCCTCGGTCGCGGTGTCGGCCGCTCCCCGGACGATCGTCGGCCGAGCCGACGAGTTGCCGCGACCGGGGATTCGGCTCGGCGGCGGCGCGCCGCTCGCGCCGCCGTTCCCGGTCATCGCGCTGTATCCGCGCTTGCGGGACGTCGGCGCGCTGTTGCACGTGACCGACTGGGCACGGGCCGCGCCGCAGGTCCTGCTCGATCCCGCGCAGCCGGACGGCTATTACCGCCACTGGACGCCGCCCGGTTTTCCGCCGATACGGCACACCGCCTACGCGGTGCAGTGGTTCCTGCTCGCCGCGACCTTGCTGGTGATCTACGCGGTCACGAACTTGCGGCCCATTGGCGGAGGCGAGACGGCGGCCGATGAGTGATTCCCCGACGATCGACTCCGCCGACCGGAACCGCCGGCGGCGACGCCGCACCGTGCTCGGCATCGGCGCGATCTTCCTGCTGCCGCTCGCCGCCGCGCTATACCTGTACTACGGATTGCCGGGACTGCGGCCCATCGGCACCGTGAATCACGGGGTGCTGGTCGAGCCGCCGCAGCCGGTGCCGGCGTTGTCGCTACCGCTGTTCCCGGCGGGGCGAACGCGGCCGGATTTCCTCGCGCGGCGCTGGACCCTGCTCTATGTCGGCTCGGGCGTCTGCGGGGAGCGTTGCCGGGCGGCGCTCTACGACACGCGCCAGGTCCGCATCGCGCTCGATCAGGACATGAACCGGGTGCAGCGGGTGTTCCTCGCGACCGGCCGATGCTGCGACGCGCAGTTCCTGCGGAGCCAGCATCCGGACTTGATCACGGTCCGGGTCACCGCGGCGGCAGCACCGCTCATCGCGGTGCTGCCGACCTACGGCGGGAATTCGCCGCTCGGCGCGGGTCGCGTCTACCTGATCGATCCGCACGGCAATCTGATGATGAGCTATCCGCCGAACGCGCCGCCGAAGGGCATGCTCGACGATCTGCAGCGCTTACTCCAACTCTCGACCATCGGTTGAACGACATGCAAGCGCAACGACGTGTTCTCTGGTTCCGGCGCATCGCGTTGGCGGGCGCGCTGCTCGCATCGATCGTCGTCGTGCTCGGCGCCTGGGTGCGACTGACCGATGCGGGCCTCGGCTGTCCCGATTGGCCCGGGTGCTACGGCCACGTGTTCCCGGAGGCGGGGCGCGGCTTCCACAAGGCACTGCACGAGATGATCCATCGCTACTTCGCGACCACGTTGGGGCTCGTGATCATGGTGCTGCTGTCGTGGGCGGTCGCGAATCGCAAGACGCGCGGCCAGCCGTTCGGCGCCGCGGTCGCGCTGTTCGTGATGGTCTGCGTCCAGGGCGCACTCGGCGCGCTCACCGTCACGATGCTGTTGAAACCGCTGATCGTGACCAGCCATCTGCTCGGCGGGTTCACCACGCTGTCGATCCTCTGGTGGCTGTCGCTGGAACCGGAGCGGCGGGACGCGTCCGAACGCGAGCGCTCGCTGCGCGGGTTCGCGCTCGTGTGCCTCGCGATCCTCGCGCTGCAGATCGCGCTCGGCGGTTGGACCAGCACCAACTACGCGGCCGCGGCCTGCCCCGACCTGCCGACCTGCCAGGCCGCCTGGTGGCCGCCGCACATGGACTTCCGCGACGCATTCGTGCTCTGGCATGGGCTCGACATCGATTACGACGGCGGGATCCTGTCGAACCCGGCGCGGATCGCGATCCAGGTCACCCATCGGCTCGGCGCGGTGATCACCGGCATCGCGCTGATCACGCTCGGGATCCTGACGCTGCGGCGCGCGGCCGGGCCGCGCCTGCGCCGCGCCGGCGCGTTCCTGATCTTCGCGGTGCTGTTGCAGATCGCGATCGGCGTGTCGATGGTGCATTACGGTTTCCCGCTGCCGCTCGCGACGCTGCACAACGCGGGCGCGGCGCTGCTGCTGCTGTCGATGGTCACGGTGCTGCGCCGGCTGTGGCCGTCGCCGACGCTCGCCGTGGTAACCTAGCCGGATGTCGAGCATTCCGGAAAACTCCGCGGTCGCGGCCGGCGCCGCCGGCCTCGGCCGATGGCGCGACTTCCTCGAACTGACGAAGCCGAAGGTCAGCCTGCTGATCGTGTTCACCGCGGTCGTCGGGATGCTGCTCGCGTCGCCGGGGATGGTGCCGCTCGAAGCCTTGCTCCTCGGCACCCTCGGGATCGCGATGGCCTCGGGATCCGCGGCGGCGTTCAACCACGTGCTCGACCGCCGGATCGACCAGCAGATGTCGCGCACGCGCGGCCGGCCGCTGCCGACCGGCAACCTCGTCGAGTCGCAGGCGCTGACATTCGCGACGGCGCTCGCGATCGCCTCGATGACGGTGCTGTGGTTCGGCGTGAACCCGCTGACCGCGGTGCTCACCTTCGCGTCGCTGATCGGCTACGCGTTGGTCTACACCCGCTGGTTGAAGCGCGCGACGCCGCAGAACATCGTGATCGGCGGCGCCGCCGGCGCCGCACCGCCGCTCCTCGGCTGGGCCGCCGCGACCGGCCACCTCGACCCGCACGCGCTACCGCTGTTCCTGATCATCTTCACGTGGACGCCGCCGCACTTCTGGGCGCTCGCGATCGCGCGGCGCGACGAATACGCGAAGGTCGGGATCCCGATGCTGCCGGTGACCCACGGCGTCGAGTTCACGCGGCTGCAGATCGTGCTGTACACGGTCTTGCTGGTGCTGTGCACCTTGCTACCGGTGCTCACGGGACTTTCGGGGCTCGTGTACCTGATCGCGGTGCTGCCGCTGAACGCCAGGTTCCTGTACTACGCGTTCCAGCTGCGCCGGGGCCACCGGGCCGACATGGCGATGCGCACCTTCCGTTACTCGATCACGTATCTGATGCTGCTGTTCGCGGCGCTGATCCTCGATCATTATTTGCTGATCCGGGCTTGACGGCGTCGGCGCGCGGCGCGCGTGCCGCGCCGAACGGGAGCGAGCGGATCCGCTCGCCGGTCGCGGCAAACCACGCGTTGCACAGCGCCGGTGCGACGAGCGGCACGGCGACCTCGCCGATGCCGCCGGGCGGTGCGTCGCTCGCCAAGAGCTCGACCACGATCTGCGGCATCTCGTTCGCGCGCAGCACCCGATAACCGTCGAAGTTCGTCTGCTGCACGACGCCGTTCGCGATCGTGATCTCGCCCCAGAGCGCCTCGGTCAAGCCGAACACGATCCCGCTCTCGATCTGCGATTCCACGATCCGCGGGTTGACCATTTGCCCACAGTCGACCACGCAGACGATCCGGTGGACCCGCGGTGCGCCCCCCTCGACCGAGATCTCGACGATCTGGGCGATCCGGGTCGAATAGCCGTCCATCAGCGCGAGACCGAGATGCCGGCCGGGCGCGGGCTTGCCCCAACCCGCGAGCCGGGCGGCGGTCTCGAGCACGCGGCGATGCCGGGGCTTGGTCGTGAGCAGTGCCATCCGGAAATCGTACGGATCCTTGCCGGCGAGCGCCGCGAGCTCGTCGACGAAGCTCTCGATCACGAAGCAATTCGCCGCGTGGCTGACCGAACGCATGTAGCCGACGTTGATGCCGATCTCCTGGCGCGTGTAGGTCACGAGGAAATTCGGGATGCCGTACGCGCAGCTCACCGCCGCCTCGACGACTTCCGGGTCGACGCCGGTGACCGGCGGGAACATGCGTGCGGTGATCAACGGGCTCACGACGTGCAGCTGGAACGCGTCGAGCTTGCCCGCGGCGTCGAAGCCCGCGCTGATCCGCTCGAGTGCGGGCGGGCGATAGGTGTCGTGGGTCATGTCGTCTTCGCGGGTCCAGATGACCTGCACCGGCCGGCCGAGCGCGTGCGAACCGGCGACCGCGGCGGGGATGAAATCGACGTCGAGGCGGCGTCCGAAGCCGCCGCCGAGGAAGGTCGTGTGGACCCGCACCTGATCGGGCGGCACGCCGGCGGCAACCGCCGCGGCCGCCTGCGACAATTGCTGGACCTGGGTTCCGACGTACAGGTCGCATCCGCCGACGTGCACGTCGGCGGTGCAATTCATCGGCTCCATCGTCGCGTGCGCGAGCAACGGCACTTCGTAGATCGCCGAGTGCGTGCGCGCCGCGCGCTGCAACGCGGCCCGCGCGTCGCCGTCGGCGCGCGCGACGAGCCCTGGATCCTCGGCCTCGGTGCGCCGCAGGGCCGCCCGGATCGCCGCATTGTCGAGCGCCGCGTTCGGCCCCGGATTCCACCGCACGCGCAGCGCGCGGCGCGCCGCGAGCGCCTGCCAGTAGTGGTCGGCGACGACCAGGACCCCGCTGTCCAGCGCGAGCACCAGGCGCACCCCGGGCATCTTCTGCGCCTCGGCCGAGTCGACCGAGTCCGGCCAACCCCCGAGGACCGGGCTCTGCGCGAGGGCGCCGTAGAGCATTCCCGGCAGGCGCACGTCGATCCCGAATTGCGCGCTGCCGTCGACTTTCGCCGGCGTGTCGGTCCGCGGCAACCCGCGGCCGATCAACCGGAACTCGCTCGCCGGCTTCAGCGCGACCTGCGTCGGCAGGGGCAGGCGCGCCGCGTCCGCGGCGACCGCCCCGTAGGTGAGCCGATCCCCGGCGGCGTTGCTGATCACGCCATGCCGCGCGCGGCACTCGCGCGGATCGACGCCCCAGCGCGCGGCCGCGGCCGCAATCAGCAACGTGCGCGCCTGGGCGCCGGCCGTCCGCAGCTTCACCCACGCGTCCTGGACGCTGTTGCTCGTGCCCGTGACTTGACCGACGTTCGCGGCGTTGAAGTACGCGTCGCCGACCGGCGCGGCGACGATCGCGACGCGAGCGAGATCGATCTCCAGCTCCTCGGCGATCAAGGTCGGCAGCGCGGTGTACACGCCCTGGCCCATCTCCGAGCGATCGACGAGGATCGTGATCGTGTCGTCGGGCGCGATCCGCAGCCAGGCGTTCAGCTCGGCGGGCGCGCGGCCGGCCCTCGTCGCGGCCCGCGCCGGCAGCGGCAGGTTCATCGCGATCACCAACCCACCGGCGGACAACGCCGAACCCATGAAATCGCGGCGAGTCCACTGCGCGGGGGTCGCGCCGTCTTGCCGATCGTGCGGGGTCGCCATCGCCTCAGCGCTCCCCGCGGGCGAGCGCCGCCGCGCGGTGCACCGCGCGGCGGATCCGCGCGTAGGTCCCGCAGCGGCAGAGGTTGCCGGACATCGCCGCGTCGATGTCGCCGTCGCTCGGCTCGGGATGGGTCCGCAGCAGCGCCGCGGCCGCCATGATCTGGCCCGACTGACAGTAGCCGCACTGCGGTACGTCGAGTTCGATCCATGCGCGCTGCACGGGAGCGGAGCGATCCGGCGCGAGGCCCTCGATCGTCGTCACCGCCCGCCGGCCGACGTCGGCGATCGGCAGCACGCAGGAGCGCACCGCGACGCCGTCGAGGTGCACGGTGCACGCGCCGCACAGTGCGCGGCCGCAGCCATACTTCGTCCCGGTGAGCCCCAGGTGATCCCGCAACACCCACAGGAGCGGCGTATCCGGCGCCGCGTCGACCCGCAACGGTCGGCCATTGACCTGGATCTCGAACATCGTCCACCCCCCATCGGGCCCGCGCCAGCGGCCCGTCGCGCTGTCGTCGATGGTAACCGGTCCGACGCGCGGACGGCATCCCGGTGCTAGGATGCGCCCATGCCGGCCGCCTCCGCGTTCTATCCGCGCATCGTCGCGCTCGCCGTCGCCGGCCTGCTCGGAATCGCCCTCTGGCGGATCTTCGCGCCGTTCGCGGCGCCGATGGCGTGGGCGGCCGTGCTCGCGTTCCTGTTGTTCCCGCTGAATCGTCGCTTGCGCCAGCGGCTGGGCGGTCGCCGGGGCCTCGCGGCCGGCGTGCTGACCGTGCTCGCGCCGGTCGTCGTACTGCTCCCGCTGTCCGCGCTGTCGATCGCGTTCGTCGCGCAGATCTCGGCGCTGCTGCAGCGAATGCAGGCGTCCGCGACCCAATTCGCGCCGCTCTCGTCCGGCGACTTGCGGCAGTTCCCGGGGGCGACGCGCATCTACGACTGGCTCGCGGCCCACGAACTGTTCTCCGGCGACGAGGTCCGCGGCTGGATGGTCTCGGGCGCCCGCGAAGCGCTGCAGCGCGCCGCCGGCCTCGGCGGCTCCTTCTTTCTCGGCGCGGTCAGCTCGATCTTCGGGATCGCATTGATGCTCGTGCTGCTGTTCTTCTTCCTGCGCGACGGCGACGCGATGATCGCGCGCGCGCGGTTCTGGATCCCGCTCGATCCGGCGCACGAGGAACGGCTGCTCGCGCGCCTCGGCGGGGTCACTCGCGCGATCGTCTACGGCACGACGCTGACCGCGATCGTCCAGGGGATCGTGCTCGGCGTCGGGTTCGCGATCGCCGATCTCGCCTCGCCGGTCGTGTTCGGCGTGCTCGGCGCGCTCCTCGCGATGTTGCCGCTCGGCGGCACCGCGCTGCTGTGGGTGCCGGCCGCGCTGTGGTTGTTCATCGACGGCCGCTGGGGATACGGGATCTTCATGTCGATCTGGGGCCTGATGCTGTCGAGCATCGACAACGTGCTGAAGCCGATGTTGATCTCGGGTCGGGCGCCGGTGTCGGCGCTGGTCGTGTTCATCGGCGTGCTCGGCGGACTCTCGGCGTTCGGCGCGATCGGAATCATCGCCGGGCCGATCATCCTCTCGCTCACGCTGTCGCTGATCCTGTTCGCGGAAGAGGCGCGCGCGCGGGACACGCCGCCGAGCTGACGCCGGGAGCGCCCGCGCTGCGATGCGCGGCGGCGCGCACGTCGCTTACAGTACAATTCCCGCCCTGATGGACGTTTCACACCTTCTGGATCGATTGAACGACGCGCAACGACAGGCGGTCGGGGCGCCGCTCGGCCCGGCGCTGGTGCTCGCGGGCGCGGGCAGCGGCAAGACGCGCGTGCTGGTGCACCGGGTCGCCTGGCTGATCCAGGTCGAGGGGGCGTCCCCCCAGAGCATTCTCGCGGTCACGTTCACGAACAAGGCCGCGGGCGAGATGCGGGGGCGGATCGAGAGCCTGCTCGGCATGCCCTCGTCGTCGCTGTGGATCGGCACCTTCCATGGGCTCGCGCACCGGCTGCTGCGGCTGCACTGGCGCGAGGCGGGGCTCGTGCAGCAATTTCAGATCCTCGACTCGGAGGATCAGATCCGGATGCTCCGCAAGGTGCTGAAGAGCCTCGATCTCGACGAAACCCGCTGGGTCCCGCGGGAGGTGCAATGGTTCATCAACGCACAGAAGGACGAGGGTCATCGGCCCGCGTCCTTGAAGGACGACGGCGATCCGACCCGGCGGCAGTTGATCCGGGTCTATCTCGCCTACGAGGAGGCGTGCCAGCGCGCCGGCGTCGTCGACTTCGCGGAGCTGCTGCTGCGCGCGTACGAGCTGTGGCGCGACCGGCCGGAGCTGTTGCGCCACTATCGCGAACGGTTCCAGCACGTGTTGATCGACGAGTTCCAGGACACCAATGCGATCCAGTATCGCTGGTTCACGGCGCTCGCGGGGCCGACCGGCCACCCGTTCGTCGTCGGTGACGACGACCAGTCGATCTACCGCTGGCGCGGCGCACGGGTGGAGAACCTCAACCGATTCCGCCGCGACTACCCCGGCGCGACGCTGTACAAGCTCGAGCAGAACTACCGGTCGACCGGCACGATCCTGAAGGCGTCCAATGCGCTGATCGCGAACAACGCGGGCCGGATGGGCAAGACGCTCTGGACGAGCGGCGAGGACGGCACGCCGATCCAGATCTACGCGGCCTTCAACGAACGCGACGAAGCCGACTTCGTCGTGAACCGGATCCGCGACTGGATCGAGCGCGGCGGCACGCGCCGCGAGATCGCGGTGCTCTACCGGTCGAACGCCCAGTCGCGGGTATTCGAGGAGGCGTTCCTGAACGCGCGGATGCCGTACCGGGTGTACGGTGGCCTGCGCTTCTTCGAGCGCGCCGAGATCAAGGACGCGCTCGCGTACTTGCGCCTCGTCGCGAATCGCGACGACGACTCCTCGTTCGAGCGCGTCGTCAACCTGCCGGTGCGCGGGGTCGGTGCGCGGACCGTCGACACCTTGCGCGAGACCGCGCGCGCGGCCGGCGTCTCGCTCTGGGCCGCCGCGCGCAATGCCGCGGGCAACGCGCTCGCGCAGCGCGCCGCGCAGTCGGTCGGCGCGTTCCTCGACTTGATCGATCGCCTCGCCACCGAGACCGCGGGCCTCGAACTGCACGAGCAGGTCGATCGCGTGATCGAGGCCAGCGGCCTCATCGAACACTTCAAGAAGGACAAGGGCGAGCGCGGCGAAGGGCGGGTCGAGAACCTGCAGGAGCTCGTCAGCGCGGCGCGGGGCTTCGTCGCCGATCGGGAGGAGGTGCTGCCGCCGCTCGGCCAATTCCTCGCCCACGCGGTGCTCGAGTCGGGCGAGGGTCAGGCCGACGCCGGCGACGATTGCGTGCAGATGATGACGCTGCACTCGGCGAAAGGGCTCGAATTCCCGGTGGTGTTCCTCGCCGGGATGGAGGACGGCCTGTTCCCGCATCAACGCTCGGCCGCCGACCTCGCGGGGCTCGAGGAGGAGCGGCGGCTCTGCTACGTGGGGATGACCCGCGCGATGCGCCGCCTGTACCTCACCTACGCGGAGCAACGGCGGCTCTACGGCGTCGACACCTATGGCCAGCCGTCGCGCTTCATCGGCGAGATCCCGGCCGATCTCATCGAGGAGGTGCGGCCGAGGATCCAGGTCTCCCGGCCGACGTTCGTCGCCCGCAAGCCGGTCGCGGAACCCGCCCCGGCCGGGATGCGCATGGGCTGCCGGGTCCGACACACCAAGTTCGGCGAGGGCGTCGTACTGAATTTCGAGGGCAATGGACCGCAGGCGCGGATCCAGGTTAACTTTGAGAGACAGGGCACGAAGTGGCTGATGCTCTCTTATGCGAACCTCGAACTCGTCTAGACGGCCCAGGACGGGGGAGCTGACCGCGCCGTGAAGATCATCATACTCGGAGCCGGCCAGGTCGGCCGGACGTTCGCCTACCACCTGTCGCGCGAGGAAGCGAACGAGGTCACCGTGATCGACTCGAACGAGGAGGTCCTGCGCGACTTGCAGGACCGCCTCGACATCCGCACGGTGAGCGGCAACGCGGCCAGCCCGCGGATCCTCGAGGCGGCCGGCATCGCGAGCACGGACGTGCTCGTCGCGCTGACCAACAGCGACGAAGTGAACATGCTCGCCTGCCATATCGCGTGGACGCTGTATCGCACGCCGAAGAAGATCGCGCGGGTGCGCTCGGCCGACTTCACCGAGCGGGACCGGCTGTTCGGCGAACAGGGCATCGCGGTGGACCTGTGGATCAGCCCCGAACAGCTCGTCACCGAGCACGTCGCGCGCCTGATCCGCTATCCGGGCGCGCTGCAGGTCCTCGACTTCGCCGACGGCCGCGTACGCCTGGTCGGGATCCGCGCGCTCCAGGGCGGACCGCTGGTCGGCCAGGCCCTGAAGACGCTGCGCGAGCACATCCCGACCAAGGAGGCTCGGGTCGCCGCGATCTATCGCGCCGGCAAGAGCGTGAAGCCGGAAGGCTCGACGGTGATCGAGGACGGCGACGAGGTGTTCTTCCTCGCGGCGCGCGACGACATCCGCGTCGTGATGCGCGAGCTGCGCCGGGAGGAGGCGCCGGCGCGGCGCGTCGTGATCGCCGGCGGCGGCAACATCGGCTTCCGGCTCGCGAGCGAGCTCGAGGACAAGAACCAGGTCAAGCTGATCGAGCGCGACGGCAAGCGCGCGCGGCGCGTCTCGGAGCAGCTCAAGAGCACCACCGTGCTGCACGGCGACGCGGCCGACGAGGACCTGCTGCTGGAGGAGAACATCGACAACGCCGACGTGTTCGCGGCGCTGACGAACTCCGAGGAGGCGAACATCCTCTCGGCGATGCTCGCGAAACGGCTCGGCGCGCACAAGGTGATGGCGCTGATCAACAAGCCGTCCTATTCGGAGCTGATCGAGAGCGGCTCGATCGACATCGCGATCTCGCCGCAGACGGTCACGATCGGCTCGTTGCTCGCCCACGTGCGCCACGGCGACGTCGTGCGGGTGCACGCGCTGCGGCGCGGCGCGGCCGAGGCGCTCGAGGTGGTCGTGCACGGCGACGCCGACAGCTCGCGCGTCATCGGGCGGCGCATCGAGGAGATCTCGCTGCCGGAGGGCACGACGCTCGGCGCGGTCGTGCGCGGCGAGGACGTGATCATCGCGCATCACGACACGACGATACAGCCGGACGACCATCTGATCCTGTTCCTGACCGACCGACGCCACATGGACGCGGTCGAGAAACTCTTCCAGGGGTCCACGTCGTTCCTGTGAAGCAGACGATCCTCCCGGTCGCGCACGTCTTCGCGCTGGTGATCATGGGGTTCGCCGCGACGATGCTCGCGCCGCTGCTGCTCGCGCTATGGGGCGAGGACCCCGCGCTCTGGTCGTTCGCGCTGTCGGCGGTCGCGACCTTCGCGATCGGCGCGGCCCTGTGGCTCCTGACGCGACGCTACAAGCGGGAGCTGAAGACGCGCGACGGCCTGCTGCTGGTCGCGTTGACCTGGGTCGCGCTGCCGGCGGTCGCGGGGTTCCCGCTGTGGCACTACCTGCCGATCGATTTCACGCACGCGTACTTCGAGGCCGCCTCCGGGCTCACGACGACCGGCGGCACGGTGCTCTCGGGCCTGCAGTACCTGCCGCGCTCGATCAACCTGTGGCGGCACCTGCTCAGCTGGCTCGGCGGGATGGGCATCATCGTGCTGGCGGTCGCGATCCTGCCGATGCTCGGCGTCGGCGGGATGCAGATCTATCGCGCCGAGATGCCCGGCCCGATGAAGGACGCGAAGCTCACGCCGCGGATCGGCCAAACGGCGAAGCTCCTGTGGACCGTGTACGCGGGCCTCACGCTCGCGTGCATCCTGTCGTTGCGGCTCGTCGGCATGGGCTGGTTCGACGCCGTGTGCCACGGTTTCTCGGCGCTGTCGCTCGGCGGCTTCTCGACCTACGACGACAACGTCGGGCACTTCAATTCGCTGCCGATCGAGATGGTGCTGATCGTGTTCCAGGTGCTCGCGGCGCTGAATTTCGCGACCCATTACCAGGCCTGGCGGCAGCGCGGGCTGAGCGCGTACCTGCACGACTCGGAGGCGAAGGCGATCGTCGGGGTGCTCGCGGTCAGCTCGATCGGGATCGCGGCGTACCTGCTGGTGAAGGGCACCTACTCGAACTTCGGAACGGCGCTGCGCGCGGCGACGTTCAACGTGGTGTCGATCGCGACGGACAGCGGACTGCACACGCAGGACTATTCGCGCTGGCCGGTGTTCGCGCCGATGTTCATGCTGTTCCTGTCGTGCGTGGTCGCGAGCTCGGGTTCGACCGGCGGCGGCATCAAGATGATCCGCACGCTGATCCTCGCGAAGCAGGCGAACCGCGAGCTCGAGCATCTGGTGCACCCGAACCTGGTGCGGCCCCTGAAGATCGGCGGCACGGTGATCGCGAACCGCGTGGTGTTCGCGGTGCTCGGCTTCGTGTTCCTGTATTTCATGAGCCTCGTGACGCTGGTGTTCGTCGAGCTCGCGAGCGGCCTCGATTTCACGACCTCGCTGTCGGCGATCCTCGCGTGCATCAACAACGTCGGCCCGGGGCTCGGGCTCGTCGGCCCGGACAGCAATTACAGCGTGCTGACCGACTTCCAGACCTGGATCTGCTCGATCGCGATGCTGCTCGGCCGGCTCGAGGTATTCACGATCCTCGTGCTGTTCACGCCGGCGCTGTGGCGCAAGTAGCCGCGCGCGCCGCACCGAACGCGCGCTCGAGGAAGCGCTCGATCGCCTCCAGGGACTCCGGTTCGTCGAGCAGCGGAACGTGGCCGCGGTTCGCGATCACCCGCGTCTCGAGATCGCCCTTCAGCGCGAGCATGCGTTCGAGGATCGCGGGGCTGAGGAGATCGGAGAGCGCGCCGCGCAGCGCGAGCACCGGCAAGTCGGCGAGCGAGGCCCATTGCGCCCACAGGTCGAGCGGCGTGGCCGGCGCCGCGCGCATCGCGTCGCCGATCGCGGGGTCCGCCGCCGCCCGCAGCGCACCCGACGAATCCTCGACGTAGGAGCGGCGCGCGAGCCGGGCCCAGCGCTCCGCTGGCAATCCGGGCCAGGCGACCTCGTACGCCGCGCGGACCTGCGCGATCGCCTCCGGCCAGTCACGCGGCGGCGGCGAACGCCCCGCATAGCCCTTGATCCGCTCCACGCCGGCCGGATCGAGCGCGGGGCCGACGTCGTTCAACACGATCCCGGCGAGGCCCGCGGGCCGGCCCGCGGCGTGCAGCATCGCGAGGATCCCGCCGAGCGAGGTGCCGACGATCGCGTAAGGCCCCTGCGCGGCCGCTTCGGCGAACACGGGCTCGAGGTCCTGCAGGTACACCGCCACCTGGTAGTTCTGCGGCGCCGGATCGCGGTCGGACAGTCCGCGGCCGCGCAAGTCCGGTGCGAGCACCCGGTAGCGCGCCTGCAGCCGCGGCGCCAGGTCCTCGAAGTCGCGGGCATTGCGCATCAAACCGTGCAGGCACAGGACCGTCGGCGCCGACACCGTCGGACCCGCGTAGTGCCGCAGGTGCAACTGGAGACCGTCCGCCGAGCGATGGAAGCGCGGCTCTTGGGGCGCCGTCGGGGCGCGGGACTCCGTCATGGCACTCCTCGGTCAATAGACCCTGGCGTCGAACTCGGCCCGCAAATCGCGCTTGAGGATCTTGCCGTTCGGATTGCGCGGCAGGCTCGCGCGCAATACGACGTCGGCGAGGCGTTGCTGCTTGCCGACCCGGGCGTTGGTCCAGTCGCGCAGCTCGTTGGGGTGCGGGTGGGTGCCGGGTGCCGCGACGACGATCGCGACCGGCGTCTCGCCCCAGGCGCGGCTGCGCAGACCGATCACCGCCACCTCGGCGACCTGGGGATGCTCGCGCATCACGGCCTCGATGTCCGCCGGATAGATGTTCTGCCCGCCGGAGAGGATCATGTCCTTCTTGCGGTCGACCACGTACAGGAAGCCCTCGTCGTCGAGGCGGCCGAGGTCGCCGGTGCGCAGCCAGCGCTCGCCGGCCGGGTCCGTCCAGGTCGCCTCGGCGCTGGCCCCGTCGCGGTTCAGGTACCCCGCCATCAGCAGCGGTCCATGGCCGACGATCTCGCCGGTCGCGCCGATCGGTGCCTCCCGATCGTCCTCGCCGATGATCTTGAGGTCGGTCCCGAGGAACGGCTTGCCGACCGACGCGGTCTTGCGCTCGAAGTCCTCGGGCGCCAGGATCGTGCAGACGCCCTCGGTGAGTCCGTACAGCTCGATCAGCCGGCAGCCGAAGCGGGCGGGGAAGCCGCGCTTGAGGTCGAGCGCGAGCGGGGAGCCGCAGCACATGAAGGTGTCGAGGCTCGTGAATTGCCGGCCGGACAGCGTCGGTTCGGCGAGCAGCCGCTCGATTTGCAAGGGCACGACGGTGCCGTGCGTGATCCGTTCGCGCTCGATCAGGTCGAGCGCCGCCGCCGGCCGGAACGAGGGCATCACGACCATCGTTCCACCGACGTACACGGTGCACAGCATCGCGACCCAGGTGATGTTCGAGTACAGGCCAAGCGAACAGAGGGTCACGCAGTCGCTGCGGTAACGCAAGACCTGCGCGAGATCCGCCGCCCAGCTCATGCGACAGCGATGCGTGTGGACGATCCCCTTCGGCACCCCGGTCGTTCCGGAGCTGTAGATTACGTTGCATTCCTGCTGAGGCATCACGACGGTCGCGAGCCGATCGGACTGGGCGTCGTGCCAGTCGCCGAAGCGGATCCACCCGGGCGGCGCGCTGCCGATCGCGATCCGGCACGCGGCCGCGGTCCGCGCGGAGTCCGCGCGCAGCGCATCGATGCGCGCGCAATGGGCCTCCGACGCGAAGATGGCGCGCGCCCGGGCGTCCTCGATCATCGCGCCGACCGCGGCGTCGGACACCGAGACGTTCAGCGGCACCGCGACGCAACCCTGGCGCATGATCCCGAACAGCAACAGCGCCATCTCGAGACTGTTGTCGGTCAGCAGCACGACGCGATCGCCGGCCGCCAGGCCGAGCGCCGTGAGGCCGTTCGCGACGCGCGCGGTCGCGCGCTCGAACTCCTGCCAATCGAGCCTGCGCTCGCCGACGATCAAGGCCTCGCGTCGGGCTCGCCAGCGGCCGTGCAAGCGGATCGAATCGGCGAGCGTCGTCTCCCGCGGAGCGAACCAGGTCATCCGCTGCTCCCCCGGCCCGTCAGTACCGGTACTGCACGGTGGCGCTGACCGTGCGCGGCGCACCGTAGAAGCCGATCTGGCTCAC
Source organism: Pseudomonadota bacterium (assembly GCA_021785405.1). Classification (GTDB taxonomy): domain Bacteria; phylum Pseudomonadota; class Gammaproteobacteria; order Steroidobacterales; family Steroidobacteraceae; genus Bog-1198. The sequence goes on along the minus strand of JAJYFF010000052.1, from coordinate 3,255 downwards.
GCCGCCGAGCAGTCCCGTGCTGCCGAAGTCGTAGCCGGCGACGCGGTACCAACGGTTGAGCAGGTTCTTGCCGTCGATCGAAAACCGCCAGCTGCCGCCGTGGGTCGTGTAGGCGATCCCCGCGTCGACGAGCCCGTAGGCGGGCTGATCGGTGACGCTCGGGGTCGTGTTCGCGACCTTGGTGAAGCTGCGCCAGTCCCAACCGACGCGCGCCAGGAGCTTGCCGCCCGCGACGTCCCAGGCGTACATCGCGCTGGTCGCCACCGTCCAGGTTGGCGCATTGATCGGGCGGTTCTGGTCGGCGACGTTCTGCGGCGGCGAGTTCGCGGTGCAACCCGCGGTCAGTGCGGTGCAGCCGACGAGGAAGTCCTGGTAGTAAGAGTCGAGATAGCCGACGTTGAGTCCGAGGGTGAGCGGCGCGACGGGTTTCCACGCCGACTCGATCTCGACGCCCTGGTTGATCTGCCGACCCGCGTTCAGCACGGCGGTCACGTTCTGCGGCACGCCGTTCGCGTCCACGAACTGCTGCACGCCGATTTGCGCGTTCTTGTAGGGATTGTAGAACAGCGTCACGTCGAGCATCAGCGTGTCGTGGCGCAGGGTCGACTTCATGCCGAGCTCGTAGCTGTCCGCGGTCTCGGATCCGTAGCCTTGCTCCGTCTGCGGATACACGGCCGCGTTGCCACGCATGTCGAAGCCGCCGCTCTTGAAGCCCCGGCTGTAGCTCACGTAGCCCATGACGCGCGGCGTGAAATGGTAATCGAAGCCCAATCGCGGCGAGACGTTCGGGAACGTGCGGCTCGCGACGTAGTTCGTCAGAATGCCGCTCGTCGCGTTCGGGAACAGGAAGAACCCCGGCGGCGGGCTCGAGGCGTCGAAGAACGTCTGATTGGGCAGCAACTGCGTCGGCGCGATGCTCGCGTATTGGGCCTGGTAGACCTGCGCCCGCTTGCGATCCTGGTTCCAGCGCACGCCGGCGTCGAAGTTCCACCGGTCGGTCAGCTTCCAGGTGGTGTCCGTGTAGAGCGCGGTGCTGCGCGTCTGCACGCACCCGTCGACGAGCGAGGTCAGGTACAGACCGTACACCGGCACGAGCACGCCGATGGAGGCGTTGTAGGCCCCGCAGGCGCTGCTGTTCATGTAGAACACGCCGCCGACGGCCTTCAGCAGGTCGCCGGTGTACGTGAGCTTCGCCTCGCCCGAGGCCTGCCGCTCGCGATACTGCGCCGGCACTTGGAAGAGATTGGCGTCGAGTTCCTCGAAGTCGATGAACTGCCGCCCGTGACCCTCGCGGTACGCGCCGATGACCTTGAGCGCGAGTCGGGAGGCGAGATCTTGCGTATACACCGCGGCGAGCCCGTTGCGGAAATAGCGGTCCTGATTCACCGGCATGTCCGTGCGGGTGTCGTAGCGGCTGTCGAGCGACGGTGCGTACGCGTTCGTGAGTCGCTGGCCGCCCGATGCGTGCGAGTGATCCTGGGTCGTATCGGCCGTGATCCTGAGCTTCGAACTCGCACCCCAGGTCGCCGTGACGTTCGCGCGCGCCGCCAGCACGTCGTAGTTCGAGACGTCCTGGCCGATCGAGTTGTAGGGGCTCGGCGCGGCCCCGGTCTGGGCGACGACGTGCCCGTAGCCGTCGTGGTGGACGTCGGCCACCGCGAGACCGGCGTAGAGGTGGTGGGCGACCAAGGGCATCGAGCCGCTCAGCTTCAGGTCGCGTTCACCATAGGTTCCGCCGGTCACCGAGGCCTTCAGCGACGGCGGGCCGACGATGTCGCGCGTCACGTACTTGATCGCGCCCGCGATCGTGTTCTTCCCGTACAGCGTCCCCTGAGGTCCGCGCAGCACCTCGATCCGCTGCACGTCGTACACGTCGAGCAGCGCCGCCTGCGGGCGCGCCAGGTAGACGTCGTCGATGTAGACGCCGACGCTCGGATCGAACCCCCACAGCGGGTCGCTCTGGCCCACGCCGCGGATGTACACGTTGATCGTGCTGCTCGTCGCGCGGTCCGCGGAGATCTTGACGTTCGGCACGAAGGAGCCGAGGTCCGCGAGCGAGGTCACGTCGCGCACTTCGAGTTCGTGGCCGGTGAGGGCCGTCACCGCGATGGGCACGTTCTGCACGTCCTCGCGGCGGCGACGGGCGGTGACCACGATCTCGGCCAATCGATCGTCGGAGCGGGCCGCGGACCCGGTCGGCGCGGCCGCGACGTTCGCCGGATGCAGCGTCGCGGACAGTGGCAGCAGCGCCGAGAGCGCGAGCGAAGTGCAGGAGCGGCGGCGAGCCGCGCGCGGTTCTTTGTCCATGTCGAATCTCCCCCTGTGCGACCGTCGGTTGCGGCCGTCGTGTTGCGTCGATCCTCGCGTCGCGCCTTGCGCCGATTCGCGGCGCCCCGTGCGGGGCGAGATGGATTATTCAACGAATGTTCAAGGAAATTCAACATCCGTTGATTTCGTGGACTGCACCGATCACCGCGGCGCCCGCGTTGCGGGTTCGCGCGGGCTGCGGGAAAATGCCAAGGTGTCCATGATGCAACGCAAAACCCGCGCCCGGAGCGCCACCCCCGGGCCCGCGAAACTGCGGATCCTCGACGCCGCGGAACGGCTGTTCGCGCGCAACGGTTTCTACGGCGTCTCGGTTCGCGACATCACCGAAGCGGCCGGCGTCGACGTCGCACTGGTCAGCTACCACTTCGGCGGCAAGCGCGAGCTGTTCGCCGCGGTGTTCCAGCGGCGCGCGCAGTTGCTGAACGCGGAGCGGTTCGCGCTGCTGGAGCAGGTGCGCCGGCAGGCGCTGCCGGGGCCACCGGCGATCGAGGAGATCGTCAACGCGTTCACGTTCCCGCTGCTCGAGCGCTCCGCGCGCGGCGGACCGGGCTGGAAGAGCTATTTCGCGCTGATCGCCCAGGTCAACAACTCGCCCGAATGGGGTCCGGTGCTGATGACCGAGCACTTCGATCCCCTGGTCGAACGGTTCATCACCGTGCTGCGCGAGGCGCTCCCGGATTGCGATCCCCGCGAGATCTACTGGGGTTACCAGTTCCTCACCGGCGCGTTGACGTTGACCTTCGCCGAGACCGGCCGCATCGACAAGCTGTCCGGCGGACTGTGCCGCTCGAGCGATCTCGACAGCGTGCACGCGCGCCTCGCCCGCTACGTCGCCGCCGGGTTTCGCGCGTTGTGCGCACACTCGCAGGCGACCCGCGCGGCGCCGGCGGCGCGCGCGCGCCGACCACGGCCGGGCGCGGGCACGCG
>JAJYFF010000051.1 GCA_021785405.1 Pseudomonadota bacterium | reverse complement strand
ACCGATCCCCGGAGCCGGTGCACGCCCGCGTCGCGCTGTTCGACCTCGACGGGACCCTGACCTGGCGGGACACCTTCCTGCCGTACGTCGCCGGGTACTGGCTGCGGCACCCGCGCCGCTGGCTGCGCGCCTGGCGCGCGCTGCCGGCGCTGGTGATCTTCGCGTTCGGCGGCCGCGACCGCGGCGAGCTGAAGGCGCGCATGATCCGGCTCGCGATGGGCGGCGCGGATCGCGCCGACGTTCGCGCGTGGACCGACGCGTTCGTCCGCGGACTCCCCGCCCGTAACGCCTATCGCGGCGCGGCGCTCGCGCGCCTCGCGCGGCATCGCGAGGCCGGCGACGTGCTGATCCTGCTGTCGGCGAGCCCGGACCTGTACGTGCCCGCGATCGGCGCGGCGCTCGGCGTCACGCGGACGATCTGCACCGAGGTGCATTGGTCGGGGGACACGCTCGAGGGTACCCTCGCGAGCCCGAATCGACGCGGCGAGGAAAAGCGCCGCTGCCTCGATGCGCTGCGTGCGCAGTACCCCGGTCGGCCGTTCAGCGCGTACGGGAACAGCCGCTCCGATCTCGCCCATCTGCGCGCGGTCGATCGCGGCGTGCTCGTGAACGGTTCCCGCGCCGCGCGCCGCGCCGCGCGCGCCGCCGGCCTGGAGACCGAGCACTGGGGATGAGCGGCCCGCCCGCCGCCGCGGGGCCGCCCGTCGAGCGTCAGCTGCGCACGCCGCGCGTCAGCGACGCACGCCGCGCAACGCGCGATCGAGATCGAGCAGCAAGCGTTCGGTCGTCGGCCAGTCGATGCACGGGTCGGTGATCGACACGCCGTACTCCAGCGTCGCGAGATCCTTCGGGATCGGCTGGTTGCCGCCGCGCAAGTGACTCTCGAGCATCAGCCCGACGATCGAACGGTTGCCGTCCACGATCTGCGTGACGCAGTTCTCGGCGACCAGGGGCTGCAAGGACGGGTCCTTGTTCGAGTTCCCGTGGCTGCAATCGACGACGACGTTCTCGGGGAGGCTCGCCGCGCGCAGTTCGCGCTCCGCGACCGCGATGCTGACGGCATCGTAATTGACCCGGCCGCCGCCGCCGCGCAACACGAGGTGCGCGTACGCGTTGCCGCGGGTCCGGAACACCGCCGACTGGCCCTGCTGGGTGATTCCGAGGAAGTGGTGCGGCCGGCGCACCGACTGCAGCGCGTTGATCGAGGCCGCGAGGCTCCCATCGGTCCCGTTCTTGAAGCCGACCGGCGTCGACAGGCCGCTCGCCATCTCGCGGTGCGTCTGGGACTCCGTCGTGCGCGCACCGATCGCGGTCCAGGTCACGAGTTCCGAGAGGTACTGCGGCATGATCGGATCGAGCGCCTCGGTGCCGGCCGCGAGACCGAGTTCGGCGATGGTCAGCAGCAGTTCGCGCGCGAGATGGATCCCCTTCTCGATGTGGAACGAGTCGTCCAGGTCCGGGTCGTTGATCAGGCCCTTCCACCCGACGGTGGTTCGCGGCTTCTCGAAGTACACCCGCATGATCGGCACGATCGTCGTCTCGATCCGCGCGGCGAGCTCCTTCAGGCGGTTCGCGTACTCCCGGGCCGCGACGACGTCGTGGATCGAACAGGGGCCGACCACGATGAACAACCGCGGATCGGTGCGATCGAGGATCGCGCGCACGATGTTGCGGTACTTGAATACGGTCGCCGCCGCCCGCTCGGTCATCGGCAAGCGGCGTTTGACCTCCTCGGGCGTCGCGAGCAATTCGCTGGAGAGGACGTTGACGTTCTGCAGTTGATCGAGGATGTTCACCGTTGTGCCTACATCGAAGTTCGTACGGTCCACAGTTCTGGAAAGAATTTCAGCTCGAGCGCCTTGGTCAGGTACGACACGCCGCCGGTACCGCCCGTGCCCCGCTTGTAGCCGATGATGCGCTCGACGGTCTTCACGTGCGCGAACCGCCACAGCTGGAACTTGTAGTCGAGGTCCGTCAGCCGTTCCGCGAGCTGGTAGAGGTCCCACTCCTTCTCGGCGTTGTGATAGACGCTGAGCCACGCCGCGGCGACCGCCTTGCTCGCCTGATAGGGCTGCGAGAAATCCCGATCGACCGCTTCCGGCGGGAGCGCGAACCCGCGGCGGCTCAGCAGCCGCAGCACTTCGTCGTACAGGCTGGGCGCCCGCAGCGCGCGCTGCAACTCCTCGTAGCTCTCGGGATCGTTGCCGAACACCTTGATCAGCTCCGCATTCTTGTTGCCGATCTGGAATTCGAGCAGCCGGTACTGGCGCGACTGGAAGCCGGAGGCCTTGCCGAGCGCGTTGCGGAACGCCGAGTAGTCCGATGGCGTGATCGTCGCGAGCACGTCCCACGACTGCAGCAGCTGCTGCTGGATCGTCGAAATGCGCGCGAGCATCTTGAAGGTCGGTCCGATGTCGTCGCGGCGGACGCAGTCCATCGTCGCGGTCAGCTCGTGCAGCCACAGGCGCATCCACAGCTCCGACACCTGGTGAATCACGATGAACAGCATCTCGTCGTGCTGATACGACAAGGGGTGCTGGGCGTCGAGGAGCTTCTCGAGGTGCAGGTACTGGCCGTAGCTCAGCGACTGCGAGAGGTCCCAATGGACCGCTTCGTCGGACAGATCGACGAACGGCTTGGCCGGCCCCGGGCGCTCGCTCATCGCCCCGTCACCCTTCGTGGACCCAGGCCGGCACCCGCCGCCAGCCGGCGAGCAGTTCGCGGTCGAGGCTCCGATAATCCGGTTCGAGCGACTCGACCAAGCGCCAGAAGCGCCGCGAGTGGTTCATCTGCTGCAGGTGCGCGAGCTCGTGCGCGAACAGATACCGCACGACCGGCTCCCGCAGGAACAGGAGCGACGCGTTCAGGCTGATCGTGCCCCGCGTCGAACAGCTCCCCCAGCGGGTTCGCTGGCAACGGACCGCGACGCGCGCGACCTCGAAGCGGTGCTGCGCCGCGAGCCCGAGCAGCGCCGGGCCGAGCCGGGCGTGCGCCGCGCGCTTGAGCCAGCGGCGCAGCAAGCGGCGCGCGCTGCTCGCATCCGCCGCGCCGACGATCAAGCGCGCCCCATCCTCGCGCGGCGTGCGCGCGGGGCCGCGCCGCCAATCGACCGTGAAGCGCTCGTCGCCGAACGCGAAGCGGATCTCCTGCGGCACCGGCTCCTCGAGCGCGACGCTCGGGCGCATCGCCGCGACCTTGCGCTCGATCCACTCGGACGAGCGCCGCACGAAATCCCGAACCGCGGCCGGACCGATCCCCCTCGGCACGACGATCTCCACCCGGCCGCCGACGTGCACCCGCGCGGTCAGGCGCCGCGCACGCGCGCTCACGCGCACCACGAACGCTTCTCGCGAAGGACGGGATTCGAACAGTGATAGCTGCATGCCGGGTTGATTCACGGAAGCGCGTCTCCGAGCGCGGGCATGATACCAGTTTCGCGCGCGGCGACCGCACCGCAGCTACAATGGCCGGATGCCATCCGAGCACGCAACGGCCGCGTCGGCGACCCCGGCGCTGGTCGACATCGGCGCGAACCTCACCCACGAGAGCTTCGCGCAGGACCTCGGCGCGGTGCTCGAGCGCGCGGCCGGCGCCGGCGTTGCGCAGCTGATGGTCACCGGCGCCGACCGCGACAGCTCGCAGCGCGCGTGCGCGCTCGCCGCCGCGCATCCTGGCCGATTGTACGCGACCGCCGGCGTGCATCCGCATCACGCCGCGGGGTACGGACCCTCGGCGCGCGACGCGCTCGTCGAACTGGCCGCGCACCCGCAGGTCGTCGCCGTCGGCGAGTGCGGCCTGGATTATTTTCGCGATTTCTCGCCAAGACCGGCGCAGCGCGCGGCCTTCCTCGCGCAGCTGGAGATCGCGGTCGCCGCGCGCAAGCCGGTGTTCCTCCACCAGCGCGACGCCCACGCCGATTTCGTGGCGATCCTCGAGGACTACGCGCCCCGGCTCGTCGGCGGCGTCGCGCACTGCTTTACCGGTGGCCCCGCCGAACTCGAGCGGTATCTGGCGCTCGGCCTCGCGGTCGGCGTGACCGGGTGGGTCTGCGACGATCGGCGCGGATCGGCGTTGCGCGCGGCGGTTCCGCGGATACCGGCCGACCGGCTGATGATCGAGACCGATGCGCCCTATCTGCTGCCGCGGGATCTCGTGCCGCCGCCGAAGTCCCGCCGCAACGAGCCCGCGTACCTCGCACACGTCGCCCGCGCGGTCGCGGCCTTGCGCGGCGAGCGGTTCGAGGATCTCGCCGCGTCGACGACCCGCAACGCGCAACGGCTGTTCGGACTCGCCGCCGTTACAGATTCGTGAATTCGTGCGGACTCGCGCGCAGGTGCGTGACGAGCTTCGCCCAAGCCGAGCGCAACGTGGCGATCCCCGCCGGCTCGTCGGCGCGCGACGCGGACGCGGCCGGGTCGACCGGCACGAGGCCGGCTTCGAGTTCATCGAGCATCACGACCCCCTTCGGCTTGCCCTTCGCGAAGCGGCCGACGTTCGAGAACACGATCAAGCCCTCGACCGGCACCTCGCCGACCAGCGCCTTGACCGCGGCGATGCGGTCGTAGAGCGCCGGCTGGGGATTCTCGAAGGTGTCACGCTGCCCTCGCGCGAGCACCGTCCACTCGCTCATCTGGTCACCGCCGAAGATCAGCCCCGGAACCCGGCGGGTGTCGAGTATCAGCACGCCGCGCGGGGTCAGCAGCAAATGGTCGACGTGGAAGAATCCGCCCATCCCGTCCGGCACCTGCACGCGATGGACGGCCTCGAGCGCGAACCGCCCCAGTCGCTCGAGGAGCACGCGGCGTCGCGCCCGGCGCCGGTAGCGCCGCACGAACGCCGCGACCGCCAGCGCGCCGAGCCCGGTCCCGGCCGCCGCCCCGAGCCCCCGCAGGGCGAGGCTCGATGGGATCATGCGATCGCGTCCGCGAGGGCCCCGAGGGTCGGTGCGATGTCGGTGACGCGGCGAGGCAGGCGGAGCAAACGCGCCAGGCTCTGCGGAACCTCGATCGGCGCGCCGACCAGCGGTTCGACGATCTCGTTGAACTTGGCCGGATGCGCGGTCGCGACCAGGACCCAGGGGTGCCCGGTCCGATCGGCCGCGGGCAAGCGCGCGTACGCCTCGGCGGCGGCCGCCGTGTGCGGGCACCAGACGCGACCGAAGCGCCGGTGATCCGCGATGATGCGGTCGCGGATCGCCGCGTCGTCGATGCTGTCGGCGGCGATCCGGGATCGCAGCGTCGCCCAGTCCGGGAACAACGCGCGCAAGCGTTCCATGTTGCTCGGATTGCCGACGTCCATCGCGGAGGCGAGCGTCGCGATGCTCGCGCGCGGGCGCCACTCCCCGGTCGTGAGGTAGTCGGGCACCGTCCGGTTCGCGTTGTGCGCGAGCAAGATCCGGTCGATCGGCAGACCGAGTTCGCGCGCCCAGACCGCCGCGAACGCGTTGCCGAGATTGCCCGCGGGGATCACGTAGTTCGCCGACCGGCCGGTCGCGCGCCGCACCTCGAGACTCGAGGCGACGTAGTACACCATCTGCGGCAGCAGCCGGCCGATGTTGATACTGTTCGCCGAGCTGAACCGATGTCGCCGGCGCAGTGCCTCGTCGACGAACGCTTCCTTCACGAGCCGCTGGCAGTCGTCGAACGTCCCCGCGACGCGCAACGACTCGACGTTGTCGCCCCAGCAGGTGAGCTGCTGCTCCTGGCGCGGGCTCACCAGCCCCTTCGGGTACAGGATCACGACGCGCACCCAGGGGCGTCGGTGGAACGCCGCCGCGACCGCGCCCCCGGTGTCGCCGGAGGTCGCGACCAGGATCGTCAGACGCTCGTCCTGCGGCGAGCGCATGCGTTCCAGGCTCTCCGCGAGGAAACGCGCGCCGAAGTCCTTGAACGCCGCGGTCGGGCCGTGGTAGAGCTCGAGTGCGTACAAGGGATCCGGTGAGGCGTCGATCGCGGTCGTCGGCGCCGGCACGTTCAGCGCGGCGTCGGCGATCTCGCCGAGCCGCCCCTCCAGGCGATCCCCCGCGAAGAAGCCCCGCAGCGCGACGCGCGCCAGCGCGGGCAACCCCTGGCCGGCGACGAGTGCGTTCGCGTCGATCCCCGGCAACTGCCGAGGCACGTACAAGCCGCCGTCCGGCGCAAGTCCGCGCGCGATCGCGTCGCCGAGCGAAACCTCGGTCCGGTCCCCCCGGGTGCTCGCGTACATCATGCCGGCCATCACGCCCGCACCACTCGCGCGCCGTAGTTCTCGATCGTCGAGATCCAATCGTCGGCCGACAGCCCGTGCCGACCGAACGCCGCGACCATCGCACCGCGCACCGCCTCCGCGTACTGGATCTCCGACCAGGCGAACACGGTCGGACCCGCGCCCGAAATCGAACAGCCGATCGCGCCCGCGGACATCGCGGCGCGCTTCACGTCGGCGAACCCCGGGATCAGGGACGCCCGCTGCGGCTCGATGATCACGTCGTTGAACGAATCCCGGATCATCTCGAGGTCGTCCGAGTAGCAGCCGCTGATGAAGCCCGCGAGATTCGCGGTCTGCCACACGAAGTCGGATCGGCTGACGTCCGCCTTCAGGATCGCGCGCGCCTCGCGCGTGCCGAGGTGCATGTGCGGATGCACGATCACGCAGCGCAGCGTCGGCGGCACCGGGATCTTCTTCACCCGCGGGTGATCGATCCCGACGGTGAGCACCAAGCCGCCGAACAGGCTCGGGGCGATATTGTCGAGATGGGCCGAGCCGCTCGCGACGATCTCGCCCTGCATCGCATAACGCAGCAGGCGCAGCGGCGGCAAGGGCTGCGCGAGCAGCGAATTCGCCGCGACCACCGCGGCGACTGCCGAGGCGGCGGAGCCGCCGAGTCCGGAGGCGAGCGGGATGCCCTTGTTGATCTCGAGTTCGAAGCCGTGATCGAGCTCGAGGTCCTCGTGCATCGCCTGCACCGCGCGGCCCGCGGTGTTGCGCTCCGGTTCGACCGGCAGCGCGCCCGCGATCCCGTCGATCGCGACGATGCGCACCCCCGGTTCGTCGGTGCGCCGTACGCGGACGCGGTCGCCGATCGCCTCGACCGTGTGCCCCAGGATGTCGAAGCCGATGGCCACGTTCGCGACGGTGGCGGGAGCGAAGGCGGTGACGTCGGTGAGCACGGATCGTATCCTCGTCGTTGGCGGATTAGAGATGGGCGCCCAGATAGGCCGCGAGCCGCAGGACGTCGCCGAAGACGCCACCGGCGGTGACCTCGGGGCCCGCGCCCGGGCCCTGGACGATCAACGGATTGTCGCAGTAGCGGCGCGTCGCGAAGCGCACGATGTTGTCGGTCAGCGCGATGTTCGCGAACGGATGCCGCGCGTCGAGGGCGACCAGGCCGACGGTCGCGTTGCCCGCGGCGTCGATCCTGCCGACGTAACGCAACACCTCCCCGCGCGCACGCGCCTGCGCGTAGCGCTCGGCCATCGTTCCGTCGAATTCCACGAGCCGGTCCATGAACTCCGGCACGCCGCAATCCTGGAGCGACTTCGGCACCAAGCCCTCGACGCGCACGTCCGCGAGCTCGAGCGTGAGCCCCATCTCGCGGCCGAGGATGATCAGCTTGCGCGCGACGTCGACGCCGGACAGGTCGTCGCGGGGATCCGGCTCCGTGTAGCCCTTCTGCTTCGCGGCCCGCACGATCGACGAGAACGGCTCGCTCCCGTCGAACACGTTGAACAGATAGGCGAGCGTCCCCGAGAAGATCCCTTCGATGCTCGTGACCTCGTCGCCGGTTTCGCGCAGGTCGCGCAAGGTCTGGATCACCGGCAATCCCGCGCCGACCGTCGCCTCGTAAAGATAGTGGGTGCCCGCAGCTCGCGCCGCGTCCAGGCAGCCGCGGTAGTACGCAAGCGCGCCGCTGTTCGCCTTCTTGTTCGGCGTCACCACGTGGATTCCGCGCGCGAGCCAGTCGCGATAGTGGGAGGCGACCTCCGCGCTCGCGCTGCAATCGATGATCAAGGCGTGCGGGATGTAATCCGGCTGCACCGCGTCGACGAAACGCCGCAGGTCGAAGGTCTCGCCGCGCGCGGCGAGCTGCTCGCGCCACTGCGCGAGGTCGATCGCGTGCTGCTCGAGCAACATCCGCCGGGAGCCCGCGATGCCGCGGACCCGCAGGTCCAGGTTCAATGCGCGCAGCCGCTCGAGCTGGGACGCGATCTGCGTCAGCAGCACGGCACCGACCGTGCCCGGCCCGATCAGCCCGATCGACACCGTGTTCGGCGACAGGTAGAAGCCCGCGTGTACCGCGCGCAGCGCCTTCGCCGCCGACTTGCCGTCGACGACGACCGAGATGTTCCGCTCCGAGGCGCCCTGCGCGATCGCGCGCACGTTGATCGAGGCGCGCGCGAGCGAATCGAACGCCCGCGCGGCGACGCCGCGCGCGCCGGCCATGCCGTCCCCGACGACCGCGAGGATGCTCATCCCGCGCTCGACGTCGACGCTCTGGATGTGTCCGGCGCGCAGTTCGGCGTCGAACGCCTGCCGCACCGCGCTCTCCGCGCGCGTCGCCTGCTCGGCCGGGATCGCGAAGCAGATCGAGTGCTCCGAGCTTCCCTGCGAGATCAGGATCACCGAGATCCCAGCGTCGCGCAGCGCGCCGAACAGCCGATTCGCGGTCCCCGGCACGCCGATCATGCCGGCGCCCTCGAGGTTCACGAGCGCGACCGGATCGATCGTCGTGATGCCTTTGACCGTGAGCGGCGAGTTCGGCTTCGCACAGATCAACGTGCCCGGGTGCGACGGGGCGAACGTGTTGCGGATGAGGATCGGGATGTCGCGCGCGACCGCGGGCTCCATCGTCTGCGGGTGGATCACCTTCGCGCCGAAGTACGCGAGCTCCATCGCCTCGTTGTACGACAGCTGGTCGATCACCTGTGCGTTCGGCACCAGCCGGGGATCCGCCGACAAGACGCCGTCGACGTCCGTCCAGATCTGGATCTCGGCGGCGTTCAGCAACGCCCCGAAGATCGAACCGGAGAAATCGCTTCCGTTGCGGCCGAGGGTCGTCGGCACCCCGCCATGCGTGGTCGCGATGAAGCCGGTGACCACCAACCGACCGCGGAAATCCGCCGGCACGAGCGCGCCGATCCGCTCGGCGCTGCGTTCCCAGTCGACCGCCGGGCCGAGCGGGCCCCACTCGACCACGACGACCTGCCGCGCGTCGAGCCAGCGCACCTCGCCCGCGATCCGCGCGCGCTCGCCGAGCAGCGGCGCGAACAAGCGGGTCGACCAGATCTCGCCGTAGCCCGCGATCACGTCGCGCAGCGCGCTCGGCGCGGAGCGGATCAAGCGGACCGTTTGCAGCATCCCGTGGACGTCGGCGACGTCGCGGTGCAGTTCGGCGACGTAGGCCTCGCAGGCCGGCGCCGACAGCAGCGCGCGGGCAAGACCGGTATGCCGCGCCTCGAGCGCGGCGAGCGCGCCCGCATAGTCGCCGTCGGCGCGCTCGGCGAGCGTGATCGACGCGAGCAGCGCGTCGGTGACTCCCTTGCACGCCGACAGCACCACGGCCTCGCGCTCCCGGCCCGTCGATTCGACGATGTCGGCGACGCGGCGAAAACATCCCTCGTCAGCGACGCTCGAGCCGCCGAACTTGTGTACCACCCATGGATTCATAGTTCGCACTCGCCCGCCATGGCGGCGGGCTCGACGTTGGACAGCCGGGAACTTTAATCTGTCCGCGCCGAGCCAGGCAAGCGATTCCGGGCGCGCGAGGGCCGCGCCGCCCGGCGCGGCAGGATGCCGCTCAGCGCGCCTTGGAGGCGCCGCCGCGAGCCTTGCCCCCCACTCGCCGACCGCCACGCACGATCGGCAAGCCGGTGTGCTGCGTGCGGAACCTCCCGGTCGACGCAGGCGCCGCCGCGGGCGCGCCGCGCAGCGGCTGATAGGCGGGCACCAGGTGCTGCCGACCGTTGCCGATCAGATCCGCCCGTCCCATGCGTTTCAAGGCCTCGCGCAACAGCGGCCAGTTCTGCGGATCGTGATAGCGCAAGAACGCCTTGTGCAGCCGCCGCTGCTTGAGACTGCGTGGGATCACGACCGACTCGCTGCGTCGGGTGATGCGCTTCAGCGGGTTCTTCCCCGAGTGGTACATCGCGGTCGCGGTGGACATCGGCGACGGCAGGAAGGCCTGGACTTGATCCGCCCGGAAGCCGTTCTTCTTCAGCCAGAGCGCGAGCTCCAGCATGTCTTCGTCGCGCGTCCCGGGATGGGCGGCGATGAAGTACGGGATCAGGTACTGCTCCTTGCCCGCCTCGCGAGAGTAGCGGTCGAAGAGTTCCTTGAACCGGTGGTAGGTGCCGATGCCGGGCTTCATCATCTTCGACAGCGGCCCCTCGCCGATCGCTTCCGGCGCGATCTTGAGGTAGCCGCCGGTGTGGTGCGTCGCGAGTTCCTTCACGTACTCCGGCGATTCGGTCGCGAGGTCGTAGCGCACGCCCGAGGCGATCAGCACCTTCTTCACCCCGGCGACCGCCCGCGCGCGGCGGTACAGGCGGATCAAGGGGGCATGGTCGGTATTCAGGTTCGGGCACACCCCGGGGTACACGCAGGACGGCCGTCGGCAGGCGGCCTCGATCCGCTCGCTCTTGCAATGCAACCGGTACATGTTCGCGGTCGGCCCGCCGAGATCCGAGATCACGCCGGTGAACCCGGGAACCCGGTCACGAATCGTCTCGATCTCGCGAATCACCGACTCCTCGGAGCGGCTCTGGATGATCCGCCCTTCGTGCTCGGTGATCGAGCAAAACGTGCAGCCGCCGAAACAACCCCGCTGGATCGAGATCGAGAAACGGATCATCTCGTAGGCCGGGATCTTCGCCGCCCCGTACGCCGGATGCGGTCGGCGGGCATAGGGCAACTCGTAGATCGCATCCATATCCCCGGTCGCGATCGGCAACGGCGGCGGATTGAGCCACACGTCGTTCGCGCCGTGACGCTGCACGAGGGCGCGCGCATTGCCCGGATTCGCCTCCAGGTGCAGCACCCGCGACGCGTGCGCGTACAGCACCGGATCGCCCGCGACCGCCTCGAACGCCGGCAAGCGGATCACGCTGTGCGCCCGCGCGGCGTTCGGCACGTCCCGCGCCCGTCGCACGGCCGACGGCGCGGCGTCGCTCGCGGCGCTCGCGCCGGGGGTACGGGCGCCGCCCGGCGTCATTTCGTAGGGGTTCGGCGGCGTCTCCACCGGACCCAGGTCGTCGACCGTCGTCGAATCGATCTCGATCCATCCCTCGGGGAGGCCCGAGCGCAGCAACGCGGTGCCCCGCAGATCGGTGATCGTCTCGATTCGCTCGCCCGCGTCGAGCCGGCGCGCGATCTCGAGGATCTGGCGCTCGGCGTTGCCATAGACCAGCAGATCGGCGTGCGCATCGACCAGGATCGAACGGCGCACCCGCTCCGCCCAGTAATCGAAGTGCGCGATCCGCCGCAGGCTCGCTTCGATCCCGCCGATCACGATCGGCGCGTGCGGGAAGGCCTCGCGCACGCGCTGCGCATACACGATCACGGCCCGGTCGGGGCGCGCACCCGCCGCGCCACCGGGGGTATACGCATCGTCGCTGCGCACCCGCCGGTCCGCCGTATAGCGGTTGACCATCGAGTCCATGTTGCCGCCGGTCACGCCGAAGAACAGGCGCGGCTCGCCGAGCACCGTGAAATCCCGCGTCTCGCGCCAGCTCGGCTGGGCGATGATCCCGACGCGGTAGCCCGCCGCCTCGAGGACGCGCCCGACGATCGCCATGCCGAAGCTCGGGTGGTCCACGTAGGCATCGCCGGTCACGACGATCACGTCGCAACGATCCCAGCCGAGCGCCTCCATCTCGGCGCGGCTCATCGGCAGGAACGGTGCGGCCGCGGGCCGCGCCGGCAGATCGCCGGCGGGCCCGCGGATCGAAGGAAGGAGCGGCGACGGGACTTGCATCGCCGCGATTAAAGCCGATTCGCTAGCGCGTGTACACTCGCGCGGCTCCCCGGATCAGCCGATGTCCACCGGGACGTAGATCTGCGCGTTGTCGCGCTGGATCAGCAATGCGACGCTGTGGCCGGCCTTCGCGACCGCGCGACGCAGTTGCTGGATCGTATCGACGCGCTCGCCGTTCACCCCGAGCACGACGTCGCCCGCCTGCAGCCCCGCGGTCAGCGCCGGGCCCGAGACGCCCTCGATCACGAGGTGGCCCTGGGTGTGCAGCTGGCGTTGCTCATCCGGGTTGAGCTCGCGCACCGCGATGCCGAGCTTGCCGCCGTCGCCGTGGGCGCCGCCGTTCTTCGCGAGCTCGGCGCCCTGGTCGTGCAACAGCACGGTGCGCACGTCGATCGTCACCGTCCGGTGGTTGCGCCAGATGCCGAGGTGCGCGATCGAGCCCGGCGGCAGCTCCGCGATGATCGTCGGCAGATCGATCGACCGGTCGATCGGATGACCGTTCACGCTGGTGATCACGTCGCCCGGCCGCAGGCCCGCCAGCTTCGCCGGGCCCTTCGGATCGACGCCGCTGATCAGCGCGCCGTGCGGCACGCCGAGGCCGAACGATTCGGCGAGCTGCTGGTTCACGTCCTGCACTTCGACGCCGATCCGGCTGCGACGCACGGTGCCGAACTTCAACAGCTGGTCCTTGACGTTCAGCGCGATGTTGATCGGGATCGCGAACGACATGCCCATGAAGCCGCCGGTGCGGCTGTAGATCTGGGAGTTGATCCCGATCACCTGCCCTTGCATGTTGAACAACGGGCCGCCGGAGTTACCCGGGTTCACCGCCGCGTCGGTCTGGATGAACGGCACGTAGTTGTCTTCGCCCGGCAACGCGCGGGCGGTCGCGCTGATCACGCCGGCCGTGACGGTGTTGTCGAAGCCGAACGGCGACCCGATCGCGACGACCCACTGACCCGGCTTGATCTTCGAGGGATCGCCGAAGCGGACCGCCGGCAGGCCGTGCGCCGCGATCTTCAACAGCGCGACGTCGCTGCGCTTGTCCATGCCGATGACTTTCGCCTGGAATTCGCGCCGGTCCGTGAGCTTCACCGTCACGTGCGCCGCACCGTCGACGACGTGGGCGTTGGTCAAGATGTAACCGTTCGAACTGATGATGAAACCGGATCCGATCGCCCGTTCCGGCGGCATCTGCTGCTGCGGCATCTGGAACTGGCGGAAGAACTGCGACAACGGATCGTTGCCGCTCCATTGCATGACGCTGGCCTGCTGCGGCTTCTCGATCACGCTGATGTTGACGACCGACGGCCCGTTGCGCTCGACCAGCCCCGAAAAGTCCGGCAATCCGGTGACTTCCGGCGCGGCCGGGGCCGCGGCGGGGCTTGCGGTCGAGGCCAACCGGAGCGGTGCGGACGGCGAAGAGCTGCCCTGCAGCGAATCAGCGAACGCGGTGGACCGCTGATGGGTGACGACGGCGACCAACAGGCCGGCAGCGATGGCGAGCGACCAGGTTCTGATACTACCCATTCGAATAGGCCCCTTCCGTATGGAGAGTTGCGAAAATCACCCCATCTGACCGCCGGAATCCCGATTTGGTTTCAATTTTTCGCGAACCCCGCCGCATTTTTTTGGCCACCCGCCGGCTACAGTTCGGTCTCCCCCCGTTCTCGGGGGGTGGGCCGCACGGAACGAGGGACCATGGCCGAGGAACCGAACGCTCCGTACGTGATCGCGGTCGGTAGCGACGCGAAACGCCTGCAGTGGCTCGCCCACCACGTGACGAGCCACTGGCCGGCCGCGACCGCGACCCCCGTGCCGGCCGGCGACACCACGACGCTCGCGCGGCTGCTCGCCGCACGCGAGCCCGACGCGTTGGTCCTGCAAATCGATTTCGGCAGCGACGGCACGACCGCTCACGGCCTCGCCTCGATGCTCGAATGGCTGCGCATCCGGCCGTCGCTCCATTGCATCGTGCTCGCCGAGAACGGCGGGGAACTCGCCGCGGTGCGCGCGTTCAAGAGCGGCGCCCGCGATTACCTGCCGCTGGCGGCGCTCTCCCGGGACGCCCTGCTCGCGGCGATCGGCGAGGCCCACGCGCGGCGCAGCGAATCGGCGCGCGAGACCGCGATCCTCGGCGGCGCGGTGCAGGATCCGGTGACGATCGACGTGCCGCACTATTCGATCGTGAAGCGGCTCGCCGCCAGCCACTTCTCCTCCGTGTACCTCGCGCGCGCCGAACGGTTGCGCCGCAACGTGGTGCTCAAGGTCATCCACCGGGGTTCGAGCGCCCGCGAGCTCGAGGATGCGGAACGCTTCCAGCGGGAATACGAGATCATCTCGAGCATCGCGCATCGCTCGATCGCCGAGATCTACGATTTCGGCGTGCTGCCGAACCAGTCGTACCTCGCGATGGAATACTTTCCGTGCGGCGACCTGCGTGCGCGCCTGTGCAACCCCTTGAGCCTCGACGAGAGTCTGTACTATCTGCGATCGATCGCGGAGGCGTTGCGCGTGATCCACGTGTTCGGCATCTTGCATCGGGACCTGAAGCCCGCCAACGTGATGCTGCGCGAGGACAACTCGCCGGTGTTGATCGACTTCGGCCTCGCGCGCCGCTCGGTCGAGGAAGGTTCGGTCACCAGCGCGGGTCAAGTGCTCGGATCGCCGTACTACATCAGTCCGGAGCAGTCCCAGGGCGAGAAAGTCGATGCGCGCACCGATCTCTACGGCCTCGGCGTGATGTTCTTCGAGATGCTCACCGGTCGCAAACCCTATGTCGGACGCAGCCCGATCGAAATCATGACACAGCACGCGAACGCTCCGATCCCACGCTTGCCCAACTCGGTCAGCGCCTATCAAGCGCTGCTCGATCGATTGATGGCGAAACGTCCCGCGGATCGTTATGCGACCACCGACGAGTTGCTCGCCGACTTGAATCCGGCGATCGAGGCGGTCGCATGAAGGTCGCCGCGTGGTTCGCGTCGGTGGGGCGGTCCGAAGCGGACCCGGTCGAGGACTCGGCGACGCTCGATGCGGCGCTCGAGCGGATCGCCCAGGGCGTGATCGTGCTCGACCCCCGACTGCGCGTGATCTCGGCGAATGAAGCGGCGCGATCGCTGCTGCGCAACACGCGGTTGGTCGGCGCGGACTGGCGCGAACTGCTGCAGCCGATCGCGAAACCGGAGACGCTCGCCCGGCTGACGAGCGCGCTCCAAGATCGCGGTGCCCCGCGCCGCTGCGACGAGATCGAGTTGCGCGTGGCGGGTCCCGATGGCGCGCAATCGACCGTGTGGTACCGATTCGACGTCCACGGCGGCACCGAGACGCCAGCCGGCGCCGCCCGCGTGCTGGTGATCACCGATCGCACCGACGCGGTTCAACAGGCGCACGAGATCGCCGAACTGCGCGCGGAACTGCAGTCCTACGGCGAGATCCTGCGCGCGCTGTTGCGCCTCGGCGCCGCGCGATTCGCGACCGCGGTGCGCAAGACGAGCGAGGCGATGGAGCGGATCGATGCGATCCTGAAGCAACCGGCCCGGGAGCAGACCGCGTTTCGCGAGAAACTCGACGCCGCGCTCGCGCAAGTCGATCAGATCCGCCGCGAAGCGCTGCTGCTGCGGCTCACCTCCCTCGAGATCGCGGCGCGCTCGTTCGAGGATGCGGTGCACGAGCTGCGCGACCGGGAGAGCTTGAGCGGCAGCGACTTCCTGCCGCTCGCGGTCAAGCTCGACGCGCTGCTCGGCCGGCTGGCGCTGCTGCGCACGCTGACCCGCAACGCGATGCCCGGCGCCGCCGTCGAGGAGAACCGCGCGGTCACCGACAACGGCACGCAGATCATCGACGCACCGCGCTTCTTCGGCGAAGCGAGCCCGGAGCCCGCGCCCAGTGCACCCGCCGCCCGCGCGGCCGCGCCCGGGCGGCTCGAGTCGGCGCTCGCGAGCCTGACGGAGCACATCGGCGCGGAACAGGGCCGACCCGTGCACATCGAATTCACCGGTCTCGACGCGGTCCCGTCGGCGCACCGGCCGATCGTGAAGAACATCGCGATCCAGCTGATCCGCAACGCGATCATCCACGGGATCGAGGCGGCCGACGCGCGCGAGGCCGCCGGCAAGCCGTCGACCGGGACCTTGCGGTTGTCGTTCGTGCGCCAGGCGAACGGCGGCGGCGAACTGCGTTTCCAGGACGACGGCCGCGGCATCGATCCGGTCCGGGTGCGGCGCGCCGCGGTCGAACGCGGCCTGCTGCGGCCGGACGAGGCGGCCGCGCTGTCCGACCGGCAGGCGATCAAGCTGATCTTCAAGAGCGGCTATGCGAGCGGGACGCCCGAGGGCAGCGCACCGACCCGTCGCGGGCTCCTGCTGGTGCGTCGCTACGTCGACGATGCCGGCGGCCGGATCGCGCTCGCGAGCGAACCGGGGCGCAGCACCCGGTTCAAGGTCCTGCTACCGCCGCCGCCGGGGTGACGGCCAGGGGCCGTCGTCGCGGTCCGTTACAGGATCGCCGCGCGCACCGTGTCGCCGCCGCTCGGATCGTGCGGCCGGGAACTGAAACTCACCAGCACCATCGTCGTCGTCCCGGTGTTGCGGTACGCATGCGCGACGCCCGGCGGGAAGCGGAACCGCCACGCCTCGCCCGCCGGCACGTCGGCGTCGTGCACGCCGTCCGTATCCCGCCAGCGCACGAGGCAGGGACCGAAGACGGTGGTGGTCTCCGCGGACTCCGGATGATAGTGGTTGCCGCGCACCGCGTTCGGCTGCGTCAACACCACGTGCACGTTGCGCTGCGCGGCGAGCGTCGGCTCGTCGATCGGCTCGAACAGGCTGCCGCGCGCGTCCGCGTGCACCCGCAAGGTCTCGATCTCGACGCCGTTCGCCGCCATGGACGCGGTACGCGTCACGCGCGCCGCCGCCGCTGCGAGGCGAGCCGGAGCAGGCCGAGAATCCCGAGGCCGAGGAGCGCCAGCCAGCCGAGCGCGCCACCGCCGCCGCTCGGCGAGGTGACCGTCAGCGAAGTCGTCGCCCCGGCCGTGTTGCCTCCCGCCGGCCCCGTGACCAGCGCATTCGGCGCGATCGTGATCGCATAGGTACCGGCGCTCGCGCTCTCGATCGGTGCGGTCACCGAGCAACTGCCGTTCGCCGGCACCACCGCCCCCGAGATCGCGAAGCTCGTCGTGGTGTAGGTCGCGGAGACCTGGCCGCCGGAGCAACTCGTCGTCGTCTGCGGTGAAGAGGCGATGGTGAGGCCGGACGGCAGGGTGTCATTGAAGACGCCCTCGGTCAGCGCGTACGGATTCGGGTTCGTGAACGTGATCGTCAAGGTCGCGACGGCGTTCGTCGCGACGCTCGCCGGCGCGACCGTCGCCGCGACCGTCGGCGCCGCGACCGTGAACGCCATCGCCGTCGGGCACGCGCTCGCCGCGGTGCCGGCGGACGCGGGTACGCCGGCCGCGGTCGGCGCCCCGGTCGCGGGCACGTCGATCGTCGCGGTATCGGTCGCGCCCGCCGAATCGGTCACGGTCAAGGTCACGGTGCCGGCGGTCGTCCCCGGAATCACACTGACCTGGGCCGCGTTCGCGGCGCCCGCGATCTGCACCCCACCGCTCGCGACCCACGCGTAGCTCGCGATCGTGCGGCCGCAGGATGGGGCGCTCCCACTCGCGTCGAACGTCGCGGTCTGTCCGGTCGTGACCTGCGCGGGCAATGCGACCGCGGCGATCGGCCGCTCGGCGGCATCGACGGCCGCCAGCGCGTTCGCCATGCCGCTGCCGCACTGCCCGCTCGGCGGACAGGAACACTCGCCGGTCGTCGGATCGGAGTTCGGGCACACCGGCAGATTGCCGGTATTCGCCGGAAACGGGGTCGCGCTCGCGGCAAGCCGCGCGGCGAGTTCCGCCGGCGTCAAGTTCGCGTTCACGGAGCGCATCAGCGCCGCGATCCCCGCGACGATCGGTGCGGAGAAACTGGTGCCGAGGTTCGGATTGTTCTGGTCGGTGTAGGTGTTGCCGTTCGGGTCGGGCGACGTCGCGCCGGTGTTCACCGTCGTGTCGATCGACCGCAGGCACGGAAGCACCGCCGACGGATTGGTCGCGTCGTACTCGACGCAGTTGCCCGCCGGCGCCGACAGCGTGACCTCGGGACCGGAACTGCTGTAGCCGACCTTGGTGCCGACGTTGCGCAAGCCCGCGACCGCGACCACGCCGGGCACGACGGCACTGCAGTTCGCGGGCGCATCCACCGGCGCGGTGCTGCCCGGATTACCGCCGTTGCCGGCCGAGGCGACGACCAGCACGCCGAGTTGGGTGATCTGGGTCAACGCGCTCTGGTAACTCGCCGGACAGGTACCGCTCCCGCCGAGGCTCAGGTTGATGATGCTCGCGGGATACGGATTGCTCGGGACCGCGTTGCCGGAGGGATCCGTGACCGGCATCCCGGCCGCCCACTCGATCCCCGCGATGATGTCCGAGTCGTACCCGCCGCACTTGCCGAGCGCGCGCACCGGCAGCAGCCACGGGCCCCAGGTCATCCCGGCGATCCCGGTGCCGTTGTTGGTGAGCGCGCCGAGGATTCCCGATACCCGGGTGCCGTGCCAGGAACTGTTGACCGGCAGGTACGTACCGGCCGTCGCGCCCGGCTGGCCGCACACGGCCTGCGGAAACAGGTTGTTGCCGTATTGATCGAGGTAGCTGAAGTCCGAGGCGCTGACCCAGTCGCCCGGATCCGAGGGGTCCGGATCCCAGCCGTCACCGTCGTTCGCGACGAGATAGGTGCCGAGGGGCCCGGTCTGCGATGCGTTGTTGTTGCCGGTGCTGTAGTCCTGACCGACGAAATCGTAGCCCGGCAGCAGGCGGCCGCCGAAGCCCGCCCGTCCCAGATCCGGGTGATCGAACAACACGCCGGTGTCGACGTCGGCGATCACGACCCCGGTGCTCCCCGTGGTGATCGCCCAGGCATCGACCGCGTCGGTCGCCGCGAGGTCGTTGTCGGTCGGCGTCGCGGTCGGCGGGGGTGCGCGCAGGTACCACTGCCCGTTCGAATAGGTTTGCGTCGGGTTACAACCGACCGAGGGGTCGCAGACCGTCGTGCTGGTCGCCGGGAACAGCGGATCGTTCGGGGTGACGGCCTGCAGCGCGTAGCGGCGATGATCGACGCTCGCGAACGCGACCGCGGGGTCCGCGCGCAGCGTCGCGAGCGTCCGCACGACCGCGGCGCCGTACAAGCGGCGCGGCAGCACCAGCAGGTGCATGCTCGGCGTCAACTGCCGCGTGATCGCGATCGCGAGCCCGGCGCGCTGCGCGAGCGCGATCGCATCGCGCGGCGAGGTGCGCGCCTGCACGACGCGCCGCGCCGGCAGGTGCGCGTGTGCCGCGATCGAAGTCACCATCGCGTTCGACGGCGTGACCTTGAAGCCGACGATGATCCGGCTCGCCTCGGGGCCGATCGCGATGGGCTCGCGCCGCACGGGGTTCCACACCTGGGCCCGCGCGTTCGAGACGCCGAGCAGAACGATCAGGCACGAGGCCCACCAGCCGATACGTCTCGTCACGCTATGCACTCCGCCCAGCATCCCCGCCGGCATTCTAGTACAATGGCGAGCACCCCCGACGAACGTTTTGCGAAGGAAGAAGCCATGTACGACGAGCGCAAGTTCTATATCGACGGCCGCTGGGTCGATCCGGTCGAACCGAAGACGTTCCAGGTGATCAATCCCGCGACCGAGGCGGTCGCCGGCACGATCTCGATGGGCGGTCCGAAGGACGTCGATCTGGCGGTCGCGGCGGCGCGGCGCGCGTTCGACGACTTCTCGCGGACGACGCCCGCGGAGCGCCTCGCGCTGCTCGAGCGCATGCTCGAGCGCTACCAAGCGCACTACGAGGAGATCGCGACCGCGATCTCGGTCGAGATGGGCGCACCGATCACGCTCGCGAAGGGTTCCCAGGCCGGCTGCGGCACCGGACACCTCGGCGCGATGATCGAGGTGATGAAGACCTTCCGGTTCGAGGAGATGCGCGGCAAGACGCGGATCACGCTCGAGCCGGTCGGCGTTTGCGCGCTGATCACGCCGTGGAACTGGCCGGTGAAC
>JAJYFF010000108.1 GCA_021785405.1 Pseudomonadota bacterium | reverse complement strand
GGCGATGTCGGCGGTGGGGTCGGTCCACCGAGCGTCACGGTCTCGGCGCCGAGCGACTCGGCGAGTCGCAAGACGTCGATTCGACGATTGCGTTGTTCGTCCGACAGCCGCAGCAGCGCGGGCGTCTCCACGTACACGACGCTCCAGCTCGCATCGAAGGCATCGGCGATGCGCTTGCCCGCCCGCACCAGCTGCTCGGCCTGCGCATCCGGCCCGACGGCGACCAAAATCCGCTCGCCCGCGAGCCGCGCATGCGAGCGGGCCGCGGGCAGCGCGCGGGCCGCCGCTTCGACGCGATCCGCGACGCGCCGCAGCGCGAGCTCCCGCAGCGCCATCAGGTTCGGCATCCGGAAGAACCGGTCGACTGCGGTCGCCGCCGCATCCGCGAGATAGACTTGGCCGGCTCGCAAGCGCGCGAGCAGATCGCCGGGCGGCAAATCGATCAGCTCGATCTCCTCGGCCTCGTCGAACACGCGGTCCGGCACGGTCTCGCGCTGCCGCACGCCGGTGATCTGCGTGACCAGATCCTTCAGGCTCTCCAGATGCTGAACGTTCACGGTGGTCCAGACGGTGATCCCGGCCTCGAGGAGCTCCTCGACATCCTGCCAACGCTTCGGATGACGCGGCGTCGGCTCCCCACCGACCAGGTTCGAGTGCGCGAGCTCGTCCACCAGCACGATCTGTGGTCGCCGCGCGAGCGCTCCGTCGAGATCGAATTCGCGGCGTACGATCCCGCGGTATCGCACGGTCACTGGCTCGATGCGCGGCATCCCCTCGAGCAGTCGCTCGGTCTCGACGCGCCCGTGTGGTTCGACGTAGCCGACGACGACGTCCGTGCCCGCGGCGCGCACGATGCGCGCCGCCTCGAGCATCGCGAATGTCTTGCCGACGCCCGCACAGGCTCCGAAAAAAATACGCAGCCGGCCGCGCCGCGCGCGCGCCTCCTCGGCTTGAACCTGCGCGAGGAGCTGATCCGGATCCGGTCGCGGCTCGATCATCCGTCCGGCGCGCCGCGCCCGGCAACCGCGCCCGGCGGCCGGGTTCCGCGTCTGGCTGCGCTCGCCGCATCGAGCGCCCGATTGAGCTCGAGAACGTTCACCCGCGGCTCGCCGAACAACCCGAGCCATCGATGCTTCGCGTGCGCGGCGATCATCGCGCGTACCGTCGCGAACGGAAGTCCGCGCGCGCGCGCGACGCGTCCCGCCTGGTATTCGGCGGCCGCGAGACTGATGTCCGGGTCGAGTCCGCTCGCCGACGCGGTCACGAGATCCACCGGCACCCGCGCGCGATTCCCCGGATCCGCCGCGTGCAACGCGGCAATCCGCGCCTGCACCACCGCAACGAGCGCCGGATTCAAGGGACCGAGGTTCGATCCGCCCGAGTCGAGCGCGTCGTATGGGCGTGGCAGGGTCGCGGACGGGCGCCCCCAGAAGTCGCGCGGCGCGGAGAACGCCTGGCCGATCAGCCGCGAGCCGATCGGTCGGCCGTGCTCGACGATCAGGCTGCCGTTCGCCCGCCGCGGGAACAGCACCTGCGCGATCCCGGTCACGATCAGCGGATAGGCGAATCCGGCGATCACCGTCATCGCGAGAAGCAATGCGAGTGCCGGCCGGATCACCGTCTTCACCGCGGTAGTCCCTGGATTCACGTGAGGTGCACCGCCACGAGACACAAATCGATCAGCTTGATTCCAGCGAATGGAATCACGATCCCGCCGAGACCGTATATTAACAGGTTCCGCCGCAGCAGCGTCGCCGCGCCGAGCGCCCGGTACTTCACGCCTTTGAGCGCGAGCGGAATCAAAGCGATGATGATCAACGCGTTGAAGATCACCGCCGAGAGGATCGCCGAGAACGGCGTCGCGAGGCGCATCAGGTTCAGCGCATCGAGCGACGGGTAGGTCGACGCGAACGCCGCGGGGATGATCGCGAAATACTTCGCGAGGTCGTTCGCGATGCTGAACGTGGTGAGCGATCCACGCGTCATCAGCATCTGCTTGCCGGTCTCGACGACCTCGATCAGCTTCGTCGGATTCGAGTCGAGGTCCACCATGTTGCCGGCTTCCTTCGCCGCCTGGGTGCCGGTGTTCATCGCGACCGCGACGTCCGCCTGCGCGAGCGCCGGCGCGTCGTTCGTCCCGTCGCCGGTCATCGCGACCAAACGGCCTTGCGCCTGGTGCTCGCGGATCAAGCGCAGTTTCGCCTCGGGGGTCGCCTCGGCGAGGAAGTCGTCGACACCCGCCTCCGCCGCGATCGCCGCCGCGGTCAGCGGATTGTCGCCGGTGATCATCACGGTCTTGATGCCCATCCGGCGCAGCTCGCCGAACCGCTCCTTGATCCCGCCCTTGACGATGTCCTTGAGCTCGACGATCCCGAGCACCCGCGCACCGTCGCTGACCAGGAGCGGCGTGCTGCCGCGACGCGCGACCTCGTCGACCACTCCGAGGATCGCCTTCGGGAACGGATGCCCGAGGCTCTCGACGTGCGTGCGGATCGCCGCGGGCGCGCCCTTGCGGATCCGCCGCTCGCCGAGGTCGACGCCGCTCATCCGAGTGTGCGCCGAGAACGGGATGAACGTCGGCACCATCGCGCCGAGATCCCGCTCGCGGAGCCGATAGCGCAATTTCGCGAGGATGACGATGCTGCGCCCCTCGGGCGTCTCGTCGGCGAGCGAGGCGAGCTGGGCCGCATCGGCGAGCTCTTCCGCCGCGATCCCGCTCGCCGGAATGAACGCGGCCGCCTGCCGATTGCCGAGCGTGATCGTTCCGGTCTTGTCGAGCAGCAGCACGTCGACGTCGCCCGCCGCCTCGACCGCCCGCCCGGACATCGCGATCACGTTCGCCTGCATCATCCGGCTCATGCCGGCGACGCCGATCGCCGACAGCAGTCCGCCGATGGTCGTCGGAATCAAGCACACGAGCAGCGCCACCAGCGCGGTGATCGTGATCGGAGCGCCGACCTGGGCTCGTGCGACGCCGTACGCCGAGAAGGGCAAAAGCGTCGCAGTCGCGAGCAGAAACACGAGGGTCAGTGCGACCAGCAAGATCGTCAACGCGATCTCGTTCGGCGTCTTCTGTCGCGTCGCGTTCTCGACCATCGAGATCATCCGATCGATGAACGCCTCCCCGGGGTTCACGGTCACGCGGACCACGATCCAGTCCGACAACACCCGCGTGCCGCCGGTCACGGACGAGAAGTCCCCGCCAGACTCCCGGATCACCGGCGCGGACTCGCCGGTGATTGCGCTTTCGTCGACCGATGCAGCGCCTTCGATCACCTCGCCGTCGCCCGGGACGACATCGCCCGCTTCGACGAGGACGACATCTCCCCGGCGCAGGGCGTCCGCACGCACGCGCTCGTGGCGGACCCGGTCACGCGCATCGGCGAGCTGCTTTGCGACTACCGTCTGCTTGATTCCGCGCAGCGCCGCGGCCTGCGCCTTGCCGCGCCCCTCGGCGAGCGCCTCCGCAAAGTTCGCGAACAGCGCGGTGAACCATAGCCACACCGTGACGTTCAGGATGAACCACGGCGGCGCCTCGCCGCGCCCGAGGAGCGCCTGCGCCCAGAGTATCGTGGTCAGGATCGCGCCGACGTACACGACGAACATCACCGGATTGCGCCATTGCACCCGCGGATCGAGCTTGCGCAGCGCGTCGAGGAGCGCGGGTCCGAACAAGGCGCGGTCGAACATCGACAGGCGATGCCTCGCGCCGGCGGCGCCTGCCGACGACGCGGTCATCGCCCGCCTCCCCACAGCCTCAGATGCTCGACGATCGGACCGAGCGCGAGCGCCGGCACGAAGGTGAGCGCACCGACGAGCACGATCGTGCCGATCAGCAGGATCACGAACGTCGGTCCGTGGGTCGGCAGGGTCCCGGGGGTGACCGGCACGCGTTTCTTCGCCGCAAGCGACCCCGCGACCGCGAGCACGGCGACGATCGGCCAGTACCTGCCGAGCCACATCACGATTCCGAGCGCAACGTCGTAGAACGGCGTGTCGGCGGACAACCCGGCGAACGCGCTGCCGTTGTTGTTGCCCGCGGACGTGAACGCGTACAGGATCTCCGAGAAGCCGTGAGGACCCGGATTGGCGGTTCCCGCGCGCCCCGCGGCGACGCTG
>JAJYFF010000050.1:18594-20313 GCA_021785405.1 Pseudomonadota bacterium | reverse complement strand
CCGGTTGCGCGCCGAAGCCGGCGTGGTCGGCGCCGCGCTCGCGGCGCCGGCCGAGACCGACGCCGCCGGCGCTTGAAGCGCCTCGCCGCGATCGCGGGCATCGCCGCCGCGCTCGCGGCCTGCGCGGGTCACCCGCCGCGCCCCTCGCCCGCCGCGCTCACGCCGATCCCAGCGCCGGCGCCCCCGGCGCCGCCGTCGGCGCGCACGGTGTTCGTGCGCACCGCTCGCGCGATGGTCGGCCGCGCCTACGCGTACGGCAGCGACGGGCCGCGCACGTTCGACTGCAGCGGCCTCGTCTATTACGCCGCGCACCGCGCCGGCCTCGAGGTGCCGCGCACCGCCGAGGAGCTGCTCGCGATCGGCCGACCGGTCGCACGCGCGCGGATTCGCGCCGGCGATCTCGTGTTCATGCATTTCCCGCACAAGGCGCTGCACGTCGGGATCGCGATCGGACGCCGCCGCTTCGTGCACGCCCCGTCGACCGGCGAGCGCGTGCGGATCGACTCGCTCGCGAACCCGGTCTACGGCCGCGCGTTCCTCGCGGCGCGACGGCTGCGCTTCGCGCCGCGCGCGCGCCTTGCGCCGTCCGCTCG
Source organism: Pseudomonadota bacterium (assembly GCA_021785405.1). Taxonomy (GTDB): domain Bacteria; phylum Pseudomonadota; class Gammaproteobacteria; order Steroidobacterales; family Steroidobacteraceae; genus Bog-1198. Next base: position 19,720 of record JAJYFF010000050.1, on the reverse strand, counting down.
GGCGCGTAACATGCCCGTTTCCCGATCTGACCACGAACGAGGATCACTCCGATGAAGCTCTATTACAGTCCCGGCGCGTGCTCGCTCGCGCCGCACATCGCGATCTGCGAAGCCGGCCTGCCGTTCGCCGGCGAGAAAGTGAACCTGCAGACGAAGAAGACCGAGTCCGGCGGCGACTATCTGCGGATCAACGCGAAGGGATCGGTGCCCGCGCTCGCGCTCGACGACGGTGCCGTGCTGACCGAGTGCGCGGTGATCCTGCAGTACATCGCCGACCACGCGCCGGCCGCGAAGCTCGCGCCGCCCGTCGGCACCTTCGAGCGCTACCGGCTGATGGAATGGCTGAACTACGTGTCCACCGAGATCCACAAGGGCTTCAGTCCGCTGTGGAACCCGAAGGCGACGCCCGAGTGGAAGGCGGCCGCGGTCGCGCTGCTCGGCAACCGCCTCGGCTGGCTCGCGGGCCAGCTCGAGGGCAAGTCCTACCTGACCGGCGAGAGCTTCAGCGTCGCCGACGCGTATCTGTTCACGGTGCTGAGCTGGGGCGCGCACGTCGGCGTCGATCTCGGCCAGTGGCCGGCGCTCGCCGCCTACCAGTCGCGCGTCGGCCATCGGCCGAAGGTGCAACAGGCGCTGCGCGAGGAAGGCCTGGTCTAGAGCAACGCACGGGCGACGGCGCCGGTCACGGTGCCGTCGCCACCCGTCTCGCCGTCGCCGCGCGTCTCGCCGTCGCCACCCGTCGCGCGATCGTCCGTCGCGGCTCCCCCGTCCCCCTCGCCGAACTGCAGCGCCGCGAGGCGCGCGTACAAGGGGTTCCCGCGGATCAATTCCTCGTGCGTCCCGGTCGCGACGATGCGGCCGTGATCCATCACCACGATCCGATCCGCCTCGAGCACGGTCGCGAGCCGGTGCGCGATGATGATCGTCGTGCGATCGCGCATCACGCGCTCGATCGCCGCCTGCACCAGCCGCTCGGACTCGGAGTCCAGCGCGCTGGTCGCCTCGTCGAGCAGCAGGATCGGCGGATCCTTCAGGATCGCCCGCGCGAGCGCGATCCGCTGGCGCTGCCCGCCCGAGAGCCGCGTGCCGCGCTCCCCGAGGAACGTGTCGTAGCCCTGCGGGAGCT
>JAJYFF010000050.1:0-18584 GCA_021785405.1 Pseudomonadota bacterium | reverse complement strand
TGCGCAGGAACTCGTCGGCGGCCGCGGCACGCGCCGCCGCCTCGATGTCCGCGTCGCTCGCGTCGGGGCGCCCGTAGCGGATGTTCTCGCGCGCGCTCGCGCCGAACAGCACCGTGTCCTGCGGCACGAGCCCGATCTGCGCGCGCAGGTCGCGCGGATGCACGCTCGCGAGGTCGATCCCGTCGATCGTGACGCGCCCCGCCTGCGGATCGTAGAACCGCAGTAGCAATTGGAACGTCGTGCTCTTGCCGGCCCCCGAGGGTCCGACGAACGCGATGCGTTCGCCGGGCGCGACCTCGAGCGTGAAGTGCGCGAGCGCCGGCGTATCGGGCCGCGACGGATAGTGGAACACGACGTCGTCGAAGCGGATCCGCCCCTCGATCCGCGCCGGCAGCGGCACCGGATGCGCCGGCGGCGCGATCGTCGGCTGGGCGTCGAGGAGTTCCGACAGCCGCTCCATCGCGCCGGCCGCGCGCTGCACCTCGCCCCACATCTCCGACAGCGCCGCCGCCGAGGTGCCGACGAGGCCCGCGTACATCAGGAACTGACCGAGCGCGCCACCGGTCATCCGGCCCGCGACCACCGCGTGCGCGCCCATCCACAGCACCAGCGTGATCCCGCCGAAGATCAAGCCGACCCCGAACGCGGTCAGCACCGCGCGCACCCGCGTGCGGCGCACCGCGGCCGCGAAGCTCTCCTCGACCGCGTGCCGGTAGCGCGCGCTCTGCAGGTCCTCGAGCGTGAATGCCTGCACCGTCTGGATCGCGTTCAGGGTCTCGTCCGCGAGCCCGTTGGTCTCGGCGAGCCGATCCTGCGACGTTCGCGAGTACCGTCGAACGCGCCGGCCGACGACGATCAACGGCACGACCACGATCGGGATCAGCACCACGATCGCGAGCGTGAGGCGCGCGCTGGTGAGCGCGAGCATCACCAGCGCGCCGACGAAGCTCAAGGTCGAGCGCAGCACGATCGACAGGCTCACGCCCGCGATCGATTGCACCAGCGTCGTGTCGGCGGTCAGGCGGGAGAGCACCTCGCCGGTGCGCGTCGTCTCGAAGAACAAGGGATCCATCCGCACGACGCGCTCGTAGACGGCCGAGCGCAGGTCCGCGACGACGCGTTCGCCGAGCCAGGTCACGAGATAGAAGCGCAGCGCCGCGAACACGCCATAGAGCACCGCCGCCACCAGGAAGCCGACGAAATAGCGGTTGATCGTCGCGGCGCTGTGCGCCGCTAGCCCATGATCGATCATCTCGCGCAGTGCGATCGGCAGCGACAGCAACGCCGCCGACGCCGCGAGCAGCGCCGCGAGCGCGGCGACCAGCGTCCCGCGGTAGGGTTTCAGGAACGGCAGCACCGCGCGCAGCGGCCGCAACGACCGCGAGGGCGGCCGGGAGGACGGGTCGATCATGCCCGGCATGATCCCATAAAGCCGCGCGCGCCGACCCGTGTCCGGCGCCCGTCGCGCCCCCCGAGCCGAGGTCGATGGCCAGGCCGACGCGCACTCGTCGCGTGCACGCGACCACATGCGGTGCCCCGGTTCGGTGCGGATTCCGCGCCGCAATTGCCTTTCGGCGCGCCGGGGGTTATGGTCATCCGACGGGCCATTCGCGGGGCCGATCGGACGGCTGTACATCCCGCGACCCCCTGCAGCCAACAACATCGAGGGACCATCATGCCGGGATGTTTTCGCTACCAGACGTTGCGCGAAAGCCACATGTTGTCGATCCAGGGTGCGGCGTTGGCCATCGGCCTCGCCGTGGCGACCCTGGGCCCCCCGGCTCACGCGCAATCCGCGACCGACGCGGGATCGAACGCGGCGCAAAACGGCCCGCTGCAGGAAGTGATCGTGACCGCGACGCGGCACGCCGAACGCCTGAGCCACGTTCCCTTGAGCGTGACCGCGCTGACCCAGTCCGCGCTCGACATGCGCGGAATCCGCGATTTCAACGATATCGCGAAGTTCACCCCGGGTGTCAACGTCGACAACACCGGCACGAACAACATCTCGATCCGCGGCATCGCCTCGACCGGCGGCGCCGGCACGACCGGGATCTACATCGACGACACGCCGATCCAGATGCGCGCACTCGCGTTCAACCCGGACGAGGCGCTGCCGCAGACCTTCGACATCCAGCGCGTCGAGGTGCTGCGCGGCCCGCAAGGCACCCTGTTCGGCGCGGGTTCCGAGGGTGGCACGGTGCGCTACATCACCACGCCGCCGAGCTTGACACATAGCAGCATCTACAGCCGCGACTCGATTGAATACACCCAAGGGGGCGCGCCGAGCTACGAGGCCGGCGTCGCCGGCGGCATGCCGATCATCCCCGGCAAGCTCGGCGTGCGCGCCGACGTCTGGTACCGGCGCGACGGCGGCTACATCGACCTGATCGATCCGGTGACCCTCGCGAACGTGAGCCACAACGCGAACTACGCGACCACGTCGATGTTCCGTCTGGCCGCGGTCTGGGCGATCAACGACCAGTGGCGCGTGACGCCGTCGTTCTATTACCAGGACCGCTACGCGGGCAACACCAACGACTACTGGCCGCTCTACAGCAACGCCGGCAAGGACCGCTACGTGAGCGCCGATCCGACCCGCCGCGGCCGCCCCGACCGGTTCTACCTGCCGTCGCTGAAGATCGTCGGCCACTTCTCCAAGTTCGACGTGATCTCGAACACCGCGTACTACCACCGCAAGGAGACGAGCGGCTACGACGGCACGATCTACAACCTGGGCTTCTACCAATCGTTCGAGGTGTTCGGTTCGTACGCCAACGGATACCCGCTGCTGCTCGATGGCAGCGGCCTGCACCTGCCCCCAGGCGCGACCAATTACCGCTCGCCGGCGACGGTCGACAACGGTCAGCAGAACCTGGTCGAGGAACTGCGGTTCCAGTCGAACGACGCGAGCTCGCCGCTCACCTGGACCACGGGCCTGTTCTTCAGCACCGATCGCCAGAGCTACCTCGAGCAGATCCACGACCCGCTGCTGAACGAGCTGACCACCGTGTACTACGGCTCGAACTACGGCGACGTGTTCTGCAACTACGATGCGTCGATCGGTGCCTGCGCGACTCCGTATCAGCCGATCCTCTACGATCCGCGCTTCCCGAACGACTCGTACTTCCTGCAGACGTTCGCGGACGACAAGCAGTACGCGTGGTACGGCGAGGCGACCTACGCGTTCACCCAGCAGTGGAAGCTGACCCTCGGGGCGCGCGAATCGCACACCCAGTACTCGTTCCACACGCTGACCGGCGGACCGCAGTTGTTCCTCACCCCGCAGACCGGCACCGGCGGCAAGAGCGAGAACGCGTTCACGCCGAAGGTCAGCGTCGCGTACCAGCATGATCCGGACAATCTGTACTACGCGACCTACGCGAAGGGCTTCCGCCCGGGCGGCGCGAACAATCCGGTGCCGTACGCGGCGTGCGCCGGCGACTTCAACAACTTCGGCATCACGGCCGCGCCGCAGACCTTCAGTTCCGACAGCGTGAACAGCTTCGAGGTCGGTTCGAAGAACAACTACGAAGATCGCGTGAAGCTCGCGACCAGCGTCTACTACATCCAGTGGAACAACATCCAGCAGACCGTGGTGCCGCCGATCTGCCAGATCTCGTTCATCGCGAACCTCGGCAAGGCGGTCGCGAAGGGCTTCGATTTCCAGGCCGACGTCGCGCTGACCGACCACTTCACCGCCCAGATCACCGCGGGCTACACCGACGCGCGCTACACCCAGGATGCGCGCTTCTCGGCGATCGAGGCCGCGCCGATCGTCAGCAAGGGCGACGCGATCACCGGTCAGAGCGGTCAGCCGGGCGCGCCGGTCACCGGGTCGATCGGTCTGCAGTACAACTTCCGCCTGTTCAACCGCGGCTCGTTCGTGCGCTTCGACGACGAGTACCAGGGACGGGCGAAGTGGCTCTCGCCGCAACAGGATGGGTCGACCCAGCAATTCGATCCGGCGAACTACGTGCTGAGCTCGACGAACTACATGTCGGTGCGCGCCGGAATCCTGCTCGGTGACTGGCGCGTCGAGGCGTTCATCAACAACCTCGCCGACAGCAACACGATCACGAACTACCACTGGTCGATCGACCCGGGTGTCTGTGGCTCGCCGGGTGGCCCGCCGGTCTCGCCGGCCTGCGAATCCGCCACGCGGCTGCAACGCGACTGGACGTTCCGGCCGCGCACCTTCGGTCTGACCTTCATCTACCGCCACTAGTCGATCGCTCGTCGGAGCGACGACGCCTCGCCCCCGGGACGCAGCACCACGCCGCGTCCCGGGGGCGGGTTGCGCCACCGCGACCGCGGTGCTATTTTTCGATATAAGGAATTTATATAACGATATAGCGGGGAGTTTCACGATGCCGACCGCGATCGCGCCGATGCCGAACGGGAATTCCGCCACGGCGCGACGACGCCGCACCCTCGTCGGCGTCGCGCTCGCGGCGCTCGGCGCCGCGAACCTCGCCGCCGCCGGAAGCGCCGCCCGCGCGGCCGGCAACGGCAACGCGCTGCAGGAGATCGTCGTCACCGCGACCCGCCGCGCCGAGAGCATCAGCAAGGTGCCGCTCAGCATCACCGCGTTCAGCCAAGGATCGCTCGACAGCCGCGGGATCAAGGACTTCCAGGATATCGTGAAATTCGTGCCCGGCGTGTCGATCGACAACTCGGGCACGAACGCGATCTCGATCCGCGGAATCTCCTCCTCCGGCGGCGCCGGCACGACCGGGATCTACATCGACGACACGCCGATCCAGATGCGCTCGCTCGGCTTCAACCCCGACGATACGCTCCCGCGGACCTTCGACCTGCAGCGGGTCGAGATCCTGCGCGGCCCGCAAGGGACGCTGTTCGGCGCGGGCTCCGAGGGCGGCACGGTCCGCTACATCATGACGCCGCCGAGCGTCACCCGGGACTCGACCTACGCGCGCACCGAACTCTCGTTCACCCGCGGCGGCCAGCCGAGCTACGAGGCCGGGATCGCCCACGGCGGGCCGATCATCAACGACAAACTCGGCTATCGCGCAAGCGTCTGGTACCGCTACGACGGCGGCTGGATCAACCGGGTCGATCCGACCACGCGCGACATCGTCGAGAAGAACGTGAACCACGTGAACACGGTCGCGGCGCGGCTCGCCCTGCTGTACCAGCCGGTCGACGGCGTGCGGATCGAACCGAGCGTGATGTTCCAGAACGCGCGCCGGCACGACGTGTCGACCTACTGGCCGGCGTACTCGGACGTCGCGGCGGGTCACTTCAGTACCGGAACCCCCGAACGCATCCCGGTGCCGGACCGCTATTACCTGCCGGCGCTCAGGATCACCGCCGACATCGGCAAGACGCAGCTGATCTCGAACACGTCGTACTACAACCGACACGAACTCACCGGCTACCAGGGCACCGTGTACGACCTCGCGTACTTCCAGAGCCAGTCGTGGCTGATCGGCAGCTGCGGCTCGGCCTCGACGACCGCGACGCCGCCGTGTTCCTGGTATCCGTTGATCGACGCGAACGGGATCCACCTGCCGGCAGGCTTCCAGAACTACTCGACGCCGAATCAGATGACCAACGACCAGCAGACCTGGACCCAGGAGATCCGCTGGCAGTCGAACGATCCGGCGAGCCCCTGGCGCTGGACGATCGGCACGTTCTGGTCGCTGTCGCGCGAGGTCAGCATCGAGGAACTCAAGGACACCCAGATCATCCCGTTCTGGAACGCGTTGTTCGGGATCGACCCGCAGTCGTACTACGGGACGTATTACTACTGCAACGGCGCCGGTGTCGCGGGCCAGTCGCTGCCGAACTGCGACATCTACTACAACGGCCAGGTCGGCCACGACCGCCAGCTCGCGGGCTTCGGCCAGGTCACCTACGCCTTCACCAAACAATGGCGTCTGACGCTCGGCGGCCGCGTGTCGAAGATGTCGTTCTCGTTGAGCCAGCACGCCGACGGTCTCGAGAACTACGGCCCGAGCTACGCGTCGGCCTCCGAGAGCCAGACCGCGTTCACCCCGAAGGTCGGCATCGACTTCCAGGCCGACCCGAACAACCTGTACTACGTGACCTACGCGAAGGGCTTCCGCCCGGGCGGCGGCAATCCCTCGCTGCCGAGCTACTGCGACGGGACCGGCGGCCTGCAGCAGACCGGCTATCCGAACGGCGCGCCGCTCACCTACAATGCCGATACCACCCAGAGCTTCGAGATCGGCGCGAAGAACGCGTTCGCCAACCGCCTGCGGGTCGCGACCAGCATCTACTACGTGAAGTGGAACGACATCCAGCAGAGCGTGTACGTCGCGTACAACTGCGGCCTGCAGTTCACCGACAACCTCGGCACCGCGGTCGCGAAGGGCTTCGACCTGCAGGCCGACATGCTCCTGGGCGGCGGCTTCACCGCGAACGCGGCGGTCGGCTACACCAGCGCCCGCTATACCCGCTCGACGCCGGCGCCGAAGCCGTTGCTGGTGCTCGCGGGCGATGCGATCTCCGGCCAAGCCGCGATCGACGGCGGCCCGGGCACCAGCCCGCCGTGGACGGTCTCGCTCGGCGCCGAATACCACTTCCACCTCGTGAACCATCGCGCGTTCCTGCGGATGGACTGGGAGTACCAGAGCCGCAACCCCTGGCTCGCGGCGAACCAGGATCCGCGCAGCGTGCAGTACGACCCGTACGTGTTCACGCTGTCCTCGACGACCTTCGCGTCGCTGCGCGGCGGCATGGACTTCGGTCCCTGGCAGGTCTCGCTGTTCGTGAACAACCTGTTCGACTCGCGCACCACGACGAACTACGAGCTCGGCCAACTCGACGCGAACAATCCGGGCACGCCGCCGGCGCAGCAACAGAACTTCTACACCTACCGCCCGCGGACGATCGGGATCACCGCGACGTTCCGCGACTGACGCGCGGCCGCCGCGCCCGCGCGCCCGGCCGCGCGGGGTGGCTGCGTCCCGCGTCGTTCGCGGGTCAGGCGGCGCTCTTCGCCGAGGCCGCGACCGCGGCGCGGATCGACTCGCCGAGGATCTGCAGTCCCTCCTCGAGCACCGCCTCCGGGATCGTGAGCGGTGCGAGCAGCCGCACGACGTTCGCATCGACGCCGCAGGAGAGCAGGATCAGCCCCCGCTGCTCGGCCTGCGCGAGGATCGCCGCGGTCAGCGCCGCGTCCGGCTCGCGCGTCTTCGGATCCTTCACGAGTTCGATCGCGACCATCATCCCCAACCCGCGGACGTTGCCGATGCACGGCAGTTGGGTCGCGAGCGCCTCGAGCCGCGCGCGCATCCGCGCGCCGAGCGTCGCGGCGCGCGCGCACAGCCCCTCGGCGTCGATCACGTCGAGCACCGCGTGCGCGGCGGCGATGCTGATCGGATTGCCGCCATAGGTGCCGCCGAGACCGCCGGGGTGCGCCGCATCCATGATCGACGCGCGGCCGGTGACCGCGGAGATCGGGAAGCCGCCGCCGAGCCCCTTCGCGGCGGTGATCAAGTCCGGCACGACGCCAGCATGTTCGATCGAGTACATCCGGCCGGTCCGGGCCATCCCGCCTTGCACCTCGTCGGCGATCAGCACGATCCCGTGCTCGTCGCAGAGCCGGCGCAAGGCCTGCAGGAACTCAGGGGGCGCGACGTTGAATCCGCCCTCGCCCTGCACGGGCTCGACGATGATCGCGGCGACCGACTTCGGATCGACGTCGGCGTGGAACAGCTGATCGAGGTCGGCGAGCGCCTGCTCGCTCGTGAGGCCGCGGTACGGCGTCGGGAACGTCGCGTGGTAGATCTCGGCGGGGAACGGCCCGAAGCCGCGCTTGTACGGCATCACCTTGCCGGTCAAGCCCATCGTGAGGAGCGTGCGGCCGTGGAAGCCGCCGGTGAACGCGACGACCGCCGAGCGCTTGGTTGCGATCCGCGCGATCTTGATCGCGTTCTCGACCGCCTCCGCGCCCGAATTCAGGAACAGCGTCTTCTTCGGGAAGTCGCCGGGCGCGATCGCGTTCATCCGCTCCGCGAGCCGCACGTAGGCCTCGTACGGGGCGACGTGGAAGCAGGTGTGCGCGAACGCCTCGAGCTGCCGCGCGACCGCGGCGACGACCCGCGGGTGTCGATGGCCGGTGTTCACGACCGCGATGCCGGCCGCGAAATCGATGAACCGCCGCCCGTCGACGTCCCAGAGCTCGGCGTTCTCGGCCTTCGCCACGTAGATCGATTTGCTCGCGACGCCGGCGGGAACCGCCTTCGCCTGCCGTGCCTTCAATTCCGCGGTCTTCGACATGGACGGAGTCTCCTGGACGTGGTGTGCTGCGATCGCCGAACGGTATCATTGGCCAAGATGACGGGCAAACCCAAAGACCGGACCGACGCAGCGCCCCCGCCGCAGGGCGGCGTGCTCGCGGTGCCGATCGAGCGATTCACGCTCGAGCGGCACGCCGCGGCGACCGATCGGGTCGCGGTCGAGGCGCCGCTCGAGGTGCTCTTGCACCACCCGGCGCTCGGTCAGGAGCCGGTGTCGTTCGGCGCCACGATGCGCACCCCCGGGGACGACGAAGCGCTCGCGGCGGGCCTGCTGTTCGGCGAGAGCGTCGTGAACGATCCCACCGACGTCGAGGCGATCGAGACCAGCACGCGCCGGCCGAATGTGGTCAACGTGCGGCTGCGGGCCGCGCTCACGGTCGATGCGCAGCCGGCCGCGCGCCGCTTCAGCGCCGGCGCCGCGTGCGGCGTCTGCGGGACGACCGGGCTCGACGCGGCGATCGCGCGCGCCGCGGCGAGCCGGATCGCGCCGAGTGCGCCGATCGCGCTGTCGACCCTGCTCGAACTGCCGCCGCGCATGCGCGAGGCCCAGGCGCGGTTCGGCGACACCGGCGGCATCCATGCCGCCGCGCTGTTCGACCGGGGCGGCGCACTGCTCGACGTCGCCGAGGACGTCGGCCGGCACAATGCGTTCGACAAGCTGGTCGGGCGCGCGTGGCTCGCCGGAGGGCTCCCGCTCGCGGACCGGATCGTGCTGTTGAGCGGACGGGCGAGCTTCGAGCTCGTCCAAAAGGCGCTACGGGCCGGCGTGTCGATCCTCGCGGCGATCGGCGCGCCATCGAGCCTGGCGGTGCACCTGGCCGGGTCGACCGGGCTCACCTTGATCGGATTCTTGCGCGAGCGGCATTGCAACGTCTACGCGCATCCCGAACGGCTGAGCGGTCCGACGTTGCCGACCGCCGTGACGCCGGACGCGCGCTGAACCGCGCGAGACACCGGCCGATGCTCGCTCGCGCCGACGGCGGCGGGCGGCGCCGCACGCCCACTCGGCGCCCGGCTCACCGCACCGTGTAGCCGCGCGCCTCGAGACAGGCCGAGATCGCCCGTCGATACGCGTTCGCGGCGGCGACCTGGGCGCCGACCTGGCGATTCGCGGCTTGGGCCTGCGCCTGGGCGTTCGCGTCGGCCGCGGACCCGATCAGCGCGCCCGCGAGGCCGCCGAGCAGCATCCCGGCGCCGCTGTCGTCGTCCCCGCCGATCATCGAACCGACGATCGCGCCACCGACCGCACCGGTGACGGTGCCGGCGCCGGGCGCGGGTGCGACGACGACGCGTTCGTACGGCGGGGTGTTGGGGTTCGTCGGATCGACGCCCGTCTGCTGCACGGCCCAGACGTGGCAGTCGTAGCGATCGCGGGCGAGCTGGTCCGGGCTCTGGCCTTGGGCGGGGTATACGAACAAGCGCGGGGGCGGGGGCGGCGCGTAGGCCACCGGCCGCACCGGTTGTTCGACGCAACCGCTCAGCAAGACCGCGGCGAGGCCCGCCGCGCCGAGCGCGCGTACTCGCCGATTCCGGATACCGTGTCGCAACATCCCCAGGCTCATGAGAGCACGCCTCCTCGTGCGATCGACGTCCTTGCCCGATGCTCTCGGGTTGACAGCGCCGGCCCCCGAAGGTTCGCCGCGGCGCTCCCTGCGAAACTGACCCCTGCAGACAAGTGCACGACTTCTCCAGACAAGCGCCCGGTACCGGCCGCTGTGTATCATCGCCGAATTCCTCGGGGAGTGCGTCGTTTCCATGAGTTTGAGCGTTTTCGACATTTTCAAGATCGGGATCGGTCCGTCGAGCTCGCACACGATGGGGCCGATGAACGCGGCGCGCGCATTCGTCGACGCACTCGCCGAGCGCGGCGTGCTCGAGCGCACGGTGCACCTCTCGGCACAGCTCTACGGCTCGCTCGCGCTCACCGGTCACGGCCACTGCACCGATCGGGCGGTGCTCCTCGGCCTCGAAGGACACCGCCCGGACTCGATCGACTCGAGCATCATCGAGCCGACCCTGCAGCGCATCCGCGACGAGCGGCGCATCCGGCTCGCGGGCCGTCACGAGATCGCGTTCGACGAACCACTGAACCTGTTGTTCCACTTCGATCAAGTGCTCCCGGGGCACTCGAACGGGATGCGGTTCACCGCGCAGGACGCGAGCGGCGCGATCCTCGCGCGCGAGGAGTACTACAGCATCGGCGGCGGCTTCATCGTCCAGGCAGGTGCCGAGGCGAACGCGGGCGAGACGCGCGCGCGCGCGCCCCATGAATTCGAGTCCGCGACCGAACTCCTCGAGATCGGCCGCCGGTGCGGGCTCGAGATCCACGAGATCATGCTCGCGCGCGAGCGCACCTGGCGCAGCGCCCCCGAGGTGCGCGCGGGACTGCTAAGGATCTGGCAGGTCATGCAGGACTGCGTGCGCCGCGGCTTCGAGGCGCAGGGACTCCTGCCGGGCGTGCTCGGCGTGCGGCGCCGCGCCCCGAAGCTCTATCGCCAGCTGATGAGCGGGGACCTCGACAGCCCGATGCACGCGCTCGACTGGGTGAACGTGTACGCGCTCGCGGTCAACGAGGAGAACGCGGCCGGCGGCCAGGTCGTGACCGCACCGACGAACGGCGCGGCGGGGATCGTGCCCGCGGTGCTGCACTACTATCGTCGCTTCGAACCCGGCGCCGACGAGGAGGGCGTGATCCGCTTCCTGCTGACCGCGGCCGCGATCGGGATCCTCTACAAGAAGAACGCCTCGATCTCGGGTGCCGAGATGGGCTGCCAAGGCGAGGTCGGCGTCGCGTGCTCGATGGCGGCCGGTGGCCTGGTATCCGCGCTTCACGGCAGCAATCAACAGATCGAGAACGCCGCCGAGATCGGGATGGAGCACAACCTCGGGCTCACCTGCGACCCGGTCGCCGGGCTCGTCCAGATCCCCTGTATCGAGCGCAATGCGATGGGTTCGGTCAAGGCGATCAACGCGGCGCGCCTCGCGCTGCGCGGCGACGGCACGCACAAGGTGTCGCTGGACCAGGTGATCGCGACGATGCGTCAGACCGGCAACGACATGTCGACGATCTACAAGGAGACCTCCCAGGGCGGTCTCGCGGTGAACGTCCCGGAGTGCTGAACCCGCCGGCGCTCAGCCGGCCGTCTGCATGCCCTGCGCGATCCCGCCGATCGTCGCGCGCAGCGCCGCGAACAGCACCGGGTCGCGCCGGCCGGACGCGCGCCAGCGTCCGAGCAGATCGATCTGCGCGAGGTGCATCGGATCGATGTAGGGATTGCGCAGCTGGATCGCCCGCTGCAGCGTCGGGTCGCGGTCGAGCAAGCAGCCGTAGCCGCGGAACTCGAGCACCCGCGCCTGCGTCCGTTCGTACTCCTCCCGAATCCGCGCCGCGTACGGCGCGGCCGCGTCCCCGGCGAGCGTGTCGTAGTGCGCCGCGATCGCGAGGTCGGTTCGCGCGAGCATCGCCTCCACGTCGCCGATGAGGTGCGAGAAGAACGGCCATTGCGCGAGCATCTCCCGCAGCAGCGCCGCGCCGTGGGTCGCGAGCGCCGCGTCGAGGCCGCTGCCGACGCCGAACCACCCGGGCAACAAGTGCCGGCTCTGCGTCCACGCGAACACCCACGGAATCGGCCGCACCGCCTCGAGCGCGGACGTTTCGCCGCGGTTCGCATCGCGCGCACCGATCGGCAGCCGCGCGATCACGTCGAGCGGCGTCACGCTGCGGAAGTATTCGTAGAATCCCGGGTCGTCATAGACCAGCGCCCGGTAGTGGGCGAGGCTCCGATCCGCGAGCGTCTGCATCGCGGCGCGATACGCGGCCGGCACCTCGCTCGGCACCTCGGGCCGCGCGCTCGCGAGCGCGACCGAGGCGAACGAGCGCTCGAGCGTGCGCATCGCGATCGGTCGCAGCGCGAAGCTGCGATTCACGCTCTCGCCCTGTTCGGTCGAGCGCAGTACGCCGCGCACCGCGCCGGGCGGCGCGGCCTCGACCAGGTGCTCGGTCCGCCCGCCGCCGCGCGCCGCGGTGCCGCCGCGACCGTGGAAGATCGTGAGCGCGCAGCCCGCGGTCGCCGCCGCGCCGAGCAACTGGCGCTGCGCGACCTGCAGTGCCCAGCGGGATGCGGCGATCCCGCCTTGCTGGTTCGAGTCCGAATAGCCGATCAGCACGGTCTGGCGGCCGCCACGCGCGGCGAGGTGCGCCCGATAGACCGGCTCCTCGTGCAGCTCGGCGAGGATCTCGCCCGCCGCGTGCAACGCGTCCATCGACTCGAGCGACGGCGCGACGTCGAGCGGGCACTGGCCGGTGCGCGCGTCGATCATGTCGGCCCAGCGCGCGAGCAACAGCACCGCGAGCACGTCCTGTGGTCCGCGCACGCCGGTCACGAGGTAGTGGCCGATCGCACGCTCCCCGTACTGGTGCCGCGCGCGCGCGATCGCATCGAACACCGCGAGGCTGCGCCGCCCGACGGCATCGAACGGTGCGCGCGGTCCCTGGTCGCGAGCGATCAGCTCGCGCAGCGCCGCGAGCCGCTCCGCCGCCGGCAGGCTCGGCCAGTCGGGCCGCGCCAAGCCCTGCGCGATCACCCGGTCGTGCACGCTCGCGTGCTGCAGCACGTCGAGCGAAGCGAGGTGGAAGCCGAAGGTGCGCACCCGCCGGATCAAGCGCTGCACGATGAACAGCCCCGCGTGGCGGCCGCGGTGCCGCGCGAGACTGTCGGCGGCCAGCGAGACGTCCGCGAACAGCTCATCCGCGGAGTGGTAGCCGTTCGGCCGGGCCTCGTAGGTCGCCTTCAGGCGCTCGCCGATCTGGTTGAAGAATACCCGGTACGGCATCCGGTCGCGCCGCGCGGGCGCCAAGGACTGTGCGGCCGGCAGCATCACCGCATACGCGTCGATCCGGTCCTGCAAGGCCGCGCTGATCGCGACCCGCCGCGCGCTCTGGCTCAAGCTCTGCGCGATGCGCCGGCACTCCTCGTAGTACGCCGACACCGCGACCCGCCGATGCCGCTGCAGGGTCTCGCGGATCGTCTTGCCGTGCACGTCCGGGTTGCGGTCCATGTCGCCGCCGACCCAGGAGCCGAACCGCAGGATGTCCGGCACGTCGATCGACGCGGCCGCAACGCCGTACGCGCGCGCGAGCGCCTCGGCGATCTCCTCGTAGAACAGCGGGACGATCCGGTAGAGGATGTCGACCAGGTAGAACAACAGGTGTTCGCGTTCCTCGGCGACCGTGAGGCTCTCGCGCGGATGCTCCTCGGTCTGCCAGAGCGTCGTGAGCTCCATGCGCACGCGCGCGTCGAGCCGCGCGAGTTCCTCGGCGTAGGTCGCGGGATTGCGCCGCTCGAGCAGGTACTGCGCGATGCGCTGCTGCTTGCGCAGGATCGTGCGCCGGGTCGACTCGCTCGGATGAGCGGTGAACACCGGCTCGATGCTCATCGTGCCGATCAAGCGCAGGACCTGCTCGAGCGACAAACCGTCCGCGCGCAGCCGCGCGACGCTGTCGACGATCCCGCCGGGTTGCACCGACGAGGCGTCGCTCAGGTAATCGCGCCGCCGGCGTACCCGATGCACTTTCTCCGCGGTGTTGACCGCCTGGAACCACAGCGAGAACGCGCGCGTGAGGTCGGACGCCGCGTCCGGCGGCCGGCTCGCGACCCGGCGGGCAAGATCGGCGGCGCCGCCGGCCTCGCCATTGCGCATCCGGATCGCCGCGAGGCGGTCGCCCTCGACCCGGTCGAACAGTTCGTCCCCGCCCTGCTCACGCAGCATCTCGCCGATCGTCACGCCGAGCGCGTGCACGTCTTCGCGCAAGGCTTCGTCCTTGACCGGGAACTGGACCCTCAGACGATGCATCGTCAGGGCGCGTTCAGCAGCACCGTCGTGTCGAAGCTCTCGAAAGTGTTCAACACCCGACGATAGGCGCTTTGGACGATGCGCTCCGCGCTCTTGTCGGCGCGCGCGCTGAGCAGCATCCGGATGACCACGTCGTCCTGCGGGCGCTGCGGATCCTCGCTGATCAATTGATAGGCGTAGCGGATCAGCCGCTGGTCGAGTTCGTTCGCGAACTTGTAGCGCGCCGCTTCGGCGCCACCCGCGCCGCCCATCTTCGCTTCCTCGGCGATCTCGTAGGCGACGCGCAGGATGAACCGCGCCTTGTCGACCAAACCCAGGTCGGCGAAGAATTCGATCTCGGATTGGATGTTCATGGTCGGATCGGCCAGCACCGAGGATGAGAACGCTGGCGAGCAGCATAGATCGCGCGCAGGAGTCTTGTCGAACCGAGGCGGGCGTGATTGCTGCATAGCAATAAGACAGTCCACCGAAATCTCATCGGGTATGCTGCGCGGATGCCAAACTTCACGCTCCGCCTGCGGCGCGCGCTCGCGCTCGCCGCCTGCTTCGTCACGGTGGCCTCCGCCGCCCCCTCGACCGAGCGCGCGCCCGCGCCGGCGTTCACGCTCGAGACCCTCGACGGCCACCCCGTCTCCTCCGCATCGTTCAAGGGCCACGTGGTGCTCCTGAACTTCTGGGCGACCTGGTGCGGCCCGTGCCGGCAAGAGATGCCGGCACTCGATCGGCTCGACCGGCAGTACGCACCCGCGGGACTCACGATGATCGGGATCAGCGTCGATACGGGATCGAGACCGGTCAAGGCCTTGCTCGCGCGGTCCCCGGTCCATTACACGGTCCTGCTCGACCCCGACACGCGCGTGAGCACCGAGTATCACGTCGAGACGATGCCGAGCACGTTCATCATCGACCGCGACGGCATGATCCGTTACGTGCATCACGGCTATCGGCCGGGCGACGAACGCGCGTACGCGGCGTGGATCCGCCGCTTGCTGCACCAGTGACCCGCGGGGCTGGCTAGACCCGCGCCGCGCCGCGCGCCGCGGCGCGGCCGCGCGCGGCATCGCGCGCCCGGACGCCGATCGCGGGGAAGTCGACGAAGAAGCCGTCGATCCCGGCGTCCAGGTAAGCCTCGATCTCCTGCTGCAAGCGACCGTGCGCGGACCGATCGGTGCCGACGCGCAGCGCCTCGGGCAGGAATTCGTTCTCGGCGCGGAACGTCCACACGTGCACCGCGAGCCCACGTCGGTGCGCCTCGCGGATGCCCTCCGGCGTCGCGAGCGCCTTCTCGATCCCGATCGCATCCGCGTGCCGGGCGACGTCGTCGAGATCTCCGAGCGCGGTCTCCAGCAATTGCACGAGCGGCAGCGCGGTCATCCCGCGCAGCATCCGGAGGTTCGCCGGATCGAACGACTGGATGAACACCGGCGACCCCGGTTCGCCGTAGCCGTGCCGCTCGAGGGCCGCGAGCACCGCGTGTTCGAGCGGCAAGCCGATCGCGCGGAAGTGCGCCGGATGCTTCGTCTCCGGGTACACGCCGATCCGCCTCGCCGCCCCGCGCGCGCGGTTGGCGGCGTTCGCGAGATCGAGGATCTCGTCGAACGTCGGCACCTCGAATCGCCCATCGAACGCGGTGTTCGCGGGTCGCAGCGCCGGCAAGCGCTCGCGGGCCCGCAGCGTCTTCAGCTCCGCGAGCGTGAAGTCCTCGACGAACCAGCCGGTCATCGTCTCGCCGTCGATCACCTGGGTGCGGCAACGCGATGCGAAACGGCGGTGCTCGGCGACGTCGGTCGTGCCGCCGATTTCGTTCTCATGGCGCGCGACCAGCACACCGTCGCGGGTCATCACCAGATCCGGCTCGATGTAATCGGCGCCCTGTTCGATCGCGACGCGATACGATTCGAGCGTATGTTCCGGGCGCTCGCCGCTCGCTCCGCGGTGCGCGATCACGATCACGTCGTTCATGCGTGGATTCCGTCCGATCAGCCTCGGTGCCAGTGTAACCGGTCGGCGGACGCGCGCGGACGTTAAGACTTGGTATGCTGTGGAACTCGGGAACCCGGCCGCGGTCCGCTGTCGGTGTGGGATGACGTGTCCGATTTCCCCGAAGGAGTCTCAATGAAAGTCAGAACGACGCTTGGCCGAGTCGCCGCGTTCGCGATCGCCTGCATGACCTCGCTCGCCGCCATCGGCACCGCACGCGCGGACGCCGGGGACGAAGGGCGGTTGCTGCTCGCGACCCGGGTGCTCGAACAGGTACAGGGGATGCCGGATCAGCGGATCCCGGACTACCTGCTCGCGCGCGCCTACGGCATCGCGGTGATCCCCGACGTGACCAAGGTCGCGTTCATCTTCGGCGGCCGCCACGGCCGCGGCGTGCTCGTCGTGCGCAAGTCGCTCGACGCACCGTGGAGCAACCCGTCGTTCATCAGCCTGACCGGCGGCAGCTGGGGGTTGCAGATCGGCGCACAGAACTCGGACATCGTGCTGGTCTTCACGACCCGCGAGGGCATCGAGGGCATCACCGGCGGCAAGCTCACGCTCGGCGCGGACGCGTCGATCGCGACCGGACCGGTCGGGCGCCAGGGCTCGGCGGCAACCGACATCAATCTTGGCGCGGAGATCTACAGCTACGCGCGCACCCGCGGCCTGTTCGCCGGGATCGCGCTCGACGGCAGCGTGATCAAGATCGACAACGATGCGAATGCCCGCTTCTACGGCCGCTCGGGCGTGACCGCCTCGGACGTGTTCGCCGCGGATGCGCCGGCGGCGCCGCCGGCCGCGCAACGTTTCCTCGCCCGCCTCGCGCAGCTCACCGACACCGGCGCGCGCGCACCGACCGCCCCTGCGGCGAACGCACCGGCCGCACCGATGCCCGCGGGCTCCGGGCCGGCGCCCGCCCCACAGGCCCCGGCGCAGGCGCCGCGGACCTATCCGCTCGAGAATCAGCCGGCCGCGTCGACACCGCCCCAGACGTAGGCGTCCATCGACAGCACACCATAGGTGACGCCGCCGTCGATGCGGCGCGCCACCTCGGTCGGGTTCGCCGCGCCGGCCGCGAACGGCAGCGGCAGGTAGTGCTCCTCGGTCGGATGGGCGCGCTCGGCCTGCGGCGCTCGCCGCCGGTAGTCGATCAACGCCTCGGTATCACCGGCGGCGACCGCCGCGGCGATCCATTCGGCGAACGCGCGCGCGGTCTCGGCCGCCGGCGCCCCCGGCGACCGCAGTTCGTACAGGTTGTGCGTGAGGCTGCCGGAACCGACGAGGAGCACCCCGCGCTCGCGCAATGGCGAGAGCGCACGGCCGAGCGCGAACGCCCCGCGCGGATCGAGGTCGACCGGCATCGACAGCTGCAGCACCGGCCGATCGGCGGCCGGAAACAGGTGCATCAGCGGGACCCAGGCGCCGTGATCGAAGCCACGGCGTGGATCGAGGCTCGCGCCGATCCCGGCCGCGACCAGCCGGTCGCGCACTTCGGCGGCGAGCGCCGGCGCACCGGGCGCCGGGTACCGCAGTCGATACAGCGCGGGGTCGAAGCCGCCGAAATCGTGGATCGTCGCCGGCGCCGCGGCAGCGGTGATCGCGAGCGCCGGCGTCGCCCAGTGCGGCGAGAGCACCACGACGGCCTCGGTACGCGGCGCGAGCGTCGCACCGAGCGTGCGCAGGCGCGCGCCGATCTCGCCGGGCTCGAGCGCGAACGTCGGCGCGCCGTGGGAAACGAACAGGACGGGCATGGGCGGTGTCATCGCATCAGTCTACGACACGCCGCGCCAGGCCGCGTCGAACCGCCGCGCGCGGGCTGCTCGGCGAGAGGGTTCAAGGGCGCCGTGGATCGCTCACCACATCCCGCCGAGCGCGACCGTGATCGCCTCGCCGTTGATCCCGCCAGCCGCATCGCTGCACAGGAACGCGATCACCTCGGCGACTTCGCGCGGCTCGAGCACGCGGTTGCGCGGATAGATCGCGGCCCGTTCGCTCCAGACCTGAGCGACGGTGATACCGCGCCGCTCGGCCTCGGTCCTCGCCGAGCGTTCGGCCATCTCGGTACGCACCCAGCCGGGCAGCACCGCATTCGAGGTCACGCCGAACGGGCCCGCATCCTGCGCGACCGCGCGCGCGAGGCCGATCACCCCGTGCTTCGAGGCCGTGTAGGCGCTGCCCGACCGCTCGGCCTTCTCGCCCGCGGTCGAACTCGTGAACACGAGCCGCCCGTAGCCGCGCTGGCACATCCCGCCGACCGTGAGCCGCGCGAGCTCGAACGGGCCGTCGAGGTTGATGCGCATCGTCTCGCGCCAGACTTGCGGGTCTTGTTCCCAGACGAGCCGCTCGTGCGCCGAGCCGATCCCGTGGTTCACGACCAGGAGGTCGATCGGCCCGAGGCGCCGCTCGGTCTCGTGGACCGCGAGCGCACAGCCCTCCGGCGTCCCGAGGTCGGCCACGACG
>JAJYFF010000049.1 GCA_021785405.1 Pseudomonadota bacterium | reverse complement strand
TGCTATTACGAGTACGACGCGATCGCGCCGATCGCCGACTTCCTGCGCGCCGACCGGGGATTCAGCCAGGCGCAGATCGGCATGCTGAACGCGGTGTTCAGCCTGCCGAACGTCGTGCTCGCGCTCGCCGGCGGACTGCTGATCGATCGCTACGGATCCGCGCGGGTCGCGCTGTGGACGGCCGGGCTGTGCTTCCTCGGCGCGCTGCTGACCGCGATCGGCAATCCGTACTCGGTGATGGTGCTCGGCCGGTTGATCTTCGGCGTGAGCGAGGAAGCGTTGTTCATCGCGCTGCTCGCGGCGCTCGCGCAGTGGTTCGCCGGCGGCGGCACCGCGTTCGCGATGGCGCTGTTCTTCAGTCTCGCCCGCATCGGCTCCTACGCGGCGGACACCTCGCCGGCCTGGGCGAGGACGGTCTATGCGCACGGCTGGCAATGGCCGCTGTGGCTCGGCGCGGCGATCACCGGCGTCGGCTTCTTCGCGGCGCTCGCCTACCGCTACGCGTTCGGCGGCGCGGGCGCCGCGGCGCGGCCGGCGGCGTCCGCGGAGCGCGTCGTCTGGAGCGACGTCTGGCGGTTCGACCGTTCGTTCTGGTACATCCTGACGCTGAACGTGCTGTTCGCGTCGGTGTTCTTCCCGTTCCGCAGCACCTTCGCGATCGAGTACTTCCAGGACGCGAAGGGCTTGAGCTTGCGCGCGGCCGGGTTCGCGAACAGCTGGGTATTCTTCGCGGCGATCTTCGCGACGCCGGCGTTCGGGTGGATCGCGGATCGTTTCGGCCGCCGCGCACTGATGATGACGATCGGCACGCTGCTGCTGCCCACCACGTTCCTGATCCTCGGCGTGACGCATTGGAGCCTGTGGATCTCGACGGCCCTGATGGGCGTGAGCTTCTCGGTCGTCCCGGCGGTGATCTGGCCGGCGACCGCGATGTTGGTCGAGCCACGCCGTCTCGGCACGGCGTACGGGCTGATCAACATGCTGCAGAACGTCGGCCTCGCGGCGTCCAATCTCGTCGCGGGCTGGTTGAACGATCGGGCGCACGCGGGCCCGCACAATCCCGCCGGCTACGACGCGATGCTCTGGTTCTTCGGCACGATCGGTTTCGTCGCGTTCCTGTCGGTCGCGAGCCTTTGGTTGCGCGAGTCCGGCCCGGGCGGTCACGGCCTCGAACGGGCGCGGGCGCTCGACGAGACCACGATCCAATGACGACCGTTCGCCGCTCGCCCTGGGGTCCTATCGGCGCACGGCGTCGGCTCGCCGTGGCCGCGATCGCCTGCGTCGCAGGCGTGAGCTGCACCGTCGGACCGCGGTTCATCGCGCCGCCCCCGCCGGTCAACGCCGGGTACGCGAACGGACCCTTGCATCCGACCGCGGCGACCCCCGGCGTCGTCGCCGGCGCCTCGCAGCGCTTCGTGGTCGACGCCGCGATCGGCGGACGCTGGTGGACGCGATTCGGCTCACCGGCGCTCGACCGCCTGATCGCCCGGGCGATCGCGCACAATCCGGACCTCGGCGCCGCCCGCGCCGCGCTCGAGGCTGCGCACGACGAGGAACTCGCGGCGCGCGGCGCCTACGCACCGAGCGTGAGCGCCGGCTTCGCGGCGAGCCGGGCGCGCCAGTCGACGCTGCTCGCGCCGGTCCCGAACTATCCGGCGGTGCCGAACGAGTTCCAGTACGACCTGTACACGCCAGGCGTCGACGTTGCCTACGTCCCGGACGTGTTCGGCCTGAACCGTCGCACCGTGGAGTTCGCCGGCGAGCAGACGCGGGCGGCGCACTTCGAGGTGATCGCGACCTACGAGACGCTGGCCGCGAACGTCGCGGTCGCGGCGATCGAGGAGGCGGCGTTGCGCGCCGAGGTGCGCGCGACGCGCCGGCTCGTCGCGAGCGACCGATCGGTCACGCGCATCCTGCAGCTGCGATATCGGCAGGGGTACTCGAGCCGGATCGATCTCGCCGCCCAGCAGGCGCAAGCGGCGACGATCGCGGCGACGCTGCCGCCGCTCGAGAAGGCGCTCGCGCAGCAGCGCGATCTGCTCGCCGCGCTCCTCGGCGATCCGCCGAACCGCCGCCGCGACCGGCTCGATCTCGCCGCTCTGCACTTGCCCGAGCGCTTGCCGCTCAGCCTGCCGTCCCGCCTCGTCGAGCAACGGCCCGACGTGCGGCAGGCGCAGGCCAACTTGCACGCGGCGAGCGCCGCAGTCGGCATCGCAGTCGCCGAACGCTTCCCGAATCTCACCTTGTCGGCGAACGTCGGCAGCACCGCGCTCGCGATCTCGGATCTGTTCTCCGGCGGCACCGGCTTCTGGGGCATCGGCGCGTCGCTGACCGCGCCGGTCTTCGCGGGTGGGGCGCTGCGCGAGCGCGAGAAGGCCGCGCGAGCGGCCTACCGCGAAGCCGCCGAAACCTATCGGAGCACCGTGCTCACGGCGTTCCAGAACGTCGCCGACACCTTGGCGGCGCTCGATCAAGATGCGGCCGGTCTGCGTGCCGCAGCCGCGGCCGAGCGCGCGACGCGGCGCAGCTTCGAGCTGACCCGGCACCAACGCTCCGCCGGCTACGCCGGCGACGTCACGTTGTTCGGCGCCGAGCAGACCTATCTACAGGCGCGTATCGGCCTGATCCAAGCTCAGGCGAATCGCTTCGCCGATACCGTCGCGCTGTTTCAGGCGCTCGGTGGCGGCTGGTGGCGCAGCGCCGACCTCGCGGGTGAGAGACGATGAACGACACAGCCGGGCGCGACCGCGCTTCGATCATTCGTGGGTGCGCGACGCCGCCGGGGCGTCGCTGGACGGCCGTCGTCGGCGCGGCGGCGGCAAGCCTCGCGCTCGCGGGGTGCAGCCACCCGCAGACCGGTGGCGGAGCGCCCGCGACCACCGCGCGCAACGTCACGCTGAGCGCGGCGCAGCGCGGCCACATCGCGCTCGACACCGTCGCGCCGACCGAGTTTCACCGCTCGGTCCTCGCCGACGGGACCGTCGCGCTCGACGCCGATCACTCGACCCCGGTGCTCGCGCCGTTCTCGGGACCGGTCGAGCGCCTGCTGGTGTCGACCGGCGAGCACGTCGCCCGGGGTGCGCCGCTCGCGATCGTCGACTCGCCGGATTTCGCAGCCGCGGCGGGCGCCTATCGCAAGGCGTTCGCAGCCGCGGCGACCGCGCGCCGTCTCGCCGATCTCGAGGCCGCGCTGTTGGGCCAGCACGGAATCTCCCGACGCAAGGCCGATCAGGCCCAGGCCGACGCGATCGGTGCCGAGGCCGATCGCGACGCCACTCGCCAAGCGCTGCTGGCGCTCGGCGCCGACGCCGCGACGCTGCGAGCGATCCGCCAGGGCCGAGCGAACCTCCCGGCCGCGGTGATTCGCGCGCCGATCGCCGGAACGATCGTCGAGCGCAAGATTCACCCCGGCGAACTCCTGCAGGCCGGCAGCACGCCGTGCTTCACGATCGCGGACCTGTCGCGCGTCTGGGTCGACGCGCAGATCTTCGGCGCCGACGTCGCCTCGGTCCACGTCGGCGACCCGGCGCGAATCCGCGCCGGGTCCGGCATCGCCACGCTCCGGGGTACCGTCACGAACGTCGCGGTCCAGGTCGATCCCGCGACGCGCGCCGTCCTCGCGCGAATCACGGTCCCGAATCCTCAGGCCGTGTTGCGGCGACACCAGTACGTTCGCGTCCGGATCCGCTCGCGCCAGGCGGTCCGGGGTCTGTTGATTCCGGTGTCGGCGGTCCTGCGGGACAGCGAGAACCTGCCGTTCGTCTACGTGCTCGCCGCCGACGGCAGCTTCGCGCGCCAAGCGGTGCGCCTCGGCGGCCGCGACGCGGGGCGCTATCGAATCGAGAGCGGCCTGCACGCCGGCGAACGCGTCGTCACGGACGGCGCGTTGTTCCTGCAGTTCATCCAGAATCAATGAGCACCCGCCGCCCGGACGAGCCCGCCTCCGAGTCGCCGGCGCCCGCGCCCGGCGCCGGGTCGATCATGAACCGCATCGTCGCCTCCTCGCTGCGGCAGCGGCTCCTCGTCGGCCTGCTCACGGTGCTGCTGGTCGCGGCGGGCCTCTGGTCCTTGAAGCGGCTGCCGATGGATGCGTATCCGGATCTGTCGCCGCCGATGGTCGAGATCATCACGCAGTGGCCGGGGCACGCGGCCGAGGAGGTCGAGCGCCTGCTCACCGTGCCGATCGAGCGGGGGATGAACGGCATTCCGCGGGTCACGACGATTCGCTCGATCTCGCTCTACGGACTCTCGGACGTCACCTTGACGTTCGCGAACGGCACCGGGGACTACTTCGCGCGCCAACGCGTCTTCAACCGCCTCGGCGCGCTCACGCTGCCGCCGGGCGTCTCGCCGTCGATCTCGCCGATGTCGCCGCCGTCGGGTCTGATCTACCGCTACGTGCTCGAGAGCCCCGACCGGTCCCCGATGCAGTTGAAGACCATCGAGGACTGGATCGTCGAGCCGCAATACCGCTCCGTGCCCGGCGTCGCCGACGATTCCGGCTTCGGCGGCGGCACGATGCAGTATCAGGTCCTGCTGGACCCGACCAAGGTCGCGGCGGCGGGTTTGTCCGTGCCGCAGGTGGAGGCTTCGCTCGCCGCGAACAACGGCAACTCCGGCGGCGGCTTCTATTCCCAAGGGGGCCAGTTCTACTACGTCCGCGGCAAGGGCCGCCTGAAGACGCTCGGCGACATCGGCAACGTCGTCGTCGCCGTCCATGACGGCACCCCGGTGCTCGTGAAGGATCTCGGCCGCGTCGAGATCGGGATCGCGCCGCGGCTCGGCGAGTTCGGCTACGAGCAGCGCAACGACGCCGTCGAGGGCGTGATCCTGATGCGCACCGGCGAGAAGACGCAGCACGTGCTGCGGCGCGTCGAGGCGAAGACCCGCGAACTGAACGACGCGATCCTGCCGAAGGACGTCAAGGTCCATCCGTTCTACGACCTCAGCGACCTGATCGCGCGGACGACGCAGGTGGTCGAGCGCAACCTCCTGCGCGGCATGTTGCTCGTGGTCGTCGTGCTGGTGTTCTTCCTGTTCGACGTGCGCGCCGGGCTGATCGTCGCGACGACGATCCCGCTCGCGCTGCTGTTCGCGTTCGTCTGCCTCGATCTCCAGAACGCGTCCGCGAACCTGCTGTCGATCGGCGCGGTGGACTTCGGGATCCTCGTCGACGGCGCGATATTCATGGTCGAGAACGTCTTCCGACAGATCGCCGCGCGGCGCGGCACGCCGTTCGACGTCCGCGAGGTGATCGAGGCGGCGGCCGCGGAGGTGGACCGGCCCTTGTTCTATGCGGTCGCCGTGATCATCGCGGGTTTCCTGCCGATCTACGTGCTGACCGGGCCCTCGGGCACGCTGTTCAAGCCGATGGCGGACACGATGATCTACGCGCTGATCGGCTCGCTGATCGTCACGCTGACGCTGCTGCCGGTGCTGTGCGCGTTGCTGATGCGCCGGGGCGTGCGCGAGCGACGCAACACGGCGTTCGAACGATTCCAGGGCTGGTACGCGCGCACCCTGGAACGCTGCCTCGAGCGGCCCTGGGCGACGACTGGCGCCTGCGCGCTCGCGCTGGCCGCGTCCTTGCTGCTGGTGCCGCGGATCGGCGCCGAGTTCATGCCCCATCTCGACGAGGGCGCGCTCTGGGTCCGCGCGACGATGCCGTACACGATCTCCTTCGACGAGGCCGCGAAGATCACGCCGCAGATCCGGGCGGTGCTGAGCGCCTTTCCACAGGTGACGACCGTCACCTCGGAGCTCGGACGCCCGGACGACGGCACCGACTCGACCGGATTCTTCAACGTCGAATTCTTCGTCGGCTTGCAGCCGTATTCCGAGTGGCGCGGACCGTACCGGACGAAGCCGCAGCTGATCGCGGCGATGGACCGCAAGCTGCGGCAGTTCCCCGGCATCGTCTTCAACTACACGCAGCCGGCCGAAGACGCGGTCGATGAGGCCGAGACGGGGCTGAAGAGCGCGCTCGCGGTGAAGATCTTCGGACCGAGCCTGCAGGTGCTGCAGGCGAAGGGCAAGCAGATCAAGCAGGTGCTCGAACACGTCCGCGGGATCCGTGACGTGACCCTGGTGCAGGAACTCGGCCAGCCGAGCCTCA
The DNA here is from genome assembly GCA_021785405.1 of Pseudomonadota bacterium. Lineage (GTDB taxonomy): Bacteria > Pseudomonadota > Gammaproteobacteria > Steroidobacterales > Steroidobacteraceae > Bog-1198. Next base: position 14,268 of record JAJYFF010000049.1, on the reverse strand, counting down.
CGATCGCGATCGATCGAGCGACGCTCGCCCGCTACGGACTGAACGTCGCCGACGTGAACGCGTTGATCCAGACCGCGATCGGCGGCGACGTGGCGACCGAGATCGTCCAGGGCGAGAAGCAGTTCGATCTCGTCGTGCGCCTGCAAAAGCGCTTCCGCGACGATCCCGCCGAGATCGGTGCGATCCCGGTCGCGACACCCGACGGACAGCAGATCCCGCTGCGGGATCTGGCGAGTCTGCGGATCACGGACGGCGCGTCGTTCATCTACCGGCAGAACGGCTCGCGCTACATCGGCGTGCAATTCTCGGTCCGAGGTCGCGACCTCGCGAGCGCGGTCGGCGACGCGATCCACCAGGTCGCGCAGCAGGTGTCGCTGCCGCAAGGCTACCGGCTCGACTGGGGCGGCGAGTATTCCGACTACACGGCGTCGCGACGCCAGCTGGACGTGATCTTGCCGGTGACGCTGTTCCTGATCTTCCTGCTGCTGTTCGCGCTGTACAACAACTTCAAGTTCCCGATGATCACGGTGATCGGCGTGCTGCTGTCGGCGCCGTTCGGCGGACTCGTCGCCCTGTGGCTGACCGGGACGCCGTTCTCGGTGTCGACCGGCATCGGCTTCCTCGCCTTGTTCGGCGTCTCCGTGCTGACCGCGGTCGTCTACATCTCCTACGTGAACGAACTGCGCCGCGGCGGCGTCGCGCTCGCGGCGGCGATCCGCCAAGGAGCGATCGAACGCCTGCGGCCGATCGTGATGACCGCGCTGGTCGCCGCGCTCGGCTTGCTGCCGGCGGCGATCGCGACCGGCGTCGGCACCGACTCCCAGCGACCGTTCGCGCTCGTGATCGTGAGCGGGATGCTCTCCCGGCTCGCGTTCAGCATTTTCTTGATGCCGGTCCTGTACGCGCTGGTCGCCCGCGACGGCGACCGCCTGCAGGTCTAGCGTTCCGCCGGCACGCGAGCCCGACAGGCCTCCCCGCGACTTGGTAATATAGGCGGCTTGACCGCGGGGGCTTGGAGATCACCGAATGCGAACTCTTCTGGATCGTCTGGCGAACGGAGATCCGGCGCCGGGCGGCGGCGCCGTCGCTGCCGCGAGCGGCGCCATGGGCGTCGCGCTGCAGTCGATGGCGCTGCGCCACACGCTCGCGAAGCGCATCGACGAGACGCTGCGCGCGGAGCTGTCGGCCCAACTCGCCGCCTGCGAGGCGCTGCGGACGCGCATCGCCGATTTCGTCGACGTCGACGGCGCGGCGGTCCGGCGGCTGATCGACGCCTACCGGCTCCCGGCGAGCGACCCCCGCCGTCTCGAGGCGATCGACGAATCGATGGTTGGCGCGATCCGATCGCCGCTGGACTGCGCGGCGGCCTGCCTCGAGGGCCTGCGGCAGGCGCAGCGCTGCGTCGCGGCGTGCCACCGCAACGTCGCCGGCGACGCCGCGGCCGGCGTGATCGCGCTGCAATCGGCGCTGCGGATCTGCACTTCCAACGTTTCCGTGAATTCGCACGGGCTGCGTGACGCCGCCCTTGCCGCGCGACTGCGCGCCGACGCCTCCGCGATGCTGGCCGAAGGAATGCCGCTCGCCGAGTCCGCGCTAGGAACGGTTTCCGAACGACTGGCACCCTGAAGGAGAGTGACGAATGTTGAGCGACATCGAAATTGCGCAACGGGCCACATTGAAGCGAATCGGGGAGATCGCCGCGAAACTGGGCATCCCCGATCAGGCGCTCGAGCCCTACGGACACTACAAGGCGAAGATCGGGCTGGACTTCGCGAATTCCTTGTCCGCGCGCAAGAACGGCAAATTGATCCTGGTCACCGCGATTTCGCCGACGCCCGCCGGTGAGGGCAAGACGACGACGACGGTCGGGCTCAACGACGCGCTCAATTACATCGGCAAGAAGGCGGTCTGCTGCCTCCGCGAGCCCTCGCTCGGGCCGGTGTTCGGGATGAAGGGCGGCGCGGCCGGCGGCGGCTATGCGCAGGTCGTGCCGATGGAGGACATCAACCTGCACTTCACCGGCGACTTCTCGGCGATCGCGCTCGCGAACAACCTGCTCGCCGCGCTGCTCGACAACCACATCTACCACGGCAACGCGCTCGACATCGACGTGCGCCGGATCCATTGGCGCCGGGTCGTCGACATGAACGACCGCGCGCTGCGCGACATCGCGATCGCGCTCGGCGGACCCGGTAACGGCTTCCCGCGGCAGGACGGATTCGACATCGTGGTCGCGTCCGAGGTGATGGCGATCTTCTGCCTCTCGAACGATCTCGAAGACCTGAAGACGCGGCTCGGCAACATCGTCGTCGGCTACACGCGCGCCCAGAAGCCGGTGCTGGCCCGCGACTTGAATGCCCATGGCGCGATGACCGTGCTGTTGAAGGACGCGCTCAAACCGAACCTCGTGCAGACGATCGAAGGCAACCCCGCGCTGATCCACGGCGGCCCGTTCGCGAACATCGCCCACGGCTGCAACTCGGTGATCGCGACCCGCACCGCGCTGAAGCTCGCCGATTACGTCGTCACCGAGGCCGGGTTCGGCGCCGATCTCGGAGCCGAGAAGTTCATCGACATCAAGTGCCGCAAGAGCGGATTGCGGCCGGACGCGGTCGTGATCGTCGCGACGATTCGTGCGCTCAAGTACCACGGCGGCGTGGACCTGAAGGAACTCAACAAGGAGAATCTCGAGGCGCTCGCCGCGGGCCTCGTGAACCTCGAACGGCACGTCGACAACGTCCGCAATCACTACGGTCTGCCCTGCGTCGTGTCGATCAATCACTTCGCGAACGATACCGACGCGGAAGTGGCGCTGCTGAAGAAGGCGATCGAGAAGCGCGGCGCGGCGGTCGTGCTCGCGCGTCACTGGGCCGAGGGCGGCAAGGGCGCGAAGGATCTCGCGGAGACCGTCGTCAAGATGGTCGAATCGGGAACGTCCAACTTCCGCTTCGTCTACCCCGACGAGGCGAGCCTCTGGGAAAAGATGACCGCGGTCGCGACGAAGATCTACGGGGCCTCCGAGGTCCATGCCGACTCGAAGGTCCGCGAGCGCCTCCGCCGTCTCGAGGAAGAGGGCTACGGTCGCTATCCGATCTGCGTCGCGAAGACGCAGTATTCGTTCTCCACCGATCCGAAGCTGCGCGGCGCGCCGACCGGGCACGTGATCACGGTGCGCGAGGTGCGCCTGTCCGCGGGCGCCGAGTTCATCGTGATGATCTGCGGCGACATCATGACGATGCCGGGTCTGCCGCGGGTCCCGTCGGCCGACAAGATCGACGTCGGTCCGGACGGCAAGGTCGTCGGGTTGTTCTGATGTGATGTGCCACGGCTCGCGTCGCCGTCACGCGTTGGGGCTCGCCGTCGTGGCGGGCCTCGCGTGCGGCGGCGCGACCGTGGCGCTTGCCGCCGGCTCGGGGGGCAGCGCGTCCACGACGAGCGCGCCGCCGGCGCTCGGGACGGCGATGCCACCGAGCCTGTTCAGCGGCTTGCGGTGGCGGCTGATCGGACCGTTCCGCGGCGGGCGGACGCGCGCGCTCGCCGGCGTTCCCGGCGATCCCGCGGTTCTCTACGTCGGTGCCGTCGATGGCGGCGTGTGGAAATCGCGCGACGATGGCCGCACCTGGCGACCGATCTTCGACGCCGAGCCGACCCAGTCGATCGGTGCCATCGCGGTCGCACCGTCGGACCCCCGCATCGTATACGTCGCGAGCGGCGAAGGGCTGCAGCGCCCCGACCTGTCGATCGGTGACGGCATATACAAATCCACCGATGCGGGTAAGACCTGGCAGCATCTCGGTCTCGACGACGGCGAACAGATCCCCTCGCTCGCGGTCGACCCGAGGAACCCCAACCGCGTATACGCGGCGGTGCTCGGGCATCCGTACGGTCCCAACGCCGAGCGCGGGATCTTCCGCTCGCTCGATGGCGGCCGCACCTGGCGCAAGATCCTGTACCTCGACCGCGATACCGGCGGCTCCGAGGTCGTGCTCGATCCCCAGGACTCCCGGATCGTCTACGCGGCGATGTGGCGCGCGCGACAGGGACCATGGGAAGACCACAATGCCGAGGGCGGCACCGGCGGCGGCCTGTACCGCTCCACCGATGGCGGCGATACCTGGCAGAAGATCGATCAGGGTCTGCCCGCCAACCTCGTGCAGGTGAACCTCGCGATCGCGCCGAGCGCGCCGAACCGCCTGTACGCGGTGTTCTCGACGACCGCGCACAGCCGGTACGAATCCGGTGCCGGGATGGGCCTCGATCGCTCCGACGACGGAGGCTTGCACTGGCGGTGGATCACGACGGATCCGCGCCCGACGATGAAGATCGGCGGCGGCGACTTGCCGGTGCTCGCGGTGGACCCGCGCGACCCTGACGTCGTCTACAGCACGAGCATCGTGACGCTGCGCTCCGACGACGGTGGCCGGCACTGGATCGCGCTGCGGGGTGCTCCCGGCGGCGACGACTACCAGAACATCTGGATCGATCCGGGCGACCCGAATCTCATTCTGCTGGTCGGCGACCAGGGCGCGATCGTGAGCGTCGACCACGGCCGCACCTGGAGTTCCTGGTACAACCAACCGACCGCGCAGCTCTATCACGTCAGCACCGATTCGCATTTTCCGTACCGGGTCTGCGGCGGGCAGCAGGAGAGCGGCTCGGTGTGCGTCGACAGCCGCGGCAACGATGGCGAGATCACGTTCCGCGACTGGCATCCGGTCGGTGCGATCGAGTACGGGACCGTGGTGCCCGACCCCCTGCATCCCGACCTCGTGTACGGTGCCGGCCGCAACGAGGTGTCGAAGTTCCACTGGTCGACCGGGCAAGTCCAGAACGTCACCCCGATCCCGCTGCTCGGCCACTACCGCGCGGAGCGCACCGAGCCGCTCGCGTTCTCGCCGGTCGATCCGCATCGGCTCTACTACGGCGCGAACGTGCTGTTCGAGACCCGCGACGGCGGTCGATCGTGGCGCACGATCAGCCCGGACCTCGCGCGCGCGCATCCGGGCATCCCGGCGAGCGTCGGTGCGCTCGCGAACGCGCATCCGCGCGCGGCCGAACAGCGCGGCGCGATCTATGCGATCGCGCCGTCGTTCTTCGATCCGAACACGATCTGGGTCGGCACCGATGACGGTACCGTGTGGCTCACCCACGACGACGGGCGGCACTGGCGCAAGGTCACCCCGCCGGGCGTGCACGCGTGGAACAAGGTCACCCAGATCGCCGCATCGCGATTCACCGCCGACGGTGCGTTCGTGTCGGTGAGCCGCCTGCGGATCGACGATCTGCGGCCCTTGATCTATCGCACCCGCGACGGCGGGCGGACCTGGACGAAGATCGTGCACGGGTTGCCGCCGCGCGGTCCGGTCGACGCGGTTCGCGAGGATCCGGTCCGCCGCGGCCTCCTGTACGCGGGCACCGAGACCGGCGTGTACGTGTCGTTCGACGACGGCGACGTTTGGCAACCGTTGCAGTTCAACCTGCCACATTCCTCGATGCGCGACCTGGCGATCCACGGGGACGACCTGATCGTCGCGACCCATGGACGCTCGTTCTGGATCCTCGACGACGTGACGCCGCTGCGCCAGGCGCGCGCCGCGCTCGCGAACGCCTGGGCGCATCTGTATCGCCCGGCGCGGGCGTGGCGGATTCGCCGGGATACCAACACCGACACCCCGTTGCCCCCGGACGAACCCGCCGGCCGCAACCCCCCGAGCGGCGCGATCATCGACTACACCATCGGGCCGCGCGCAGCCGGCGCCCCCGTGACCCTCGAGATCCAGCACGACGGGCGCACGATCCGCCGTTACTCGAGCGCGGATCCCGTCCGTCCCTCGGCCGCGACGCTTGCCGATGAATTGATTCCGCCGGTGTGGGTTGCGCGGTCGGGCCCATTGCCGAATTCGCCGGGAATGCACCGCTGGGTCTGGGATCTGCACGACGCGCCGCCAGTGACCGGGAGACGGTCCTATCCGATCTCGGCCGTGCCGCACGCGACGCCGCGGATACCGCAAGGCCCGCTCGCGCTGCCGGGGCGGTACACCGTGCGTCTCACGGTCGGGGGCCGCAGCGAAACCGTGCCGCTCACGGTCCTGATGGATCCGCGCGTGCACGCGTCGCAGGCCGATCTCGAACGGCAATTCCGCTGCTCGACGCGGCTCGCGCGCCTGCTGAGCGCCGCGGCGCAGACGACCCGCAAGGCGCGTGCGCTCGACGACCGATTGAAGGCGCTCGCGACCGGCGCCTCGTCGCCGGTCGCCGCAGCGGCGGCCCTCCTCGAGCGACGGGTCGCGCAGTTCCGAGGCGGTACCGACGCGCCCGTGGCCGCGCACGCGCATCCGGTCGAGACACTCGCGCGCTTCGACGCCGACGTGCGCGAACTCTACGCCGACGTCGGCCGCGCGGACGCGGCGCCGACCGTCGCCGAGCGCGCCGCCGCGACGGCGCTCACGGGTCGGTTCACGACGATCCAGCGCGAATGGCGCGCGCTCGCGGGCCGCGAACTCGCCGCGGTCAACGCAGCGCTACGCGGCGCCGGCTCCGCGCCGATCAGGTTTTAGCGGACTTCGCGAGCGCGTCCATCACCCGCACCGGCGTCATCGGCAGCCGGTAGAAGCGCACACCGGTCGCATCGAACACCGCGTTCGCGATCACGGCGCCGGTCGTCGTGATCGCGGGTTCCCCGCCCCCCTGCGGCGCGAGCGCGTCGTTCTCGAGGAGGATCGCCTCGATCCGCGGAACCCAGGAGAACCGGGGAATCTGGTACGTGCCGAAATTCCGATCGAGGATGTCGCCGCCGCGGAAGTGCAGTTCCTCGGCGAGCGTGTAGCCGAGCCCCATCGTGAGCCCGCCCTCGATCTGCATCTTCGCGCCCTCGGGGTTCACGACGATGCCCATGTCCTGCGCGCAGACGATGCGGTCGACGGTCACCCGGCCGGTCGCCGCATCCACCCGCACCGCCGCCGCGGTCGCGACGCAGGTCCCGGCGTCGATGCTGCACGCGATCCCCTGGCCGCGCCGGCTCGGCGCGGGTCCGCTCTGCCAGCCGAACGCGGTCCCGACCGCCTCGAGCGCACGCCGCAGGCGCGGTTCGGCGACGTTGCGCAGGCGGAATTCGAGCGGATCCTGCCCGAGCGCGGCCGCCATCCGATCGATCTGCGACTCGCGCGCCCAGACGTTCATGTTCGCACCCGGCGCCCGCCACGGACCGACCGCGAATGGATGGATCTCCGGCCCACTCGACGCCGCCACGATCCGCATATTCGGACTCGCATAGATCGGCGCAGCCCCCCGCGCGCCCGCGCCGAACACCGCGTAGTCCCACAGCGCGATCCGACCGGACGGATCGGCGGCCGACGCGACCTCCACGACCGCAGCCGGATCGAACGTGTCGTAGAAGAATTCCTCGTCGCGCGTCCACTCGACCATCACCGGACGTCTGGTCAGCTGCGCGAGCCGGGCGGCCTCGAGTACTTGCTGGCCCGCGCTCTTCCCGCCGAACCCGCCGCCGACGAACGGCGTGATCACGCGCACCGCGTCGCGCCGCATCCCGAGCATCTTGGCGACGCGGTCGCGGGTCGGGAACGGCGTCTGGGTCGACGCCCAGATCGTCGCACGCCCGTCCTTGATCTCCGCGAGGGCGGTATGCGGTTCCATCGGCGCGTGTGCGACGTAGCCCTTGTGGAACACCGACTTCAGGAGGTGCGGCGCGCGCGCCCGCGCCGCCTCGACGTCGCCGTGCTTCGCGATCTCGTTCGGCTCGCCGCCGACCGCGACCAGGTGATCGAAGATGCTCTCCGAATCGACCGTGGTCGCGGGCTCCGACCACGACGACCGGATCGCCTGGACCGCCGTCTCGGCGCCTTGCGGGTCCGCGTGCAAGGCCGCGATCAGCCCCTGGTGCTGCACGATCCGCGCGCCGGGAACCCGCTCGGCGGCCGCGGTGTCGATGCGCACCAACATCGCGCCGTGCATCGGCGGCCGCAGGAGCCGCGCGTACAGCATGCCGGGCAAGCGCAGATCGCCGGCGTATTTCGCGACCCCGGTGACCTTCGCGGGACCGTCGAGCCGCGCCACCGAACGGCCGATCACCGTGAAGTCCTTCGCGGCACGCAGCGCGACCCGCCGATCGACGACGCGCAGGATCTTCGCGCCGCCCGCGAGATCCGCGTAGGTCACGCGCCGCGACGGCGCGCCACGGACCGATACGACGCCATCGTCCACCGCGAGCGCGGTTCGCGGCGCCCCGAGCCGTTTCGCGGCGAGCCCGAGCAGCGCCGAGCGTGCCTTCGCGCCCGCTTCGCGCAGCGCCGGGCCGAACACCCGGGTCGTCAAGGAACCGAACGTGCCCGCGTCCGGCGGGCACTCCCGCGTGTCCCCCATCACCATGTCGACCGATGCGACCGAGACGCCGAGTTCCTCGGCGAGCATCTGCGCGAGCGAGGTCATCACGCCCTGCCCCATCTCGATCTTGCCGGAGAACACCGTCACGCGACCGTCCCGGCCGATCCGCAAGTACGCGTTCAAGTCCTCCGGGTAGTCGAACTCCCGATCCCGCTTCAGCGCGAACCGCGCGCCGAGGCCGACCAATGCGACCACGACGCCGCCGCCCGCCAGCTGCAGGAACCGTCGCCGATCGAACCCCTTCCCCTCGCCCCGATCGTCGCTCATCGCACGTCCCCGGCCGCCGCGCCCTGCGCGGCGACCGCCTCGATCGCCGCGAGAATGCGTTGATGCGCGCCGCAGCGGCACAGGTGCCCTTCGAGCGCCTGGACCACCTGCTCACGCGTGGGGTGCGGATTGGAACGCAGCAACGCGACCGCGCCGAGCAGCATCCCGGAGGTGCAGTAGCCGCACTGGAACGCCCCGTGATCGATGAACGCCTGCTGTAACGGATGCAGCACGCCGCCGCTCGCGAGCCCTTCGACGGTGGTCACCGCGTGGCCGTCGATCGCAGCGGCCGGGGTCACGCACGCGCGGATCGGCACGTCGTCGAGCAGCACCGTGCACGCGGCACAGTAGCCGACGCCGCAACCGTATTTCGCGCCGGTCAAGCCGAGGTCGTCGCGAAGCACGTAAAGGAGCGCCCGCGCGTCGTCGATGTCGAGGGTTCGCTCGACGCCGTTCAAGCGAAAGGTGAGCACACGCATCATGAGCCAGGATCCTACTGAAAGAGACCCGTGGAAATCCATCGGCGAAAGCCGTAATGTCGCTGCGCCGCGGCGCAAGCGCGCCCGGTTTTGTTATAGTTCGCCTCCCGCTGCCCACCCTGACCGACTGCGGCCGCATGCAATCCAGGTTCCGATCGATCGCCCTGCTCGCCTTGCTGCTGTTCGCGCAGCAAGGCGCGATCGTGCACGAACTGGGCCATCTGACCGCCCAGCTGCGCGCCGCCACCGAAGTCGGTCCCGGCCATCGGGCGGACAAGGCGTGCGCGTTGTGCCCGGTCTACGCCCAGGCGGTCACGCCGGCGTGCAGCCATCCGTACCCGATCCCACCCCTCGCGCAGCGGACCTCCGATCAGACGTCCGCGCCCGACCATCCGGCCGCCGGCACCGCCGCGCCGCGACCCCGCAGCCGCGACCCACCCGCCTTCGGCTGACCTTCGTTCCACGAGCGTCCCCTGCGGGAGCCCGCCGTGCGTGCGCACGGCGGGCTCCCGTCGTCAGCCTTCGCCAGGAGTGTCTTCGATGTACCGCAATCCCCTTGCGGTCGCGGCCTGCGTACCCGCCGCGATCGCGTGCGCCTCTGTCCTATCCTCGGCCCGCGCGGCGACGGCCGGAGCGACCCCCGAACTGCAGATGGTCGTGGTGACCGCGCCGCATCTCGGCCCCGATCGCGCGCGCATCTCGACTCGCATCGGCGCGTCGAGCTACACGTTCGACTCCCGGGCGATCGCCGGCGCTCCCGGCGGGGACAACGCCCTGTTGAACCAGGTGATCCTGCAGGCGCCGGACGTGACCCAGGACTCCTTCGGCCAGTTCCACGTCCGCGGCGAGCACAACGGCGTCCAGTACCGGGTCAACGGGATCGTATTGCCGGAAGGCGTCAGCGCATTCGGCCAGGTGCTCGACCCGCGGCTGATCTCCTCGGTGAGCCTGATCACCGGCACGCTGCCCGCGCAATACGGCCTCGACACGGCCGGCATCATCGACATCCGGACCAAGAGCGGCGCCCAGATCCACGGCGGCGACGTGTCGCTCTACGGCGGCAGCCACGGCACCGTGCAACCGAGCGTCGATGCCGCCGGCAGCGTGGGCTCGCTCAGCTACTTCGTCGCCGGCGACATGCTGCGCAATGACCTCGGGATCGAGTCGCCGGACGGCCGGTCGAATCCGATCCACGACCACACGACGCAGGTCCACGGCTTCGGCTACTTCGAGGACCGCGTGAGCGCTCGCGATCGCGTCGCGCTGTTGGTCGGCAGTTCCGTCGGCAAGTTCCAGATCCCGAACCTGGACGGCGAGCAACCGTCGCTCGGCCTCCGGGTATACGGAGGCAGCACGTTCCCGAGCGCCGCCTTGAACGAGAACCAGCGCGAGATCACCCAATTCGGCGCACTGAGCTGGCTGCACCGCGCCGGCCGGCTGCACCTGCGCACCTCGCTGGTCGCGCGCTACTCGAGCCTGACCTTCGAGCCCGATCCGATCGGCGATCTGCTCTACGACGGGATCGCCCAGAGCGCGTACAAACGCAACGTCGCCTACGCACTGCAATCGGACGGGAGCTTCCGGCTCGACCGGACGCACACCCTGCGCGCCGGGCTGTTCGTGCAGGACGACCGATCCACGAGCAACACCACCTCGCTCGTGCTGCCGACCGACGCGGCGGGCGCGCCGCTCGGCGACGTGCCGCTGACGATCGCCGCGAACGGCGCCCGGACCGAACGGATCGAGAGTCTCTACGTGCAGGACGAATGGCGGGTCTTGAGGCGGCTGACGCTGAACTACGGTCTGCGTTACGACCGGTTCACCGCCTACGCGAGCGGCAACCAGGTCAGTCCGCGCGCGAATCTCGTGTGGCGGGTATCGCCGCAGACCACCCTGCACGCCGGTTACGCCCGTTACTTCTCGCCGCCGCCATTCGAGCTCGTCGGCGCGAGCGATCTCGCACCGTTCGCGAACACGACCGCCGCGCCGCTCTCCCCGGGGGATACCCTGCCCCAGGCGGAGCGCGCGAACGACTACGACGTCGGTGCATCGCGCGCCGTGACCCGGCGCGTGCGCGTCGCCGTGGACACCTACTACAAGCAGTCGGTGAACCTGATCGACGAAGGACAGTTCGGCGCGCCGATCATCCTGACGCCGTTCAACTACCGCTACGGAAGGCAATACGGCGCGGAGTTCAGCGCGAGCTACACGGGTCCCGCGCTGCAGGCGTACTTGAACTTCGCGGCCCAGCGCGCGACCGGCAAGCAGATCGACTCGGCGCAGTTCAACTTCAGCAACGCCGACCTCGCGTACATCGCCCACCACTACATCGACCTCGACCACGAGCAGCGCTGGACCGGCTCCGGTGGCGTGTCCTACGCATGGCGGCGTACGCAGGCGAGCCTCGATTTCCTGTGGGGATCGGGATTGCGCGCGGACCTCGCGCTGCCGCCCGGCGTGACCACGCCCTACGGAGGGACCGGCATCCCGAACGGTGCACACCTGCCCTACTACACCCAGGTCAACGTCGGCGTCAGCCACCGCTTCGCGAGCCGCGGTCTCGGCCACCTCACCGCGCGAATGGACGTGATCAACCTGTTCGACGCGCGCTACCAGATCCGCAACGGCACCGGCGTCGGCGTCGGGGCACCGCAATACGGGCCGCGGCGCGGCGTGTTCTTCGGGATCTCGGACGCGTTCGGCGCCGGCGGTTGAGGCACCGGCCGGTGGGACGTCGATGGCGTCGCAGGGCCGCCCGGGCGCACAATGGACGGCGACCCTGCTCCGGAGACCCGCGTGACCCGACCGCCCCCACCGCACGCCCCCCGTGACCGATCGTCGGCCCAGCCGACCGTGCGCTTCCGCATCGACTTCGGCAAGCGCTGTTCGGTCGGCATCGGCAAGATCGAGCTGCTCGAGGCGATCGCGCGCACCGGCTCGCTGTCGCAGGCCGCGCGCGCGCTGCGGATGAGTTATCGCCGCGCATGGCTGCTGCTCGAGGACCTGAACTCGAGCTTCGATCAACGCGTGGTCACGACGACGACCGGTGGCCGCGGCGGCGGCGGCGCGCAGCTGACCGGGTTCGGCGCAGCGCTGATCGCGGCCTACCGCGACCTCGACGCGCGACTGCGGCCGCTCGCCGACGCACGGCTGCGTGAAGTCGGCGAGCACGCGAAGGGCGGCACGGCCTCGCCCGTGATCCGACCGACGCCGATCAGCCGGACGCTCGCGAGCGCCCGGGGACCCGGACCCGCATCGCCTCGGCGACGAGCCGCCGAGCGCTGAACTCGATGTGCAGGAGCCGCCGGCGCAGGTAGACGGCCGGTCGCGTCTCGACGAGATCGGCCCAACCGCGCCGGCGCAGCGCCGCCAGCGGCGCGGCGTCGCGACCGGCGTGGCCGAGGGTCAGTGTCTCGATCACGTGCGCGCTCGTCGCGCGCAGCGCCCGCTGCGTCTCGGCCGGGTCGACCGCCGCTCGCGCGGTGCGCAACAAGCTCTGCACGGACGCCAAGTCCGACGCGAACAGGTAGTTCGCCGCGAGCAAGCGGTTCAACGCCGCGAAATCCCCCGCGTACCGCGTCGGTTCGCTCGACAGCCGCCGCGTCGTCGCGACCAGCGCCGAGAACGCGTCGAGCGCCCGCTTCCGCGCGATCCGGTAAGCCTGCTCGGGCGGCGCCAGCTCGAGCGCGAGCCGCGCATAGCGCAGATCCGCGGCCACCAGCGCATCGACGAGACGCGGCACGTCGCGCCACTCCCAGTTCGGCAGCACGAACGCGAACGCCCCCGAGATCCCCGCGCCGATCGCGGTGTCGAGGACCCGCTGCGCGATGAATCGCGCGTCCGGCTCGAGGAAGTGCAGGAACATCAACGCCGCCGCCGAGGCCGCGAATGAGGTGATCCGGTAGTTCACGTTCGCGTACGCGTGGCTCACGCCGACCGCGACGATCACGCCGGCGACGACCGCCCGATCGGGCATGATCGGCAGTAGCAAGGCCATCACCGCACACCCCGCGAGGGTCCCGATGATCCGGTCGTTGCGCCGCTGCCGCGTGACCGCGTAGCTGCCGCGCATGATCAGCGCGATCGTCAACAGCACCCAACCGCCGTGGACGCCGTGCGGCAACGCGAGCGTGACCGCGTAGCCCAGCAACATCGCGAGCGTCAGCCGCACCGCGTAGCGCGCGACCGGCGAGGACGTCGAGGCCTGCGCACGCAGCGTCGCGAGCGCCGCGGGCCGGCGATCGAGGAACGCGGCGACGTCGACGCCGGCCGGCACCGGCGGCGCCGCGTCGCCCGCCGAAACGACCGCGGCGAGCCGCGCGATCCGCTCGATCAAGCGCGACAGCTTCCCGCGTATCGGTCCCAGCGCCGCCGCCGCGGTGCCATCCTGCGCACCGCTGCGCGCGAGCGCGGCGAGTGCGGATCGGGGGTCGATCACCGGCACCGCCGCGATCGGCGCGACCAGCGCGAGCGCGATGCCATCGACGTCGTCGGCGAGCGCCCGCGTCGCGGACTCGAGCACTTGCAACGCCGCGGCGCGCGGCGGCGCGCGCAGGCTCTCCCAGTCCGAGTCGCCGGCGAGCGCCGCCTCGTAGGCGTCGATCAGCGCGATCATCGCGCCGACCCAGCGCGGGCTCCTGCGGCCGCCGAAGATGATCTGGCGCGCGTTCTGCAGCGCGTCGATCATCGCCGCGTGGCGCTCGATCACCGCCGCGAGCGCGGCGTCCGGATCCCGCGCGGCATCGAACAGCCCCGCTCGCGCGCGCAGATACGCGGAGAACGCGATCAGTGCCTCGTTCAGCGCCATCCGCCGCTCGCGATCCAGCGTCACGGCGGCGATCGCCAGCGCGATCAGCGCATAGGCCCCGCCGCCGGCCAGGATCAGGGCGGTACGCTGAACCGCGACCGTGGCCGTCGCGTTCGGCAACGCGAGTCCGATCACGAGCGACAGGACGCCGGAGATCGCGAGCGTGACCGCGGTCCGACCGAACGTGGTCGCGAGCGCGAGCGCGACCGAGGTCGCCGCGACGACCGCGGCCATCGCGATCGGCGTCGCGCTCGCGAGCCCGCCGAGCAGCGCCACCGTGGTCGTTCCGACCAGCGCCCCGCCCATCATCCGCGC
>JAJYFF010000048.1 GCA_021785405.1 Pseudomonadota bacterium | reverse complement strand
CGGGGATCCGCACCTCCATCAGGTCGTAGAAGCCGTCGTTGAACAGGATCTGCGGGTCGAACACCATGATCATGTACACGCCCGCGAACATCTTGAACATCTCCTCGTTCAACAGGAAGTTGATCGAGGACATCGACTGCGGGTCGGTCCCGGTGAAGTCGAAGATGCACTTCTCGCCCTCCCGCCACATCGAGCAGGCGATCTTGTACGGGCCCATGTTCATCCCGTCGTCGCAGATGTAGTCCTCGAAGTACTGGCGGGTCTCGGGCACGGTGCGCTGGATGAGTTCGCGCATCGCGCGCCGGTTGCGCGCGAGCATCTCCGCCATCGCCGAGTGGAACACGTCGTCGCCGAAGCGCTCGGAGATCTCGATGCAGCGCGCCGCCGCGGTCCGCAGCGCCGCCGCGATCGCGTTGAAGTCCGACAGGTTCCAGTGCGGCAGCCGGCAGTTGTGCAGCAGCACCTTCAGCACGTCCTCGTTGAGGACGCCCTTCTTGTAGATCTTCACCGGCGGCACCGTGACGCCTTCCTCGTAGATCGTGCGCGCGTCGGTCGGCAGCGAGCCGGCGACCTTGCCGCCGACGTCGGTCATGTGGCCGAACATCGCCGCCCACGCGATCAGCCGGCCGGCCCGGTAGATCGGCATCAGCATCAGCCAGTCGTTCGCGTGGCTGATCGCGCCGCGGACCGAGTACGGGTCGTTGGTGAGGAACACGTCGCCCTCCTCGACGCTCCCCTCGTAGCCCTGCATGAAGCCGTGGATGAACGAGCCGAACTGGCCGACGACCATCTTGCCGTCGACGTTCGCGATCATCGGGAACTCGTCGTGCTGCTCGCGGATGCCCGGCGACATCGCCGTGCGGAACAGCACCGTATCCATCTCGAAGCGCGCGTTGCGCAGCGCGCTCTCGATGATGTCGATCGTGACCGTGTCGACCTTGACCTTCTTCAAGCGCTTCGAGTTGCGCTGGACGATTTTCGCGGGCATCGCGAGATCTCCTCAGTGTCGCTTGGCGGCGCGGGCGGCCGCGGTCCGGGGTTTCGTTCGCTTCGCCGCCGCGCGCGAATCCGGGTATATCAGGATGTTGCCGAGCCGGTCGACCTTGCCGTGATGCTTCGGCAGGATCACGGTCGTCGAGTCCATCTCCATCACGATCGCCGGGCCCTTGATCACGTTGCCGGCCTTCAGCCGCGAGCGCTCGTAGACCGGTGCGACCACGCGACGCCCGTCCATGAAGCTCGCCTGCTGACCGACGACGGCCGCCTTCGCATCCGCCCCGCCGGTCGCGATCGCGGCGCGCCGCAGCCGGATCCCGCGGCCCTGCACCGCGGCCCGCAGCGTCACGACCTCGTGCTCGAGATCGAGCGCGAAGGTGAACAAGCGCCGGTGCTCGGCGTCGAACTTCGCGGAGATCGCGGCGAGGCCGCGCCGCTCGATCTCCTCGAGCGCCACGTCGATCGTGAGCCGCAGGCCCTGCCCGTGGTAGCGCAGATCGACCTGATAGCTGGTCGTGATCTCGGCCTTCGGCACGCCGTCGCGCTCGAGCGACTTCGCGGCGTCGCGCGCGAGTTCCTTCAGGATCGCGCGCAGCCGCGTCGCGTCGGTCTCCGAGAAGCGTCGCACGTACGTGCGCGCACGCTCGTCGCGCACCGCGGTCGTCGCGTCGCCGAGCGCGCAGAGCACGCCGGGACCGGGCGGTATGATCGCCGGCCACGACCCGAGCAGGCGCGCGAGCGCGTTCGCGTGCAGGGGCCCCGCCCCGCCGAACGCGATCAGCGCGTAATCGCGCGGATCGTAGCCCTGCTCGACCGAGACCAGGCGCAGCGCGCCGACCATGTTCTCGTTCACGATCTGGTAGATCCCGAGCGCCGCTTCGTGCAGCGACAGCTTCAGCGCGTCGGCGACCTTTTGCACCGCGCGCGCGGCGAGACCGCGGTCGAGGCGCATCTCGCCGCCGAGGCGCTGCATCTCCGGCAGGTAGCCGAGCACCACGTTCGCGTCGGTGACGGTCGGCTCGGTGCCGCCCTTGCCGTAGGCCGCCGGGCCCGGGTCCGCGCCCGCCGACTGCGGGCCGACGCGCAGCGCCTTGGTGAGCTCCGGCACGTGCGCGATCGAGCCGCCGCCCGCACCGACGGTGCGGATGTCGACCGACGAGGCACGCACCGTGACGTCGCCGACCGTCGTCTCGCGGCGCAGCCGCGGCGCGCCGTTCTGGATCAGCGCGACGTCGGTCGAGGTGCCGCCGACGTCGACGGTCAACAGGTTCGGGAACCCCGCCTGCACCGCCACCCACAGCGCGCCGGTGACGCCGCCCGCGGGGCCCGACATCAGCAGGTTCACCGGGTACTCCTCGGCGGCGGCCGCGCCGGCGAGGCCGCCGTCCGAGCGCAGGATGTGCAGCTTCACGTCCTTCGCGATCTGCTCGATCTTGCTCTTGAGGTTCGCGACGTACTTCGCGACGCGCGGCCGGACGTAGGAGTTCGCGACCGTGGTCACGGTGCGCTCGTATTCCTGCATCTCCGGCACGACGTCCGAGGACAGCGACACCGGGATCCCGGGCAGCACCTCGGCCGCGATCTCGCGGACGCGCCGCTCGTGCGCGGCGTGCGCGAACGAGTTGATCAGCGACACCGTGAGCGCTTCGATGCCGAGGCGCCCGAGCCGCGCGAGGTCCTCGCGCAAGCGCGCCTCGTCGAGCGGCTCGACGACCTCGCCGTTCGCGCCGACCCGCTCGTGCGCCTCGATCGTGAGTTCGAGCGGCGCCATCGGCAGCGACTTGTTGTAGATCACCCAGCCGCCGAGCCCGCCGGGCACGAACGAGCGGGCGATCTGCAGCACCTGGCGGTAGCCGCGCGTGGTCACGAGGCCGCAGCGCGCGCCGGTGCCGGTGAGCACCGTGTTCGTCGCGACGGTCGTGCCGTGCATCACGTGGTCGATCGCCTCGGGTCGCACGCCGGCCTTCTCGCAGACGCGCGCGATCCCGTTGAGCACGCCGATCGATTGATCCGCGGGCGTGCTCGGCACCTTCGCGGTGAACACCTCACCGGTACGTTCATTGACGAGAAACAGGTCGGTGAACGTGCCCCCGACGTCGACTCCCAGCCGGTATGACATCAGCGCTTCCTCACGCTTGAACTTGACCACAGGCGGCGAGTCCGTCCCGCGGGAAATTGCCCGCCTTCACCAGCATCCCCGGCACCGCCTTGCCGATCTGCTGTTCGAGCCAGCGCGCGGTGTCGATCAGTCGATCGATCGACACGCCGGTCTCGATGCCCATCCGATTCAACAGGTACAGCACGTCCTCGGTCGGCACGTTGCCGGTCGCGGCCGGCGCGAACGGACAGCCGCCGATCCCGCCGACGCTCGCGTCGATCGCGCGCACGCCCACGGCGATCGCCGCGCAGACGTTCGCGAGGCCGGTGTTGCGGGTGTTGTGGAAGTGCGCGCGCAGCGGCATCTGCGGCAAGCGCTCGCGCAGCCGGCCGAACAGGTCCTCGACCTGCGTCGGTACCGCGACGCCGATCGTATCGGCGAGCGCGATCTCCACGGGTTCGCTGTCGGCGCAACGCAAGGCGATGTCGATCACCCGGTTCGGGTCGATCTCGCCCTCGAACGGGCAACCGAACGCGGTCGAGATCGTCACGTTCGGCGCGATCCCGGCCTCGCGGGCCGCCGGCGCGATCTCGCGCCACGCGGCGATCGACTCCTCGGTGCCGACGCCTTGATTGCGCCGGTTGAAGGTCTCGCTCGCGGTGACCGCCATCCCGACCGCGTCGCAGCCCGCGGCGCGCGCGCGCTCGAAGCCCTTGCGGTTCAGCACGAGGCCGATCGTCGAGACGCCGGGATGGCGCGGCAGCCCGGCGAGCACCGCCTCGGCGTCCGCCATCTGCGGCACGCGCTTCGGGTTCACGAAGCTCGTGACCTCCAGGCGCCGCAGCCCCGCCGCGATCAGCCGCTCGATCAGCGCGATCTTGGTCGCGGTCGGCAGGATCACGCCCTCGCTCTGCAGTCCGTCGCGCGGACCCACTTCGACCAGTTCGATCTTCATGGCTGCCTCGATCGTTCGTGACACCGCCGCTCCTCCATCATCATTCCATTTTAGCCGTTATTTGTATACAATTTTCAAGAAATCTCATCGCTCTGCGGCAACTTGCGCCGCAGGGCGCGTCGTCGTGTATACAAAGGAAGATCCATGGACCACGCGGTCGAATTCCAGCACGGGGCGCTGTCGGACCTGCGGGTGCTCGAGCTCGGCACCTTGCTCGCGGGCCCGTTCTGCGGTCAGTTGCTCGGCGACATGGGCGCCGAGGTGATCAAGGTCGAGGCGCCGAAGCAAGGCGATCCGATGCGCGTCTGGGGGCGGCAGAAGCACGGCGATCCCTCGCTGTGGTGGCCGGTCGTCGCGCGCAACAAGAAGTCGATCACGCTCGACCTGCGCCAGACCGCAGGCCAGGAGATCCTGAAGGAACTGGTCGCGAAGGCGGACTTCCTGCTCGAGAACTTTCGTCCCGGCACCCTCGAGAAATGGGGCCTCGACTACGCGGCGCTCGCGAGCATCAACCCGCGGCTGATCATGATCCGCGTGTCGGGCTATGGGCAAACCGGTCCGTACGCGCATCGCGCCGGATTCGGCGCGGTCGGCGAGGCGATGGGCGGATTGCGCTACGTGGTCGGCGATCCGTCGACGCCGCCGTCGCGCGTCGGCATCAGCATCGGGGATTCGCTCGCGGCGACGTTCGCGTGCCTCGGCGCGCTGTCGGCGCTGCATTATCGCGAGCGCACCGGCCGCGGCCAGGTCGTCGACTCGGCGATCTACGAGGCGGTGCTCGCGATGATGGAATCGCTGATCACCGAGTACGACAAGACCGGCTACGTGCGCGAACGCACCGGCGCGATCCTGCCGAACGTCGCGCCGTCGAACGTGTACCCGACGACCGAGGGCTGGGTGCTGATCGCCGCGAACCAGGACACGGTGTTCCGCCGGCTGTGCGAGGCGATGGGCCAAGCCGAGCTCGCGCAACGGCCGGAGTACGCGAATCACCAGGCGCGCGGCGCGCATCAGCGCGAGCTCGACGAATTGATCGCGCGCTGGACCGCCGGCCTCGCCACCGAGCGCGTGCTCGAGCTCATGGATCGGCACGGCGTGCCCGCCGGGCTGATCTACCGCCCGCCGGACATGCTGCGGGATCCGCAATTCGCGGCTCGCCAGGCGATCGTCTCGGTGCAGCATCCGGCGTTCGGCGAGCTCAAGATGCAGAACGTCGTGCCGAAGCTCTCGGCGACGCCGGGCGGCATCCGCGCGCCCGCGCCCGAGCTCGGCCAGCACAACGAGCTGATCTACGGCGGCTTGCTCGGCTACCCGCGCGAGCGGATCGCCGAGCTCGCCGCGCAGGGTGTGATCTAGCCGCCCGCGTTCTCCCGATCGGTGCGCTCGTAGAAGTGCACGAGGTGCGTGCGCAGCTCGGCGAGCGAGGGCATGTGCTCGTAGAGCATGTGTCCGCAGTGGTAGAACTCGAGCTGGATGTGCGCCCGCAGATTCGGCGGCAGACCCATGTGGTCGACCGTGTACTCGGTCGCGTAATACGGCGTCGCGAGGTCGTAGTAGCCGTTCTCGATCTCGACCCGCAGGTGCGGATTGGTGCGCATCGCGTTCGCGAGATCCGGCGCCACGTTCGTCGAGCCGGGCCAGCCGAAGCCGGGGCCGAGCCGATGCTTCCAGTCCCAGGCGCGATTCACCGCGTAGCTCAGGATCACGTAGTGGCGGTCGCGGCCGAACTTCAGCGTCTGCCGTACGTAGCGGTTGAACGCGGCGGTGTACGCGCCGGTGATCGCGTCGCTCTGCGGGTCGTTCATCGCGAACTCCGCGAGCTCGTCCGCGGCCGCGCCCGAATAGCGGCCGTCGAGCCGGCCGGTCACGAGGCCGCGATTGCGCTGCAGCTCCGCCATGAATTGCGGCAGGCTCACGCGCAGGTCCGCCTTGTCGAGATAGCCCGCACTCAAGCCCGTGTACTGCGCGAGCTTCGCGATCACCGCGGCGCGGCGGGTCGCCGACAGCTGGTCCCCGCGCATCAGCGCGCTCGCGTACTCGCCGCGCGCGAACGACTCGACCTCGCCGAGATAGCCCGACAGGTCGGCCGGGCACTTCACGACCTTGTGGTAGCAGGCGACCGCGGCGTAGCTCGGCAAGTACAGCACGTACGGCAGATCGTTGCCGGTGTTGAAGCTCGCGGTCTCGAACGTGAGGATCGAGGACAGCAGCATCACGCCGTTCAGCTCGATCCCGTGGCTCTCCAGGTCGTTCGCGAGCACCGCCGAGCGGGTCGTGCCGTAGCTCTCGCCGAGCAGGTACTTCGGCGAGTTCCAGCGGTCGTTGCGGCTCAGGTAATCGTAGATGAAGCGGTCGAAGGCCTTGCCGTCCGCGTCGACGCCGTAGAAGTCCTTCGGCGTCCCGACCCCGCCGTGCGCCTTGTCGATGATCCGGCTGAACCCGGTGCCCATCGCGTCGACGAACACGAGGTCGCTCACGTCGAGCAAGGAATACTGGTTGTTGACCACGTCGAACGGCGCCGGCGGCGTGTGCTGCGCATCGCCGCTGACCACCCGCTCGGGGCCGAAGCCGCCCATCAGCAACCAGACCGACGAGGAGCCGGGTCCGCCGTTATAGAGGAACGTGATCGGCCGCGACGAGGGATGGCGCACGCCGTCCTTCACGTACGCGACGTAGAACATGCTGCCGGTCGGCTTGCCGTCGGCGTTCTTCAGCACGATCGTGCCGGCGGTCGCCGTGTACGCGATCCGCTTGCCGTCGATCGTCACGCTGCCGTGCGTGACCGACTTCTGGTTCTTCGACGCCGCCGCCTCGGACTTCGCGGCCGGCTTGCCCTTCGTCTCCTTCGCGTCCTTCGCCGCCGCGGCCGCGGGGCCGCTCGCGAAGATTCCCTGCCAGAACGCGCCCGCACAGATCAGCACGGCAATCCATCGTTTCATCGCAAACCCTCGTGAGTGGCTGCTCGGCCAGGCCGAAAGCCGAAGGCTAAACCAATCGACGCGCCGCGTCATCCGCGGCGCCGAGGGCGAGGGGGGGGGCCCGCGGGTCCCGACCCGTCCGGCGACGGGTCGAGACCCCCGGGATCGCGGGACCCGACTAATTGCGGAAGCGGTAACCGACCTCGATGCCGTACGCGCGGCCGGTGCCGGAATAGACGAACGAACCGCCGAACTCCGGCGCCGGAATCACCTCCGCGAGGTATTGCTTGTCGCCGAGGTTGCGGCCCCAGATCGTCACGTTCCAATGATCCGACTGCATCCCGAGCCGGGCATTGTAGAGCTGGTACGGATCGCGATAGGTCTTCGAGAAGTCGCCCGGCACGCCGAACACCGTCTGCACCTGGTTGTTCTGCACCGGACCGAACCAGGTCTTGCCGAGCGCGGACATGTCGACGTGCGCGAGCAAGGACCAGTGGTCGTTCACCGGGATCTTCAGGTCCGCACCGGCGTCGCCGGTGTACTTCGGCGCGTACGGGACCGAGTTGCCGACCGTGTACGGCCGGCCGGAATACGCGTCGATGCGGCTGTCGACGGTGCCGATCCCGGCGAACAGCGACAGGTAGCGCGTCGCCTGCCAGCGCACGTTCCCCTCGACGCCCTTCAGCGTCGCCCGGTCGATGTTGGTCACGACGCGCAGCAAGCCGAACGGGCCCGCGAAGAAGTTGAAGATCTGCATGTTGTCGACCTTGGTCTCGTACAGCGCGCCGCTGAGATACAAGGTGTGATCGAGGATCTCCGCCTTGAAGCCGAGTTCGCCGGCCTTCGAGATCTCCTTCTTGTAGGTGTCGCTCACGCCGTTCGAGAACGTCGGCGTCCCGCCGCAGGTCGGGGTGCCCACGCCCTGCGCGTTGTACACGACCGCGTCGTTCTGGCCGTTCGCGCAGGTGCCGATCGAGGCGACCGGCAGCGCCGGAATCGCCGCGACCGGCGCGCCGTTCTCGACGTAGTGCAGACCGCCGAAGCCGTCGAGCACGGTCGCCGCACTGCCCGTCGAGTTGAAGCCGCCGCTGCGGAAGCCGTAGCCGTAGGAGCCGTACACCGACACGTCCGGCCGGATCTTCCAGTTCAGCGACACCTTCGGCTGCCACTCGCTGAACGTCGCCGAGCGGTCCGGGATCCCGGTCGTCGCGAGTGCGGGGTCGATCGTGTACGCCGGATTGATGTACGGCTGCACCGCGGTCGCGACCGTGCAACCCGCGCCTTGGGCGAAGCAGGGCGTCTGCGCGAGCGCTTGGGCGCCGGTGCCGACGCGGTTCGACGCGTCGCGCTGCTCACGGTCGTAGCGCAGCGCGAGCGCCGCCTCGAGGTTCGGGATCACGTCGTACGCGACGTTGCCGAACACCGCCGACACCTTGTTGTGGAAGCGGTCGTTGTACTCGAGGTCCGTCGGGTTCGGGCCGCCGGTCGGCACGAACGCCTGCGCGATGAAGCCGTTGCCGTTGTCCGAGCCTTGCGAGACCACGACGTGGCGGCGGATGTCGGCGTAGTACAGGCCACCCTGCCAACGCAGGCGTTGATCGCCCGGCGAGGTCAGCCGCACTTCGACGGAATTGTCGATCTCGTCGCGTTGCTGGTACTGGTAGCCGTCGCAGGTCGTCGGGCTGTACGCCGGCAGCAGGTTGAACCCCGGCACGCCGGGCCCGAACTGGTTCGCGTAGAACGTCGGCGAGGGCAGTGGCGCGCCCGGCTCGGCCGCGACCGACACCGAGCACACGTCCGGTCCGACGCTCGTCGGCACGTTCGCGTACAGGTTGAACGCGGCGCTGGTGCCGTCGGTGAGGAAGTAGTTCGTCTGATCGGCGTACGCGTAGAACCCGGTCAGGGTGCCGACGTCGAACCGCCACTTGCCGCGGACCGAGAACTGCTTGTTCGTCTGCACGTTCTGCGGAACGATGTTGTTGATGTAGTCGAACTTGTGGTCGTTCACGTTCTGGAAGAAATCCGGATTGTTGAACGCCGCCGCGAACGCCGGCAGCGCGAACGCCGCGTTGAAGTTGATCGCGCCGCCGCTCACGCGCGAGTACTTCGTCTTGAAGTCGAGCTTGCCGCGATCGCCGAGCCGCACGATCACGCGCGGCGCCGCGCCGACCTCCTCGTAGTAGTCGCCGCAGTGGTCGCAGTGCAGGTAGCTGTTGTAGAAGAAGCCGTTCGTCTTGCGGAAGAATCCGCTGATGCCCGCCGAGACCGAGTCGCTCACCGGCCCGCCGACCCAGAAGTTCGCGTTCTGCGTGTTCTTGTTGCCGTAGCCGACCTTCGCGTCGGCGTCGAAGGTCCGACCCGGCGCCTTGGTCTTGATGATGATCGCGCCCGCGACCGCGTTGCGCCCGTAGAGCGCGCTCTGCGGACCTTTGACGATCTCGATCTGCTCGAGGTTCGCGAGTTCCTGGTTCAGGCTGTAGGGGTTGACCTGCAGCACCCCGTCGATCACGAGCGCATAGTTCGTCTCGGCGTCGCGGCCGGTGTTCAGGCCGCGGATGCTGACCTGCATGTCGCCGACCTCGGCGGTTTGCACCTGCGAGACGCCCGGCGTGAGCTCGATGAAATCCGCCGGTCGTTCGATGCCCGCGGAGCGGATGTCCTGCGGCGTGAACACCTGGATCGAGACCGGCACGTCGACGAGCTTCTCCTTGCGCTGGCGCGCGGTGACGACGATCTCGGCGAGATTCTCCCCGCTCGAGTTCGCCGCGGACGCCGCGGCGGCCTGCGCCCGGGCCGGCGCCGGCGCGAACGCGGCGCCCGCGACCCACGCGATCGCGAAGCCCGCGGAAAACATCGGCAGCCATTTCCTGTGCATGCTCATGACATCCCTCGATGGTTCGTGATGGTCCCGAGGGCGCCGTCGGCCGACGCCACTTTTCGCGAATTGTATACAATGAATCGACGAATGGATACGGTTCGCGTTCGTTTTTTACGACAAGCGGAACCGAAACGCCGCGGTCGCGGCCTGTTCCGGGCGCAACTGTTGCGTCTACGCAACGTACTGGCACGAACGGCGGGAGATCGTGCACCGACGGTACACAGCCGCCGCCGACGGCGCCCGATCGGGACGCGCCGCGGAGGCGCTCAGTCGGCGCGTCGCTCGCGCAACCGGCGCTCCGCGAATTCGATGAACGCGCGCACCGCGAGCGGCACGGGGCCGCGGCCGGCGACGACGACGTGCAGGTCCGCGCCGTCCCGGCGGTATTCCGCGAGCACCTCGAGCAGTCCGCCGGCCGCGACGTCCGCGCGCGCGAGCGTGCTCGGCAACTGGGCGATCCCGAGGCCGGCGAGCGCGGCTTGCCGCAGCACCTGCACGTTGTTCGCCGCGAAGCGACCCGCCACCGCGACCTGCTCGCGGCCGCGCCGCCCTTGCAACACCCAGACCGCCTGACCCGTGGGGCTCGACACCGTCAGACAGTCGTGACGGCCGAGATCGCTCAGCCGTGCGGGGATCCCGCGCGCCGCAAGGTACGCGGGACTTGCATACAATCTAAAGCTTTCCGACCACAGCGTTCGCCACAAGGTGACGCCGGCATCGACCGCGCTGCCGGCGCGAAACGCCGCGTCGATGCCCTCGGCAATCAGGTCGCTGCGGGCGTCGTCGAGCACGAACTCGAGGCGCATCCGCGGGTGCTCGCGCAGGAACTCGGCGATCCAGTCGAGCGGAAACAGGTCGAAGAACCCCGCGGGCGCCGCGATCCGCACCCGCCCTTGCGGCGCGCGGCGGTGGTCCACGAGTTCCTGCGACGCCGCCAGCACGCCATCGACCGCCGGCGCACAGCGCTCGAAGAACGCCTGGCCCGCGCCCGTCAGGGAGAGCTTGCGGGTGGAGCGGTACAGCAGCCGCGTGCGCAGTTGCGCCTCGAGCTCGCCGACGCGGCGGCTCACGGTGTTCGCCGGCATCCCGAGCCGGCGCGCGGCGGCCGCGAAGCTGCCCGCGCGGGCGACCTGCACGAACAGGCGGATGTCGTTGAGATCCATCTGATTACATCGATTTCTGGATTACTTTGATCCGATTATAGCGACTAGTGTCAGTAATGGGTCGCGCGTATGCTCGCGGCATTCGACATCATTCCGAACCGGGAGCCGATCGATGCCTAAAGTGCTGGTGCTCTACTACTCCACCTACGGTCACATCGAAACGATGGCGCAGGCCGTCGCCGAAGGCGCGCGCCACGCGGGCGCGAGCGTCGACGTGAAGCGCGTGCCCGAGACCGTGCCGGCGGACATCGCGAAGGCGGCGCATTTCAAGCTCGAGCAAGCGGCGCCGATCGCGAAGGTCGAGGAGCTCGCGGACTACGACGCGATCATCGTCGGCACGCCGACGCGGTTCGGCCGGATGCCCTCGCAGATGGCGAGCTTCCTCGACCAGGCCGGCGGCCTGTGGGCGCGCGGCGCCCTGAACGGCAAGGTCGGCGGCGCGTTCAGCTCGACCGCGACCCAGCACGGGGGCCAGGAGGCGACGCTGTTCTCGGTGATCACCAACCTGCTGCACTTCGGGATGGTGATCGTCGGCTTGCCGTACAGCCACCAGGGCCAGATGCGCATCGACGAGATCGTCGGCGGCAGCCCCTACGGCGCGACCACGATCGCCGGCGGCCGCGGCGAGCGCCAGCCGAGCGCGACCGAACTGGAGGGCGCGCGGCACCAAGGCGAACTCATCGCGAAGACCGCCGCGAAGCTCGCCGGCCGCTGACCCGCGGGCGCGGCTTTAGTATGCTGCGCGTCGGTGCGGCCGCCCGATCGCGGGCGGCCCTCGCCAACCGGGGTCCCGACGCATGAGCCACACCACTGCCGACGCGACGCTGCTCGAGAACTACGCGGCCGGCGGCTTTCTGCGCCGTCTCGAGCCGGGCGCGCGCCCGGCGCTGATCGTGATCGACTTCGTGAACGCGTACCTGCTCGAGGACGGCCCGCTGTTCGGCGGCGAGGGGATCCGCGCCGCGCATCGCGGCGCGATCGAACTGCTCGGCGCCGCGCGGCGTGCGGCGATCCCGGTGTTCCACACCAATTTGAGCTACCAGTCCGGCGGACGCGACGGCGGGATCCTGTACCGCAAGGTCGGCGCGCTCGCGTGCTTCGCGCAGGACGCGCCCGATCCGCGGTTCGGCGCGTTCGTCGCCGGCCTCGAGCCCGCGCCCGGCGAGAGCGTGATCACCAAGCAATACGCGAGCGCGTTCTTCGCGACGACGCTCGCCTCGACGCTGTCCTTCCTGCGGATCGACACGCTGTTGATCGCGGGCGTCTCGACCAGCGGCTGCGTGCGCGCGACCGCGGTCGACTGCTGCCAGCACGGCTTCGTGCCGCTCGTCGTGCGCGACGCGGTCGGCGACCGCGCGCCCGGGCCGCACGCCGCGAACCTGTTCGACCTGCAGGCCAAGTACGCCGAAGTGCTCAGCCTCGCGGCGGCGCTCGAGTATCTCGAGCGGATCCGCGCTGCGGATAGAGCCTGAGCTTCGTCACGTCGTAGCCCAGCGAGCCGACGAAGGCGCGCAGCTGGCGATATTCGCCGACCGAGATCGTCGGCGTGCGTGCCATGATCCACACGTAGTCGCGGGCGTCGCGCGCGATCACGGTCGCGCCGTAGTCCTGGCTGAGATAGGCGATCAGGTACTGGGCGCGGAACGGCCACAGGAACTGCATCCCCCAGCGCGCGTTGCGGCCCGGGTCGAGCACCCGGGCGCGCGGCCGCAGCGTCCGCACGGGTCCGTCGAAGCCGCCGTTGTGGAACGTGTAGGTCGTCTGGATCGTGCCATCCGGCTCGAGCCGGTACGATTCGACCGCGGCGTACGCGTCCTTGTCGAGGAAGGTCGGCGTCGCGGCGATCACGTACCAGGTGCCCATGAAGCGGCCGAGGTTCACGTGCGCGACGGTCGGGATCGGCGGTCGTGCCGTCGAGCACGCGGCGAGCAGCAGCAACGCCGCCGTGGCCGCGCCGTGTCGTGCGATTCGGGTCATCGATACGCCTCGCTGATTCATTCGTGGCCACGCGCCGCCGCCGGCGACGCCTCCGGGATCTCGACCGCCGCGAAGGTCGCGCGCGCGATCATGCGCTCCTCGTCGGTCGGCAGGACGCGCACCGCGATCGGCGCCTGATCCGGCGAGATCCGCGGCGCGTGCCGTTCGTTGCGCGCCGCGTCGATCCGCACGCCGAGGAAGCCGAGGTCCGCGCAGATCCGCGCGCGGATCGGTGCGGCGTTCTCGCCGATCCCACCGCTGAACACCAGCGTGTCGAGGCCGCCGAGCGCGGCCGCGAGCGCGCCGATCCACTTGCGCGCCTGATAGCAGAACACCGCGAGCGCCTCGGCCGCGTGCGGGTCACTGCGCTCGCGCGCGAGCAGATCGCGGACGTCGGCGCTCGTGCCCGAGATGCCGAGCAGGCCGGCTTCGTGGTTCACCAGCGTCTGGAAACGGGCCGCGTCGAGACCCGCGCCGCGCAGCAGGTAGTACGCGAGCCCGGGGTCGATGTCGCCGGTGCGGGTGCCCATCACCAGCCCGCCGGCGGGCGTGAAGCCCATCGTGGTGTCGATGCTGCGCCCGTCGCGCAAGGCCGCGAGGCTCGCGCCGTTGCCGAGGTGCGCGAGGATCACGCGGCCGCGCACGATCGCCGGGTCGCCGAGCCGCGCGAGCTCCTCGCGCAGGTACGCGTAGGAGAGCCCGTGGAAGCCGTAGCGCCGCACGCCCGCGTCGCCGTAGCGGCGCGGGATCGGCAACCGCACCGCGTACGCCGGCATCGTCGCGTGGAACGCGGTGTCGAAGCAGGCGATCTGCGGCCGCTGCGGCCAATGCCCGGTGAACGCCTCGATCAGGTCGATCTCGCGCGGCAGGTGCTCGGGATCGAAGGCCGCGAAGCGGCGCCATTCGGCGAGCCGCTCCGGCGTCGCGCGCACCGGCTGGGTCTGCCCCATCCCGTGCACGACCCGGTGGCCGACGCCGGCGATCCCGTCGGCGAGGCCCGCGGCCTCCAGCCGCTCGATCACGACCGCGGCCGCCGCGCCGTGGTCGGCGGCGGCGATCTCGCGCCGCTCGAGCGGCCGGTCGGCGAGCCCCCATTCGACGGTGGTGCCGGACGCGCCGATGCGGTCGATCTTGCCGCGGAACAGCCGCGTCGAGCCCGTCGCGAACAGCGCGAAGCGCACGCTCGAGGAGCCCGCGTTCACCGCGAGCACCCGCGGCGCGCCGCGCTCGGCGTTCACGCCGCGCTCACGCGATCGGGCCGAGGAAGTCGCCCTTGCCGACCTCGACGCCGCCCTCGCGCAGCAGCGCGTAGGCGATCGCGCAATGGAAGTACACGTTCGGCAGCGCGTACCGGTTCAGGTAGTCCAGCCCGGTGAACCGCAGCGTGCGCGACGTGAGCTTGAGCTCGATCTCGCGACGCTCGGCGTCGTGCATCCGCGCCGCGTCGATCGACTGCAGGAACGCGACCGTCTTCGCGATGCGCGCCTTGAGCTCCTCGAAGGTCTTCTCGGTGTCCTCGTGCTTCGGCACCTCGAGCCCCGCGAGCCGCGCGGCCGCGCCCTTCGCGTTGTCGCACGCGATCTGCACCTGCCGGGAGAACGGCAGCATGTCCGGGAACAGGCGCGCCTGCACGAACACCGCGGGATCGATCTTCTTCGCTTGCGCGTGCGCGCCCGCCTTGTCGATCAGCGTCGACAGGTTCGACAGCGCCTGGATCATCGGCGGAACGGAAACGTCGTACAGGGACACGCTCATCGGTCGGACTCCTCGAACAGCTCGCCGCGGGTCCGCGGCGTCCCGAATGATAGCGCGTCAGTCCCGCAGGAAGTACGGAACCGCCGAGATCGCGACGCCGACCGCGACGAGCAGGTAGACGTTGGAGATGAAATAGACGTAGGCCATCAGCGCGATCCCGCAGAGCAGCGGGATCAGCGAGCCCTGCTTCTTGCCGTAGATGAAGTACCCGACCCCGATCGAGCTGAACACCACGCCCCAGAGGAGCTGCCCCACCGACATCGACATCGACATCGACATCTAGCGCCGCCCGAGTGGCCGCCGACCGCGTGGCCGCCGACCGCTCATGCGAGGTAGCGCGCCGGCGTCTTGGCGCGCACCTCGTCGCCGCTCACGCCGGGCGCGGTCTCGATCAGCCGGAACGGCGCGTGGCGCGTCTCGCGTGCGAACACCGCGATCTCGGTGATCAGCAGGTCGACGACGTTCGTCCCGGTCAGCGGCAGCTCGCAGTGCGGCTTGAACTTCGGCGAGCCGTCCTTCGCGCTGTGCTCCATCACCACGACAACCCGCTTCACGCCCGCGACCAGGTCCATCGCGCCGCCCATCCCCTTCACCATCTTGCCCGGCACCATCCAATTCGCGAGGTCCCCGTTCTCCGAGACCTCCATCGCGCCGAGCACCGAGAGGTCGATGTGCCCGCCGCGGATCATCGCGAAACTGTCGGCCGAGGAGAAATACGAGGTGATCGGCAGCTCGGTGACCGTCTGCTTGCCGGCGTTGATCAGGTCCGGGTCCTCGTCGCCTTCGTACGGGAACGGGCCCATCCCGAGCATCCCGTTCTCCGACTGCAGCACGACGCGCATCCCGTCCGGGATGTAGTTCGCGACCAGGGTCGGGATCCCGATCCCGAGGTTCACGTAGAACCCGTCCCGCAGCTCGCGCGCGGCGCGGGCCGCCATCTCCTCACGCGACCAGGCCATCGGCGCCTCCCGGACGCTTGCGCGTCGTGCGTTTTTCGATCAACCGCGAATAGTGCGTGCCGACGACGAGCCGTTGCACGTAGATCCCGGGCGTGTGGACCTGGTCCGGGTCGATCTCGCCGGCCTCGACCAGGTGCTCGACCTCCGCGACGGTGATCCGCCCGGCGGTCGCCATCGGCGGGTTGAAGTTGCGCGCGGTCTTGCGGTACACGAGATTGCCCTCGGTATCGCCCTTCCACGCGCGCACCAGCGAGATGTCCGCGGTCAAGCCCTTCTCGAGCACGTAGGTCTCGCCGTCGACGACCCGTTGTTCCTTGCCCTCCGCGACCTGCGTGCCGGCGCCGGTGCGCGTGTAGAACGCGTAGATCCCGGCGCCGCCGGCGCGAATGCGCTCCGCGAGCGTGCCCTGCGGGTTGAACTCCAGTTCGAGCTCGCCGGCGAGGTATTGCCGCTCGAACTCCTTGTTCTCGCCGACGTACGAGGAGATCATCTTGCGGATCTGCCGCGTCGTGAGCAGCACGCCGAGGCCGAAGCCGTCGAGGCCCGCGTTGTTCGACACGACCGTGAGATCGCGCGCGCCGAGCGCCTTGACCGCGGCGATCAAGTGCTCCGGGACGCCGCAGGCGCCGAAGCCGCCCGACATCAAGGTCATCCCGTCGCGCAACACGTCGCGCAGCGCGCTCACCGCGTCCGGATAGACCTTGCCGCGCGCCGCGCTCATCGGCCCCGCCCTTTCGCGATCGCGTCGGCCGCATCCAGCGTGTTCGACAGCAGCATCGCGATCGTCATCGGCCCGAGGCCGCCCGGCACCGGCGTGATCGCGCCGGCGCGCCGCGCCGCCGGCTCGAACTCCACGTCGCCGACGAGCTGGCCGCTCTCGGTGCGGTTGATCCCGACGTCGAACACGCTCGCGCCCTCGCGGATCCACTCGCCGCGCACCATGCCGGGCTTGCCGACCGCGGCCACGACGAGCTCCGCGCGCCCGACCTCGGCGGCGAGGTCGCGCGTGCCGGTGTGGCAGACCGTGACCGTGCAGCCGGCGAGCAGCAACTCGAGCGCCATCGGCCGGCCGACGATGTTCGATGCACCGACCACCGTCGCGCGCAGCCCGCGCAGCTTCATTCCGTACTCCTGCGCGAGCCGGATCACCCCGAACGGCGTGCAGGGCCGCAGGCGCGGCCGCTTCTGCGCGAGCAGGCCGGTGTTCTGCGGATGGAACCCGTCGACGTCCTTGCGCGGATCGATCGCGTCCATGATCTCGTTCGCGTCGAGCCCCGCCGGCAGCGGCAGCTGCACCAGGATTCCGTCGACCGCGGCGTCCGCGTTCAGGCGCGCGACCAGCGCGAGCAGCTCGGCGCGGCCGACCTCGGCCGGCAGGTCGTGCGCGAACGAGCGGATCCCGGTCTCCTCGCAGGCCTTGCGCTTGCTGCGCACGTACACGCTCGAGGCCGGATCCTTGCCGACCTGCACCACCGCGAGTCCCGGCGGCCGGCCGTGCTGCGCGGCGAACGCCGCGGCGCGCGCCGCCACCTCGCCGCGCACCTTCGCCGCGACGGCCTTGCCGTCGAGCAACGTCGCCGTGTGGGTCATCGCGCTCAGTACCTGTAGTGATCGGACTTGTACGGTCCGCGCTGCGCGACGCCGATGTAGCGCGCCTGCGCGTCGCTGAGCTCGGTGAGCTCGACGCCGAGCCGCGAGAGCTGCAGCCGCGCGACCTTCTCGTCGAGCTGCTTCGGCAACACGTAGACGCCGATCGGGTACTTCGCGGTGTTCGCATAGAGCTCGATCTGCGCGAGCACCTGGTTCGCGAACGAGGAGCTCATCACGTACGAGGGATGCCCGGTCGCGCAGCCGAGGTTCACGAGCCGGCCTTCGGCGAGCAGGATCAGCCGCTTGCCGTCCGGGAAGATCACGTGATCGACCTGCGGCTTGATGTTCTCCCAGCGGTACTGGCGCAGCGACGCGACCTCGATCTCGTTGTCGAAGTGCCCGATGTTGCAGACGATCGCCTGGTCCTTCATCCGCCGCATGTGCTCGTGGGTGATCACGTGCAGGTTGCCGGTCGCGGTCACGAAGATGTCGGCCTTGTCGGCCGCGTAGTCCATCGTGACCACGCGGTAGCCTTCCATCGCCGCCTGCAGCGCGCAGATCGGGTCGATCTCGGTGACCCAGACCTGCGCGGACAGCGCCCGCAGCGCCTGCGCGCTGCCCTTGCCGACGTCGCCGTAGCCGGCGACGACCGCGACCTTGCCGGCGATCATCACGTCGGTCGCCCGCTTGATCCCGTCGACCAGCGACTCGCGGCAGCCGTACAGGTTGTCGAACTTCGACTTGGTCACCGAGTCGTTCACGTTGATCGCCGGGAACGCGAGTTCGCCGTCGCGCGCCATCTGATACAGGCGCTTCACGCCGGTCGTCGTCTCCTCGGAGACGCCCTTGATCTTCGCGAGCCGCACGGAGTACCAGTTCGGCTCCGCCTTGAGCTTCGCCTTGATCGCGGCGAACAGGAACTCCTCTTCCTCGCTCCCGGGGCGCGCGAGCACCGCGGGGTCCTTCTCGGCCTTCGCGCCGAGGTGCAGCAGCAGCGTCGCGTCGCCGCCGTCGTCGAGGATCAGGTTCGAGTGGCCGCCGTCGGGCCACTCGAAGATCCGGTGCGTGTAATCCCAGTACTCGGCGAGCGACTCGCCCTTGACCGCGAACACCGCCGTGCCGCCCGCCGCGATCGCCGCGGCCGCGTGGTCCTGCGTCGAGTAGATGTTGCACGACGCCCAGCGCACCTCGGCGCCGAGCGCGTTCAGCGTCTCGATCAGCACCGCGGTCTGGATCGTCATGTGCAGCGATCCGGAGATCCGGGCGCCGCGCAGCGGCCGGGTCGCCGCGAATTCCTCGCGGATCGCCATCAGGCCGGGCATTTCGGTCTCGGCGATCCGGATCTCCTTGCGGCCCCAGTCCGCGAGCGACAGGTCCTTCACGAGGAAATCGGTCTTCGGTTTGGCTACGGCGTTCATCGTTCGCTGCTCCTTGCAAATTCGTGGTGGGGGTGCGCGCGCGTCAGGCCGCGCGGCCGGACTTCGCCGCGGCGGCGAGCGCCGCGGCCTTGTCGGTGCGCTCCCAGGTGAAATCCGGCTCCCGGCGGCCGAAGTGGCCGTACGCGGCGGTCTTCTGGTAGATCGGCCGCGTGAGGTTCAGCATCTCGCGCAGGCCGTAGGGTGTGAGATCGAAGTGCGCGCGCACGAGCCGCGTGAGCTTCTCGTCCGAGACCTTGCCGGTGCCGAAGGTCTCGACCATGATCGAGGTCGGCTCGGCGACCCCGATCGCATAGGAGACCTGCACCTCGCAGCGCTCGGCGAGGCCGGCCGCGACGATGTTCTTCGCGACGTAACGCGCCGCGTAGGCCGCCGAGCGGTCGACCTTGGAGGGATCCTTGCCGGAGAACGCGCCGCCGCCGTGGCGCGCGAAGCCGCCGTAGGTGTCGACGATGATCTTGCGGCCGGTGAGCCCGCAATCGCCGACCGGCCCGCCGATCACGAAGCGCCCGGTCGGGTTGATGTGGTACTTGGTGCGCTTGTCGATCCACTTGCGCGGCAGCACCGGCGCCAGGATCTCCTCCATCACCGCCTCGCGCAGCGTCTTGGTCGACACGTCCTCGTGGTGCTGGGTCGACAGCACGACCGCCTCGAGCCCGACCGGACGGTCGTCCTCGTAGCGCAAGGTGACCTGGCTCTTCGCGTCGGGACGCAGCCACGGCAGCTTGCCGGTCTTGCGGACCTGGGCCTGGCGCTTGACCAGCCGGTGCGCGAGCGTGATCGGCGCGGGCATCAGCACGTCGGTCTCGTTGGTCGCGTAGCCGAACATCAAGCCCTGGTCGCCCGCGCCCTGCTTGCGCTCGTCCTTGCGATCGACGCCCTGGGCGATGTCCGGGGATTGCTTGCCGATCACGTTGAGCACGCCGCAGCTCGCGCCGTCGAAGCCCATGTCCGAGCTGTCGTAGCCGATGTCGAGCACCGTCTTGCGCACCAGCGCCTCGACGTCGACCCAGGCGTTGGTGGTGACCTCGCCGGCCACGATCACGACGCCGGTCTTCACCAGCGTCTCGCAGGCGACGCGGCCCTTCGGGTCGGCCGCGAGGATCGCGTCGAGGATCGCGTCCGAGATCTGGTCCGCGACCTTGTCCGGGTGCCCTTCCGAGACCGATTCGGACGTGAACGAAAACTGCTTGCTCATAGGAGGCTTCCCGGGACCGGTTGTCCAAAGGTTTGAACGTAACGTTGCACGAATTCCGCGCGGGTGAACCGGTGATTCTGCGGACCGCGCGACTCGATCTTGATCGCCCCCATCAGCGAGGCGACCCGCCCGGTCGCGTCCCACGGCAAGCCGTGCAACAAACCGTGAATTAGACCAGCGCGATAGGCATCCCCGCAACCCGTCGGGTCCACGACCGTCCGCGCTGCGGCGCAAGGAATCTCGTGGCGGCCGGCGCGCGTGTGGATCGTCGAGCCCTCGCCCCCGCGCGTGACGATCAGCGCCTCGACCCGCTCGAGCACCTCGGCCTCGGTCCAGCCGGTCTTCTGTTGCAGCAGGCCCCATTCGTAGTCGTTGACCGCGACCCAGCGGGCCTGCGCGAGGAACACCTCGAGTTCCGGCCGGCCGAACATCGGCAGGCCCTGCCCGGGGTCGAACAGGAACGGGATCCCGGCGGCCGCGAATTGCTCCGCGTGCTCGATCATCGCCTGCCGCCCGTCCGGGGCGACCACACCGAGCGCGACCTCGCCCGCCGCGCGCACCTCGTTCAGGTGCGCGTATTGCATCGCGCCCGGATGGAACGCGGTGATCTGGTTGTCGTCGAGATCGGTGGTGATGTAGGCCTGCGCGGTGAACGCC
>JAJYFF010000047.1 GCA_021785405.1 Pseudomonadota bacterium | reverse complement strand
GGCGCGCGGCCGCGCGCGCGGCGTTCGAGACCGCGCGCGCGGTGCGGGCGATCGTGATCCTCCCGCGGGTCGGGCCGGCCGCGGAGGCGGCCACGGAGACGCAGGCGCACCTGCAACGCGTGCTGCGGGCCGGCCTCGCCGATCCGCCGCGGCCGTGGTCCGAGCGGATCCCGAAGTACCTCGCCGCCGAGGAGCGCCGCTGGCGTCGCGACGCACGGCGGGGCACGGAGCCGCCGTCGGTCCAGGCCGCGATCCGCTCCTGGGGCGCGCGCCGGGAGCGTCTCGCGACGGCGGTCGAGCGCGAGGGGCGCTGGCTGCGAGCGCTCGAGGAGTTCGGCTGGTGGATCGAGGAGTACCGGATCTCCTTGGTCGCCCAGGAGATCGGCACGCTCGGCACGATCTCGGCCGAGCGCCTCGAAGCGCGCGCGGCCGAGATCGAGATGTGGCTCAGACGGTGAAGCGGATGCCCTGCGCGAGCGGCAGTTCGGCGCTCCAATTGATCGTCGTGGTCTGGCGGCGCATGTAGGCCTTCCACGCGTCCGATCCCGCCTCGCGACCGCCGCCGGTGTCCTTCTCGCCGCCGAACGCGCCGCCGATCTCCGCGCCGGAGGTGCCGAGGTTCACGTTCGCGATCCCGCAGTCGCTGCCGTCGACCGACAGGAAACGTTCCGCGACCTGCAAGCGGTCGGTGAACACCGCCGACGACAACCCGTACGCGACCGCGTTTTGCGCGGCGATCGCCTCGTCCAGCTGCTCATACCGCATCAAGTAGAGGATCGGCGCGAACGTCTCGGTCTGCACGACCGGCATCGTGGCCTGCGCCGCGACGATCGTCGGTTCGACGAAATGCCCCGGGCGCTCCAGCACCCGACCGCCGACCAGGATGCGCGCCCCCTGCGTTTGCGCCGCCGCGACCGACGCGAGGAAACGCCGCACGGCGGCCGCGTCGATCAACGGCCCCATCAGCGTTCCCGGGTCGAGCGGATCGCCGATGCGCACCTGCCGGTAGGCGGCGACCAGTCGCCGTTCGAGCTCGTCGTACACGCTCCGATGAGCGAACACGCGGCGCGTGGTCGTGCAGCGTTGGCCGGCGGTGCCAACCGCGCCGAACACGATCGCCGGCACGGCGAGGTCGAGATTCGCGGTCGCGTCGACGATGATCGCGTTGTTGCCGCCGAGCTCCAGCAGGCTCTTGCCGAGCCGCTGCGCGACGCGGACGCCGACCTGGCGGCCGACCTCGGTCGATCCGGTGAACGAGACCAGTGCGACGCGCCGGTCGTCGACGAAGCGTTCGGCGAGATCCGCGCCCGCGGCGACGAACAGCTGGAAGATCGGGGGGAGGGACTGCCGTTCGAGCACCCGGTTGCAGATGCGCTGCACGGCGATCGCGCACAGCGCGGTCTTCGGCGAGGGCTTCCACACGGTCGCGTTCCCGCAGATCGCGCTGAGGAACGCGTTCCAGGACCACACCGCGACCGGGAAGTTGAACGCCGAGATCACCCCGACCACGCCGAGCGGATGCCACTGCTCGGTCATCCGGTGTTCGCGCCGTTCCGAGTGCATCGACAAGCCGTAGAGCATCCGCGACTGACCGACCGCGAAGTCCGCGATGTCGATCATCTCCTGGACCTCGCCGTCGCCTTCGGCCTTGATCTTGCCGTTCTCCAGCGACACCAAGGTCCCGAGCGCGTCCTTGTAACGGCGCAACTCCTCGCCGATCAGCCGCACGACCTCGCCGCGCTTCGGCGCCGGCACGCGCCGCCACGCAGCGGCCGCGGCGGTCGCATCCGCGATCACGCGGTCGTAGTCCGCGGCGGTCGCGGTGCGCACCGACGCGATGGGCTCGCCGGTCGTCGGGTTGATCGCATCGATCCGTGGCCCCTCGCCACG
The DNA here is from genome assembly GCA_021785405.1 of Pseudomonadota bacterium. Lineage (GTDB taxonomy): Bacteria > Pseudomonadota > Gammaproteobacteria > Steroidobacterales > Steroidobacteraceae > Bog-1198. The sequence goes on along the minus strand of JAJYFF010000047.1, from coordinate 18,862 downwards.
GTCGTTCCAGCCGGTGCTGCCGCACCACACGCCGGGGTTGTCGGCGGCGATGCCGAGTTCGTGCAATGCGGCGGCTGCGCGCTCGGCCGCCGTGGCGGCGCCGCGCTCGTTCGGAATGTTCATCGGATGACCGTGCTCCACGGCGCGATGCGCCGTTCGATTGACGATTCACCATTTTCGCGCGAGCGAGTGGTGCAGTTCAATCGAAACCGGCCGTTTTCTTCTAGGCAGCCTGGCGCACGCTGTGTAGCATTGAAAAACGATGTCGAAGCACCCATTGTTCGCCGACTGGCATCCGGCCAGCTGGCGCGGTCGCCCGGCGGCTCAACAGCCGCATTACGCCGATCCCGACGCGCTCGCGCGCACGATCGAGGTGCTCGGTCGCCTGCCGCCGCTCGTGGTGTCCTGGGAGATCGAGGCGCTGCGCGCGAAGCTCGCGGCGGCGGAACGCGGCGAGCAGTTCCTGCTGCAAGGCGGCGATTGCGCGGAGAGCTTCGACGACTGCGAATCGGACAACATCGCGCGCCGCCTGAAGATCCTGCTGCAGATGAGCCTCGTGCTGCTGCAAGGCTTGAAGAAGCCGGTGATCCGCGTCGGACGCTTCGCGGGTCAGTACGCGAAGCCGCGCTCCGCCGACACCGAGACGCGCGACGGCGTCACGTTGCCGTGCTACCGCGGCGACAACGTCAATCGGCCGGGCTTCACGCCGCCGGAGCGCGCACCGGATCCGGAACTCCTGCTGCGCGGCTACGAGCGCGCGTCGCTGACCTTGAACTTCGTGCGCGCACTGATCGACGGCGGCTTCGCCGACCTGCATCATCCGGAGTACTGGGATCTCGGGTTCCTGCGGCACACGCCGCTGCGCGAGGCCTATCAGGGCATCGTCGACTCGATCGCCGAGTCGCTGGAATTCTTCGAGTCGATGAGCGGTCAACGCGTCCACGCGGCGACCCGTTGCGAGTTCTATACCAGCCACGAAGGGCTGCATCTCGCGTTCGAGCAAGCGCAGACGCGCTACATCGCCCGCCAGCAGCGCTGGTACAACCTGTCGACGCACATGCCCTGGATCGGGATGCGCACGGCCGCGCTCGATGGCGCCCACGTCGAGTACTTCCGTGGGATCGCGAATCCGATCGGCGTCAAGGTCGGCGCCGGCATGAGCGCCGAGTGGCTGCAGGAACTCGTGAGTACCCTGAATCCGCAGCAGATTCCGGGACGCCTCACGCTGATCCACCGGTTCGGCAGCAAGCACGTCGAGCAACGGCTTCCCGAGATGATCGCGGCGGTGCGAGCCACGGGCGCGCGGGTGCTGTGGGTCTGCGATCCGATGCACGGCAATACCGAGACGACCGCGGGCGGTCTCAAGACGCGACGCTTCGAGAACATTCTCGCGGAAGTCGAAGCCGCGTTCCGCATCCACGAGGACTGTGGCTCGACGCTCGGCGGTGTGCACGTCGAACTCACCGGCGAGGACGTGACCGAGTGCGTCGGCGGCGCACGCGGGCTGCGCGAGGCGGATCTCGCACGCGCCTATCGCAGCGCGGTCGATCCGCGCCTGAACGCCGAGCAGTCGCTGGAACTCGCGATGCGCATCGCCCAGCGGGTCCGCAGCGAACGCCAGCGGGGCGCTCGTAATATAAAATAATTTATGTAAACCAATAAGTTATAATAATATCTTCATTTCGTTTCGACCGTCCGTCCGACGGTTTTCGAAATCCGGTTTTGCCTCGTTGCCGGCAGGTGCTATCCTGCCCGTCCCGCTGAAGGTCCCAGCGTCGGTTCGCGCCTCCCCGAGCAGCCCTGCGACGGTCGAGGTGCCCCCGAGAGGTGGCGCCGGCGGGTGAGGCGGTCGAGGGAATTTTGCCGCGCGGCTTGGGTCCAACGAAGGTCTCAAAGAGTCGCATGAGTCTAGGTTGGATTGCGCTCGGGTTAGTCCAAATTCCAGGCGCGATCGATGGCGGGCTACGCGGATCTTCCGCGTAGCCCGTTTTTTCGTCCCACCCCGTCGAATGGCGATGAACTCCGTCTACGATCCTGCGTGCCGCCGTTGTCCGCGCCTCAGCGCTTTCCTCGACGACGTCGCGCGCGCCCATCCTGGCTACCACTGCCGACCGGTCCCGGCGTTCGGGGATCCGGGGGCGCGCTGGCTGATCGTCGGGCTCGCCCCCGGAATGCACGGCGCGAATCGCACGGGACGGCCGTTCACCGGCGACCATGCGGGGATCCTGTTGTACGCGACGCTGCACCGACTCGGCTTCGCATCGGCACCCACGTCGACCGCGCGGGACGACGGACTGCAACTGCGGGGCGTGCGGATCTCGAACGCGGTCAAGTGCCTGCCGCCGCAAAACAAGCCGCTGCCGCGGGAGATCGCCGAGTGCAACGCGTACCTGCGCGCGGAGCTCGCCGCCAGCCCGGAACTGCGCGTGATCCTCGCGCTCGGCGCGATCGCGCACGGCGCGGTGCTGCGCGCCCTCGGGCGTAAGGCCGCCGCGCACCGGTTCGCGCACGGCGCGTCCCACGATCTCGGGGCACGGACGCTCGTCGATTCCTATCATTGCAGCCGCTACAACACGCAGACCCGCCGCCTGACGCCGGAGATGTTCGAGCGAGCGGTCGCGCACGCGGCGCGCCTGGCCGGATGAGCGTTCCCGCGACTGGTTTCGACGCGCGCGCCTATGTCGAGTCGCTGCCGTCGCGTCCGGGCGTCTACCGGATGCTCGACGCGACGGGCGAGATCCTCTACGTCGGCAAGGCGCGCAATCTCAAGAACCGCGTGTCGTCCTATTTCCAGCCGAGCAACGTGCAGCCGAAGGTGCTCGCGCTGGTCGCGAAGACCGCCTCGATGGAAGTGACGATCACGAACTCCGAGACCGAGGCGCTGCTGCTCGAACTCAACCTGATCAAGAAGCACCGGCCGCGCTTCAACGTGATCCTGCGCGACGACAAGAGCTTCCCGTTCCTGCGCGTGACCACCGGACATCCATTCCCGCGCTTCTGCTTGTACCGCGGTTCGCGCCGGGAGCCGGGTCGGTACTTCGGGCCCTATCCGTCCGCGGGGGCGGTCCGGGAGGCGCTGAACCAGCTGCAGAGGATCTTTCGGCTGCGCGATTGCGAGGACACGTTCTTCGCGAACCGCTCGCGGCCCTGCCTGCAGTACCAGATCGGCCGCTGCACCGCGCCCTGCGTCGGGCGGATCACCCAGGACGCGTATGCGCGGGACGTGCGCGGCGTGATCCAGTTGCTCGAAGGGCGCAACGACGAGGTCACCCGCGAACTCGCCGGACGCATGGAAGCGGCGGCGGCACGGCTGGACTTCGAAGAAGCGGCGAAGCTGCGCGATCAGCTCGGCCACCTGCGCACCGTCCAGGCGAGCCAGATCGTGACCGCCGACCTGCGCCACGACGCCGACGTGATCGCGGTGGCGGCCGGCGGCGGCGAGTACTGCATCGCGCTGATGTTCGTGCGCGGTGGCCGCAGCCTCGGCAGCACGACGTTCTTCCCGCGCGCACCGCTCGCCGAGCCGCACGAGGTGCTCGCAGCGTTCATCGCCCAGTACTATGCGGAGCGCGACCCGCCCGCGGAGATCATCGTCGAGTTCGAGCCCGAGGAGCGGGCTTGGCTGGAGCAGTGCCTCGGCGCGCGCGTGCAGCGCCGGGTGCGCATCGCGGCCTCGGTCCGCGGCATCCGCGCGCGCTGGCTCGCGATGACGCGCGAGAACGCGGCGCAGGCGGCGAAGATGCGCGGCCTCGCGCGGGCGAGCGTCGCGGCGAGCCTCGAAGCGCTGCGCGCGGCTTTCGATCTGCCGCGGACGCCGGAGCGCATCGAGTGCTTCGACATCAGCCACACCGGCGGCAGCGACACGATCGCCTCCTGCGTCGTATTCGGCGCGGAAGGCCCGTTGAAGAGCGAGTACCGGCGCTTCAACATCGAAGGGGTGGGTCCCGGGGACGATTACGGCGCGATGCGGCAAGCGCTGCTGCGACGCTACCGCCGGGTGCGCGAGGGGGAGGTGCCCGCCCCGGACCTCGTGCTGATCGACGGGGGCCGCGGCCAGCTCGGCGAGGCGGCGCGGGTGATCGACGAGCTGGGCCTGCACGGGATCCCGCTGATCGGCGTCGCGAAGGGGCCGGATCGGCGCGCGGGGCAGGAGCAGCTGTTCTTGTTGGGCCGAGAGGCGCCGACTATACTGGCCCCGGACTCCGGTGCGTTGCACTTGATCCAGCGCGTTCGCGATGAGGCACACCGGTTCGCGATCGCGGGACATCGACGCAAGCGCGCGAAGCGGCACAGCGAATCGATCCTCGAAACGATACCGGGTCTCGGCCCCGTGAAACGACGCGAGTTGCTGAGGCAATTCGGTGGTCTGCAAGGGGTACTGCGTGCGGGCGTCGACGACTTCGTGCGGATTCGGGGGCTCGGCCGGCAGCTCGCGGAAGTGATCTATGAACACCTCCACCCGGGCGGCTGAGCCCAAATCCACGATGAACCTGCCGAACGCGTTGACGTGGCTGCGGATCCTGATGATCCCGGCGATCGTCGTGCTGTTCTACCTGCCCTACGGGTGGGCGGACCCGGCCGCGTGCGCCGGCTTCGCGTTCGCCGGCATCACCGACTCGCTCGACGGGTACTACGCGCGCAAGCTCGGTCAAACCTCGCGACTCGGCGCGTTCCTCGATCCGGTCGCCGACAAGCTGATCGTCGCCTGCGCGCTCGTGCTGATCGTGAGCCGGGATCCACGTTGGTACGTCGTGATCGTCGCGATCGTGATCATCGGCCGCGAAATCGCGGTGTCGGCGCTGCGGGAATGGATGGCCGAGATCGGCGCCCGCGGGCGGGTCGCGGTGTCCGGGTGGGGCAAGGCGAAGACGATCCTGCAGATCGTCGGCTTGTCGTGCATGCTGTTCCGGCGGGATCTGCTCGGGCTGCCGATCTACCGCATCGGTATCGCGCTCACCGTCGTTGCCGCGGCGCTCACGCTCTGGTCGATGGTCCTGTACCTGCGCCTCGCGTGGCCGGAACTGCGCGGCAGCTCGAACGTCTGAAAGCGGGGTGAAGGGCTCCGCCGACCTTGACTCCGTCGGTTGCGGCCCTACAATTGCTCGTCTGTCCCGGGCGGGAATAGCTCAGTTGGTAGAGCGCAACCTTGCCAAGGTTGAGGTCGCGAGTTCGAGCCTCGTTTCCCGCTCCACTTCCCCGGGTTGAACCTTCGGTCCGCGCTCCGCTCACGCCTTGCTCGCGAGCCGGGCTTGGACGAAATCGACGGCTTTCTGCAAGCTCGTGAGCTGACCGGTATCGCTGTCGGGGATCGGGATGCCGAACGCCTCGCTCACCGCGACCGCGAAGTGCAGCGCGTCCATCGAGTCGAAGTCGAACTGATCGCGAAAATCCTGATCGGCGACGATGCGGCGAGGATCGATGTCCGGCGCGATGCGCGTCAGCCGATCGAGGAGCTTCGCTTGGATCTCTGCGGTTTGCATGATTCTTCACCGATCGAGCTAGAGGGTGTCCGGGTGCTGGAGTAGCTCGGCGATCGCCCGCAGGAAGCGCGAGCCGGCGCGACCGTCGGTCACCCGGTGGTCCGCCGCGAGCGCGAGGGTGAGGGTCGGTCGGATCGCGAGCTGACCGTCGCGCACCACGGCTTGCTCGCGAACCGCGCCGGCGCCCACGATCGCGACCTGCGGCGGGTTGATGATCGGATAGAGCACGTCGGCGCCGTCGGCGCCGAGGCTCGTCAGGGTGATCGTCGCCGCCGCGAACTCCCCGGAACGCATCCGTCCGGCGCGCACCCGCGTCACCAGCGCGCTGAAATCGCGCATCAGCGTCGGCAAGTCCTTGCGGTCCGCGTCGAGCACGGCGGGAGCGACCAGGCCACCGCCGCGTAGCGCGATCGCGACGCCGGCGTGCACGGCCGTCGCGGGCTCGAAGCGGCCGTCGCTGAAGCGGCCGTTGAAGCCTTCGAACCGCGCGGCGGCGAGCGCGACGGCCTTCGCGATCAGCACCGCCTCGATCAGTCGATCCTGGACCGGCACGCCGGCGTTGTAGCGGGCGAGCCAGTCGCGCGCGGCACCGAAGTCCACGGCCTGCCCGAGGTAATAGTGCGGGATCTCGCGCTTGGCGCGCGCCATCGCCGCGCCGATCGCCGCACGCATCGCGATCCGTGGGTCGGGCGCCGCGGCGGCGGCGCTCCCGGTGACGGCGCGCGTCGCGGCGAGCTGCTCGACGTCCGCGACGTGCAAGATCGCACCGGCCGCCGATTGCTCCAGCAGGTCCTGCGAAAGACCGAGCTCCTGCGCGCGGCGGCGCGCGGCGGGCGAGACGCGCGGGTGTCCCGCCGATGGTCGCGGCGTCGCCGATGGCGTCGATGGCGGTGGCTTGCCGGCCTCGCTGGGCAGGAAGGCCTCGCGGGGCGGGAGGGCCTCGCTGGGCTGCGCCGCCGCGACGGCGGGCGTCGCGTCCGGGCGCGGCGGCGCGGATGCGGCGGTGGGCGAGGGGTGCTCGACCTCCAGGTGCGCGAGCACCGCGCCGACCGGGACCGTCGTGCCGGGTTCGACGATGAGGTCGACGACCCGTCCGTTCTCGTACGCCTCGACGTCGATCAAACCCTTGGCCGTCTCGACCGTGACGATCGGCTCGCCGTGCGCGATCGGGTCGCCCGGTTTCTTCAGCCACGCGGTCAGCAGGGCGCTGTCCATGTCGGCGCCGAGCGAGGGCAGGCGAAACTCGATGCGCATCAGCCGGCCTCGCCTCGGCCGAGAACACCGCGCACCGCGGCGACGATCCGCTCGGGGCTCGGCAGCGCGGCGTCCTCGAGGTGCTTGGCATAGGGGATCGGAACCTCGGCCGTGCACACGCGCGCGACCGGTGCGTCGAGATCGTAGAACGCCTGCTCGACGATCCGCGTGGTGATCTCCGCGGCGAGACTGCCGCTGCGCCAACCTTCGTCGACGACGAGCGCCCGACGCGTGCGCCGGACGCTGTCCATGATCGCGGCGTCGTCGAGCGGGCGCAGCGAGCGCAGGTCGATCACTTCGACGTCGACCCCTTGCTCGGCGAGCCGCTCGGCGGCCGCGAGGCATTTCGGCAGGCTGCCGCCGTAAGTAATCAGGCTGAGGTCGCGTCCGGGACGGCGGACCGCGGCGTGGTCGATGTCGACCGCGGTGAGCCCCGGCGTCCGCTCGCCTTCCAGGTTGTAGAGCGCGGCATGCTCGAACAGCAGGACCGGATCGGGACTGGCGAGCGCCGCGGCGAGCATGCAGCGCGCATCGTCGATCGTCGCCGGCACCGCGATCCTCAGGCCCGGAATGTGCGCATACCAACCCTCGAGGCTGTGCGAGTGCTGGGCGCCGAGCTGCCGTCCGGCACCCGTGGCCAGGCGGATCACCAAGGGCACGTGGATCTGGCCGCCGGACATGTGCGAGTAGGTCGCGGCGTTGTTCATGATCTGATCGAGCGCGAGCAGGCTGAAATTCACCGTCATGATCTCGACGATCGGCCGCAGCCCGCCGATGGCGGCGCCGATGCCGGCGCCGACGAACGCGGATTCCGCGAGCGGCGTGTCGCGGATCCGCTCGGGACCGAATTCCTCGAGCAAGCCTTTGCTGACCGCGTAGCTGCCGCCGTAGCGGCCGACGTCCTCACCCATCAGGAACACGCGCGGGTCGGCGTGCAACGCCGCGCGCAGCGCTTCGCGCAGCGCGTCGCGATAGCTCTGCCGCATCGGCGACGGCGCGGTCGCGGCGGCCGCCGGCGGGCGGGCGTCGTTCATCGCGCGCGGCGGTTCATGCACCGGGTTCGGCATAGACGAAGCGCTCCAGGTCGGCGATCGGCTCCCAGGGCGCCGCTTCGGCGAACGCGACGGCCGCGTCGACCTCCGCCGCGGCCGCCGCGTCGAGTCGCCGGTAGTCGTCCTCGGTCATCAAGCCCGCGGCCTTCATTCGGGTCGTCAGCGTGATCAAGGGACCCTTCTTCTGCCAGGCATCGATCTCGGCCTTGTCCCGGTACAACTGGGGATCGAACATCGAGTGCGCGCGGAATCGATAGGTGCGCAGCTCGAGCAGGGCAGGGCCGGCACCGGCGCGGATCGCCGCGGCCGCTCGCGCGACGGCGGCCTCGACCGCGAACACGTCCATCCCGTCGACCGCGGCCGCTTCGAGCCGGTAGCCGCGCGCCTTCGCCGCGACGTCGACCTCGGATTCGGCGCGGTCGAGTGCGGTGCCCATCCCGTAGAGATTGTTCTCGCACAAGAACAGCACCGGCAGCCGCCACAGCGCGGCGAGGTTCAGGGATTCGTGGAACTCGCCCTCGGCGACCGCACCGTCGCCGAAGAAGCAGGCCGTGAGGCCGGTCGCGGAACGCAACTTCTGCGCGAGCGCGAGACCGACCGCGACCGGGAGTCCCCCGGCCACGATCGCGTTGCCGCCGTAGAAGCGCTTCGCGACGTCGAACAAGTGCATCGAGCCGCCGCGCCCGCGGCTGCAACCGCTCTGCTTGCCGTAGAGCTCCGCCATCACGGCGGTCATCGGCACGCCGCGTGCGAGCGCGTGACCGTGCTCGCGATAGGTCGAGACGATCGCGTCGTCGGGGCCGAGCGCGCGCATCGCGCCGACCGCGACCGCTTCCTCGCCGTTGCACAGGTGCAGGAAGCCGCGGATCTTGAGCTCGCCGTACAAGCGATAGCAGCGGTCCTCGAACGCGCGGATGCGCAACATCTCGCCGAGCAGCGCGAGACCGTGCTCCCGGGTCACGAGCGCCTCGGGCGCGGCGCTCATTCCGTGCCCTCGAGTGTCGACAGATCGCCCTCCGGCAACCCGAGCTCGCGAGCCCGCAGGAGCCGGCGCATGATCTTGCCGCTGCGGGTTCGCGGCAGGCCGTCGCTGAACGCGATCTCACGGGGCGCGACGGCGGCGCCCAGCAAGCGGCGCGCATGGCCGAGGATCTGGCTGCGCAAGTCGTCGTTCGCCGCGAAGCCGGTCCGCAGCTCGACGAACGCCTTCACGGCTTGCCCGGCGATCGGATCGGGGACACCGATCACCGCCACTTGCGCAACGGCCGGGTGGGTCATCAGCGCGCTCTCGATCTCGAACGGACTGATCAGGTGACCGGCCGACTTGATCACGTCGTCGGCGCGGCCGACGAACCAGAAGTACCCCTGTGCGTCGCGCCGCGCGAGGTCGCCGGCGAGATACCAACCGTCGACGAACGCGGCTTGATAACGCTCGGGGTTCTCCAGGTAACTGCTGAACATCGACGGCCAGCCGGGTCGTAACGCGATCTCGCCGACCTCGTCCGCCGTGTCGATCACCTCGAGGTGGCCGCCGGCGCCGCGGCGGACGACACGGGCCTCGATGCCGGGAATCGCGCGCCCCATCGAGCCCGGCAGCACCTCGCAGGCGGCGAAGTTCGCGATCATGATCGACCCGGTCTCGGTCTGCCACCAGGTGTCGTGGAACGGCATGCCGAAGGCTGCGACGCCCCAGGTCACCGCCTCGGCGTTCAAGGGCTCGCCGACGCTCGCCAGGTGGCGAAGCGCGGGATATTGCCGCTCGCGCGCGAGCGCGCTGCCGGCTTTCATCAACATCCGGATCGCGGTCGGCGCGGTATACCAAACGTCGACCCGTTCCTCGGCGAGGATCCGGTACCACCGTGCGGGATCGAATTCCTCGCGGTCGACGATCAAGCTCGCGCCGCAGGCGAGGGGGCCGATCAACCCGTACGCGATCCCGGTGACCCAGCCCGGATCGGCCGTGCACCAATAGGTCTCGCCCGGGTGCAGGTCGAGCACCAGCTGGCTGGTCGCGTACTGCGCGATCACCGCTGCGTGCGGCAAGGTGACCCCCTTGGGGTTCCCGGTCGTCCCGCTGGTGAAGTGCAGCAGCGCCACGTCCGTATCGCAGGTTGGCGCGGTCTCGTGGGTCTCGGCGGCGACCCGGAGCAACGCCGCGAGATCGAGCGTGTCGGGCGGCAGCTCCCGCGGCTCCTCGTCGCGGACGATCAGCACCTGCCGCAGTTCCGGGAGCGATTCGCGGATGCCAGCGACCTTGCGGCGGTAGAACGCCTCCGTCGTCACCAGTACACGGACGTGTCCGAGCTGCAGTCGCGTCTTCAAGGGCTCCGGACCGAATGCCGAGAACAACGCGCACAACACGTTGCCGGCTTCGAGCGTCCCGAGTGCGACGGTGAAGAGTTCGGGGACCCGCCCGAGGAGCGTTGCGACGGTCGCACCGCGCTCGACGCCGAGGCTGCGCAGCACGTTCGCGAAGCGCCGCGCGCCGCGCTGCAGTTCGGCGTAGGTGACGTCGATGCGATGCCAGTGCCGGTCGATGAAACGCGCCGCACGGCGTTCCCCCCGGCCCGCGGCGACGTGCCGACCGAGGATCGCACTCGCGATGTTGAGCCTGGCATCGGATCGCCCGGTGAGGGCGCGCCGCGCAGCCGCCCAGTCGAACGTTCGGCGCGCCTCGTCGTAGTTCGTCAGGTAGTGGCCGAGGCCGTCCGGCGCACCCGCCTTCTGGATCGCTTGCGTGCTCATGATCCCTATCCGCCCGCGTCGAGGCGATTGTGGGTCACGGCGTGGGAATTACGATCCGCGAATCTACCTAGACGACGCGGTGAGCGTTGCCAGGGGCGGCTCGATCGGCCAAAATGACGGGCCGCCGAGCCTCCCTCGAGGTTCGGCGCGCTTCAGCCCCGATGGCTAGGTGGCAGAATGGTCATGCAGCGGCCTGCAAAGCCGCGTACGCCGGTTCGATTCCGACCCTAGCCTCAATTACCCTAAACGGCGCCGTACGCGGGGAAATAAAAACCCCGCAAAATGAGCGGGTTACGGACGGTTTCTCCGATGCCGGAGTACGGCGCCGTACGCTCCCATACGGGGGTAGCGTATACTTCCCGGGGTAGCGGCGGGGGTAGCGACGCCCCCCGGGGGTAGCGGGAGATGCGACTAACCGATGTAGCGATTCGACGAGCGATCGGCTCCACCACGAAGAAGCGGCAGCGGCTGGCCGACGGCGCCGGGCTGTACCTGCTGATAGATCCGCCGCGGCAACCCGGCTGGCGCCTCAAGTATCGCTTCGGCGGGCGGGAGAAATTGATCAGCCTGGGGCTGTACCGCGACGTGCCGTTGCGTCGGGCGCGTGAGAAGCGCGACGAGGCGCGGCGGCTGCTGGCAGACGGCGTGGACCCCTCGGCTGAGCGGCAGGCCCGACGTGCGGCGCAGACGAATACCTTTCGCGACGTAGCCGAGGACTGGCTCGCGCAGCAACGGCGCACCCTCGCGCAGGAGACGCTGGACATCTACACCGCGCGCCTCACTCACGTCCTCTATCCCGCGTTCGGCAGCCACGGCATCGCCGATATCAAGGCGCCGCAACTTCTCGCCGTACTACGCCAGATCGAAGGCCGCGGCCGGCACGAAACCGCGCACCGGGTTCTCAGCCTGTTCGGCCGCGTCGCCCGCTTCGCGATAGCCACGGGTCGCGCCGAGCGCGACGTGTCCGGCGACCTACGCGGAGCGCTCGCCCCGGTCGCGACCAACCATTTCGCGGCGTTGACCGAACCGCGGCGCATCGGCGATCTGCTGCGCGCGATCGATGCGTTCCACGGCCAGCCGGCGACGATGTACGCCCTGAAGCTCGCGCCGTACGTGTTCGTGCGGCCGGGGGAGTTGCGCGGCGCGCGGTGGGCGGAGTTCGACCTCAACGGGCGCGAGCCCGAGTGGCGCATTCCCGCGGAGCGCATGAAGGGAGCGCGACTGCATATCGTGCCGCTCACGCGCCAAGTGGTGACCCTGCTGCGAGACCTATCGGCGCTTACCGGCGACGGAGCGCTACTGTTCCCGAGCCTGCGCTCCGCGGACCGGTCGATCAGCGACGGCACGCTCAACGGTGCGCTCCGCCGGCTCGGGTTCAGCACGGACGAGATGACGACGCACGGCTTTCGGACCCTGGCCTCGACGCGGCTGAACGAGATGGGGTTTGCGCCCGACGTGATCGAGCGGCAGCTCGCGCACCAGGAGGCCAACGCGGTGCGCGATGCCTACAACCGCGCGCAGCGTCTTCCCGAGCGCCGCAAGATGATGCAGGCGTGGGCCGACGAGTTGGACCGCATGAGGGCGGAGCGCTAGCGCCTGATGGGGTACAGAATCGAAAAACGCGGGGCGACGCATCACGTCGTTGATAACGATTCCGGCGCGGTCGACAGCGAGCACGCGTCGCACGGAGCCGCGGTGAACCGGATCCAGGCGCTTGCATCGGTCCTTGCTGAACGGGAAAAGGCGGAGCGCGAGCGCCTGGCGAACGATCCGGCAGTTAAGGCCCAGCGCCGCAAAGGAGCTGCGTATCGACTTGCGGAGCGCGATCCAATGCTTCGTGTGCTCAAGCGGGTATTGCCACGTAAAGGCGAGGTCGCTCGTAATACCCAGCGCCGCTACGAGGACATGCTTAAGTGGATGGACTCGCCCAGTGCGCCGACGGAGACGCTGACGACGGAGACGGTGACGACGGGGACGGTGACGACGGGGCCGGTCAAGATCATGGCCGCCGCCGCCAGCGACCCGCGGGTTCACGCCGAGTTGAATAAATCTCCCACTCAACGGCAGACGTCCAAGGCGGTCGCCACGCGGCAGCGCGGAAGGGCGGCGAAGGAAGCGCAGGCGCGAGCGCTGAAGAAGCAAGGGCTGCCAAATACCGCTATCGCAAAGCGTCTTGAGGTGACGCCCGTATACGTGTCGATGCTCTTGAAGAAAAAGAACAAAAATTAAACTAACGTTGCCGCGCCAATTACGCGCGGTCATCGCCATTAACGTACCCCAGGTCTATTACCGCTACGGGGGGTTAAGGGCGATGGCAAAAGACCAAGGCGATTTTGTCGGAAGCATCTCGGACTTCCAGCGCGCACTAGAGGCGCGCGGAGCCCGCCGCACCGTCGATACGCTGCGCCTGTGGGATCGGCTCGGAATTGTCCGCGCGGACCGGACGGAACTCAATCAGCGGGTCTACCGCGCCGAACATATCGAGCGTGCACTGCGCATCATCGAAGACCGCATGCGAGGGCGGCGTTCGTGAACGTGCCGCTGCCGAAGGGGGTGGCGGATTTCCAGGCCGCGCTGCTGAAAAAGCGCGGGGTCCGCTGCAGCGACGACACCATTCGTCGTCTACGGGACCGCGCGGGGCTTGCGCCTGCCGACCGCGCCGAGCACATCCGGCTGGTGATGCGGATGCTTGATGCTCGGCGCCTCGGGAGGCGCCCGTGAACGCGCCGCTGCCGAAGGGCGCTCGGTTGCTGCGCTTCGAGGAGGTCGCGCAGCGGACCGCGCTCAGCCGGGATTCGATCTACCGGCTCGGCCGCGAGGGCCGGTTCCCGCGGCCCATCAAGGTCTCGCAGTGGGCAAGCCGCTGGGTCGAGGCCGAGGTGCAGGCGTTCATCGACGCGCGGATCGCCGAGCGGGACGCAAACGCGCCGCGGATGTCGTCGAAGGGCTAGGCGCAACCGCCAATGAACAAAAAACTCGCCGACCACGCCGCCGCAACCGCGCACGAACTCGGCACCGCCGTGTTCCCGGTGCGCGTCGAGCCGGACCCGACGAGGCCGGGTAAGACAGTCAAGTGCCCCCTGGTCTCGAATTGGACGAACGGCGCCGCGAAGATCGACCCCGACGAGGTGCGCGCCCTGTTCGCCGCCCATCCCGAGGCGACGCACGCCGGCCTCCGGACCGGCGGCGAATCGCGGCTGCTCGTCGTGGACCTAGACGGCCCCGACGCACAGCGCTGGGCGGCGGAGCGCCCGGAGATGCTGCCGGCGACACGAACTCAGCCGACCCAGCGCGCGGGTGGCTCGCACCTCTACTACTCGCTCCCAGCCGGCGTCGAACTGCGGAACTCGGCCGGCAAGCTCGCGCCCGGGATCGACACTCGTGCCTCGGGCGGCTTCGTCGTCGACTGGTCGATCGACGCGCCGCCGTCCGGCGATCCGATCGCCGAGGCGCCGGTCGCGCTGATCGAGGAGCTGGCCAAGCCGACCGCGGGCGGCCCAAGCGCTCACGGTGCCGGAGATGGCGCCGGAAAGATTCCGGAGGGACGGCGGAACGACACCCTGTTCCGAATCGCCGCGGCTTGGCGCCGCGAAGGGCTCGATGAATCGGATATCGCCGATGCGCTGCTCAAGCTAAACGCGAGCAGGTGCGATCCGCCATTGCCCGAGGCCGAGGTGCGGGCGGTTGCCAAGTCTGCGAGCCGATACGAGCAAGGGGATCCGGACGCGCGGCCCGCGCTCAGGCTGATCGGTGGCGAGCTGCACAACGTCGCCGACGCGGCGGAGCGGCTGCTCGCGGGCGACGTGTACACGCAAGGCACTAAGCTCGTGCGCCTCGGCGTGCCGGCCGAACTGCCGGCGGCCGAGGGCGAGCGGATCACGCGCGACGCCGCGCAGCCGGTAATCGTCGGCGTGAGCGGCGAGTATCTGCGCCGCGAGATCACGCGCCGCGCATCGGTGCTCCGGTTTTCACGCCAGCGCAATCAATACGAGCCCGTTGATTGCCCGCGGGAACTCGCAGAGAACATCCTCCACGCCGGCAGCTCGCCACACTTTCGGCCGTTGAACGGCATCGCTACGGCGCCGTTTTTGCGCGCGGACCTGAGCATCTGCGCTCGGCCGGGGTACGACGCGGCGAGCGGCGTGATCCTGGAGCCGACGATCAACTGCCCGGTGATCCCCGAGCGCCCAAGCCGCGACGACGCCTTGGCCGCGCTGCGGGCGCTGGCCGCACCGTTCGAGGAGTTCCCCTACGCAACCCCCGCGGCGCGGGCGGCGGCCCTCGCGCATGTGCTGACCGCCGTCGCGCGGCACGCGATCGGCACGTCGCCGGTCTTCACCTACACCGCGACGCTGGCGGGCACGGGCAAGACGCTGCTCAGCCGGATGCCGGCGCTGGTCGTGGGCGGCACGCCGCCGGGGTTGCGCCCCTTTCCGGCCCAGGAGGACGAGCTGCGCAAGACGCTGCTCGCCGCGCTGCTGGCCGGGGATACGGCCCTGGTGTTCGACAACATTGCAAACGGCACCCCCGTCAGGTCGCCGGCCCTGTGCGCGTTCGCGACCGCGGATGTCTACCAGGACCGCAAGCTCGGCGTGAGCGAGTCGCCACGAATCCCCAACCGGACCACGGTCGCGATGACGGGGAACAATATCTCGCCCGCCGGAGACCTTGTGCGCCGCTCGATCGTCGTGCGGCTCGACGTGAACGCCGAGTCGCCGAACGGGCGCGTCTTCGAGATCAACGACCTCGACGCGTACGTGCGGGAGCATCGCCCCGAGCTGCTCGTTGCTGCATTAACGGTTATTCGCGCATATGCCGTCTCCGGGGTGGACATGCTGGCGCTTCCGCCCCTGCCGTCGTTCGAGCGCTGGTCCCGCGTCGTTCGCGATCCCCTGGTGTGGCTCGGTTGCGAAGACCCCGTCTCGACCCAGGAGACTGAGGCGGACGATGAGGTGTCGCCGCTGCGCGCGGCGTTCACGGAGATCGCGAACAATCCGCACCTGAAGGCGATGTCCTCCTTCAAGGCGAGGGACATCGTAAACGCCGCGGAATGGGCAGACAGCCGGGCGCTCGGCGAAGCCCTGGAGGCGTGCGGCTGTCGCTTGCCGCTCGAACCGGGCGAAGCCGGCAACTGGCTGCGTGCGAACCGGGGTCGCGTCGCCGGTGGGTTCAAACTCGTAAGGCTCGGCGGATCCCACGGCAACGTCAGTGCATGGCGGCTTGAGAGGGTGCAGAAATGAGCCGCTGGGGGGTCGGTGCCGGGGGGGCCGGAGGGGGTCGGGGGGGCTCCTTCCGCCCCGTTCTTAGCAAAACGTTTTCCCTAGGGCTAGGTTTAAAAACACCCCCCGACGCCCCCCGGCCCCCCCGAGGGCCGGCGAAGCGTCCAGCGCCGCCATTTTCCGGCCCCGCGCCGGAAGTTGGCGGCCAGCGCGCTCGCATCCCCGCGCTCTTGCGGGCTTTGCTCGGCGGGCGCCTATACCGTAATCCCTACCGCGTTTTGGTCCGCCGGACTGCGCGAATTCAACGGGTTAGCGCCGCTGTTTTCGCCCATACGAAAATATTAGTTTATGGTATGGGTTACAGCTATACTTCCCGCAGTGCAACAAGCGGGAGGGCGCGAACATGGGCAAAGCAAAACGGGTCGGCATTTACTTGCGAGTCAGCACGGCCGGCCAAACCGTCGAGAACCAGCGCATCGAGCTTCGGCGCGTCGCCGAGCAGCGCGGTTGGGTCATTGTTGGCGAGTACGTCGATCACGGCATCAGTGGCGCGAAGGGCCGCGACCAGCGCCCCGAGTTCGATCGCCTGTCGCGCGACGCGGCCCAGGGTAAGCTCGATTTGGTTGCGGCCTGGTCAATCGACCGCGTCGGCCGCAGCCTCGGGCATCTGGTCGAGTTCATGGACGAGCTGCGCCAGCAAAACGTCGGCATCTACCTGCACCAGCAACAGGTCGACACCAGCACCGCGGCCGGCCGCGCGTTCCTACAGATGGCTGGCGTTTTCGCCGAGTTTGAGCGGGCGATCATCGTCGAGCGCGTCAACGCCGGTCTCGCTCGCGCCCGCGCGCAAGGCAAGAAGCTCGGCCGGCCGTCTAGCGTCAAGCCGCGGACCGAGCGCCGCATCCGCGAGTTGCTCAAACTCGGCACCGGGAAGGTCAAGATCGCGCGCACCCTCGGCTGCGGCGTATCAACCGTACAGCGGCTCGCGGCACACCCCCAAGGCTGATCCGGCGCCCGCGCCGCGGCCGCGCTATCGCGAGGGCCGCGCGTGAGCGGGCCGCGAAATCTCGTCCTGTACGAAAGCGGCCGCCGCGTCGAGGCCGCGATCTTTGCGCTCATGATTCGCCACGCAACGGCGAACCCGCTTGCGCCACCGTTGCCCGCCAAGGTCGTACGCGCACTATTGCCCCCGGACCTCCGGCGCAGCGAATCCGTTATCCGGTACCACATGCGCGCGATACGCCGCGGTGTGGCTAGGAAAGCTAGCCGCGGCGCGGATTTATCGCGTTGCGAATACGCGGAATTATACCGGTGAACGCCGCAACGAAAATTGCGCCGAACGAGGACCGCATGCCCGCGCACAAGGGATCAAGTACCTGCACCGTCTGTAAGCACGTCGAGCGTGTGCGTATCGAATTGCTATTGGCCGGCGGCGCCTCGCAGACCGCAGTCGCCGCAAAGTACCGGCTCTCAAAACACGCTGTGCACCGGCACTGGGCTAACCACGTTTCGGACGAACGCCGGGCGGCGCTCGCGCTCGGCCCGGTGCAGCGCCAGGAGTTGGCCGCGCGGGTCTCGGAGGAAAGCGCGTCAGTGCTCGATCACCTCAAGGCGGTCCGCGCGGGGCTGTACCAGATGTTCAGCGCCGCGCTCGACGCGGGCGACCGCATCAGCGGCGGCCTGATCGCTGGACGGTTGCACGAGAACCTCAACGCAATGGCGCGGATCACGGGCCAGCTAGCGAGTTCCCCGCTCGTGCAAGTGAACAATCAGACGAACCTCTTTTTGCTGCCGGAATTCGCCGACGTTCAGGCGACGCTGATCCGCGTACTCGCGCCACACCCGGCTGCGCGCGCCGACGTTATCCGCGCGTTTCGGCAGCTTGAGCAACAGCAACCGCGCGGCGGGCCGGCGCTCATCGAACACGGACAGCATGAGCATGCCTCATCAGTCGCATGAGATTTTCGCGCGCCTCGCGGACGCGCTGGAGGCCGACTGGTCAACGGTTGCGCGCCCAAATCAATTACCGCCACCGGGCGATTGGCGGGTCTGGCTTCTGCTCGCCGGCCGGGGCTTTGGTAAGACCCGCACCATCACCGAATTTGTTCGCGCGGAGGTGGAAGCCGGCCGCGCGACCCGTATCGCGGTCGTCGGTGCCACGGCGGCAGACTGCCGCGACGTACTCGCGGAAGGGCCGGCCGGGCTCCTGGCCATCGCGCCGCGCTGGAACCGCCCAACGTACGAGCCCACCAAACGGCGGGTGACTTGGCCGAGCGGCGCCGTCGCGACGCTGTACAGCGCGGATGAACCCGCGCGGCTCCGCGGCCCGCAGCATGACCTCGCGATTTGCGACGAGTTGGCGGCTTGGCGCTATCCGGAAGCGCTGGACATGCTGCTGCTCGGTCTGCGCCTCGGGCGCAACCCGCGCGTAGCGATCGCGACCACGCCGCGCTCCACGCGCGTCATCCG
Source organism: Pseudomonadota bacterium (assembly GCA_021785405.1). Classification (GTDB taxonomy): domain Bacteria; phylum Pseudomonadota; class Gammaproteobacteria; order Steroidobacterales; family Steroidobacteraceae; genus Bog-1198. The sequence continues at coordinate 643 of JAJYFF010000047.1, read as the reverse complement.
CGAGTTACTGGCCCGCGAAGGCCGCGACGTGGTCGTTACGCGGGGCTCGACGCTAGAGAACCGTGAGAACCTGGCCCCGGCCTACATCGAGCAGATCCTCGAACGCTACAAGGGCACGCGCCTCGAACGCCAGGAGATCTTCGGCGAGGTGCTTGAGGACGCGGAGGGCGCGCTGTGGTCGCACGAAGTGCTGGAAGCGACCCGCGTCACCGAAGCGCCGTCCAACATGCAGCGCATCGTGATCGCGGTCGACCCGGCCGGCAGCGCCGAGGAAGGCGCCGACGAGACCGGCATCATTGTCGCGGGCCTTTCGCAAGATCGTCGCGCGTTCGTGCTCGATGATCTATCGGGTCGCTTCGCGCCGCCCGACTGGGCCAAGCGGGCGATCAGCGCATACCACGCATGGCGCGCGGACCGCGTCGTGTGTGAGACGAACTACGGCGGCGCGATGGTGGCGGCGACGATTGCGGCAATTGACCCGAGCGTGCCGGTGAAGGAGATCACGTCGAGCCGCGGTAAGGTGCTGCGGGCCGAGCCGATCGCCGCACTGTTCGAGCAGCGCCGCGCGCACATCGTCGGACACTTCGCGGAGTTGGAAGATCAGGCGTGCAATTTTACGGCCGACTGGTCGCGGTCCCGCGAC
>JAJYFF010000107.1 GCA_021785405.1 Pseudomonadota bacterium | reverse complement strand
CGAGCTCGTGCCGCTTGTAATCGATGACCAGCTGGTCGAGCGTGCCGAGCGCATCCATCCCGATCAGGATCGCCGGCCGGTGGCGCAGGTGCCAATGGCCGAAGATCATCAGGTTCGAGTAGGTGATGTACGGATCGCGGATCCGGATCGATCCGAAATTGATGACCGGCGTCGCGATCATCTCGCCGGTCTGTACCGCGCGCGTCGCCCCTTCGATGCTGTCGGGCCGCGACTGCGCGCGGAACCAGTGACGCCTCAGCGCATCGCGCAACGCATCGTTCGCGATCGTCAGTTCGCCGCCGGTATCGATGATCGCCTTCGTGCGCACGCCGCCGACCCGCGCATCGACGATGATCGGTGTCTGCAGGTTCGGCTGGAAGTGCAGCGTCTCGAACCCTCGCGACGCAAATCGGCCGTGCGAGAACGTGATCGTGATGCGGTCGCGCCGAAAGTCGATGAAGATGCGCTTGTCGGCGAGTCCCGCGGTGCCGAGGATCCCGTCGGCGCCGCCGAACGCGTCGGGCAGGATCGGCACGATCGCGCCGGCGACGGTCAAGTCGCCGATCGCGAGTTCATCGAGCCGCACGGTCGGCACCGTCGCGACGCCGGTCACGCCCCGCAGCAGCACGGGCGGCGTGCGCCCGAGCGGCAGGCGCAGGATCGACGCGACGGTCGCGGTCACGCCGGATTGCGTCGCACCGGTATCGAGCACGAGCCGAAACGGTCCCTGGCCGTCGATGTAGACCGGCGCCCAGATCCGCCCGATGCTGTCGCGCCGCGTGGGCGCGACGAAGCGCGGCCCGGTCGCCTGCACGAGGATCGGCGTGAGGACGGTGCTCGCGTCCGCGATGGCGTCCGGGTCGGGCGGCGTGCCCGCCGCACCCGTCGGCGTCGCGCCCTTCGGCGTCGCACCCGCGGCGATCAGCGCGATCGCCAGGGTTCCCGCGGCGCACGCTGCGGCCCGGATCGCATCTCGGGCGAACTCGCGCATCGTCGAACGCCTCCCCGCGACGCCCCTGGTGGAGCGGGATCGTCGCGACCGGTCGCGTCCAAGACGAGACAGGTCGCGTCCGAAGAATAGCACCGGGGCGAATCGAGAGACGATCGCGCTGCGAAGCCCAAATGCGAAAGTTTCAGGTTACAATTAACGGTTGAACGCACCCCGAGCCAGAGCATGACCACGCCAGCACCGACACGCGCGAATTCGCCTCGACCCGACCCCGCCGATCTCGACGCCACGGAGCGCGAGGCCACGCTCGCCGCCTGCGCGCGACTGAAGGACTCGCCCGGCGCGCTGCTGCCGATCCTGCACGCGATCCAGGATGCGCTGGCCTACGTGCCCGGTGCGGCGGTCCCCTTGATCGCGCAGGAACTGAACCTGTCGCGCGCCGAAGTGCACGGCGTGCTGAGCTTCTACCATTATTTCCGGACCGAGAAACCCGGGCGACGCGTGCTCAGGATCTGTCGCGCGGAAGCGTGTCAGTCGGTCGGTGCCGCCGCGCTGGAAGCGCACGCGAAGCGCCGGCTCGGCGTCGACTATCACGGCACGACGGCCGATGGCGCGATCACCCTCGAGGCGGTCTACTGTCTCGGCAACTGCGCGCTGGGCCCGTCGGTGATGATCGACGATGCGATCGAAGGCCGCGTCGACGCACGGCGTTTCGACGAGATCGTCGCGCGCGCCAGGAGCGCCCGATGAGCGCCGCGAGCATCGTGTTCGTCCCTGCGGACGCGTCCGCGGTCGCGGTCGGCGCCGACGCGGTCGCGGCCGCGATCCACGCCGAAGCCGCGCGCCGCGGCGCGCCGGTTCGCATCGTTCGCAACGGCTCGCGCGGACTGCTGTGGCTCGAGCCGCTGGTCGAGGCGGACACGCCGGCCGGACGCATCGCGTACGGCCCGATCACGCCCGGCGACGTGCCCGGCTTGTTCGAGGCCGGGTTCCTCGGCGGCGGTGCGCACCGGCTGTGCCTCGGTCCGACCGCGCAGATCCCGTACCTCAAGCATCAAGAGCGCCTGACCTTCGCGCGCGTCGGCCTGGGCGACCCGCTCGACCTGGACACCTACCGCGCGCACGGCGGCTTCCGCGGCCTCGACGCCGCACTCGACCTGAACCCCGCCGCGATCGTCGAGCGGGTGACCGCGTCCGGTCTGCGCGGCCGCGGCGGCGCGGCGTTCCCGGCGGGTATCAAGTGGAAGACCGCGCTCGACGCGGCCGCCGACCGCAAGTACGTCGTCTGCAACGCCGACGAGGGCGATTCCGGCACGTTCTCCGATCGCATGCTGATGGAAGGCGATCCGTACGCGCTGATCGAGGGCATGACGATCGCCGGCCTCGCGACCGGCGCGACCCAGGGCTACATCTACCTGCGCTTCGAGTATCCGCACGCGCGGCGTGCGCTCGAGCGCGCGATCGCGACCGCACGCGAGCACGGCTATCTCGGCGAGCGATTGCGCGGCACGGACCGGCGCTTCGACCTCGAGGTGCGGATCGGCGCCGGCGCGTACATTTGCGGTGAAGAGACGTCGCTCCTCGAGTCGCTCGAGGGCAAGCGCGGCCAGGTGCGCTTCAAGCCGCCGTTGCCGGCGATCAGCGGCCTGTTCGGCAAGCCCACCGTGATCAACAACGTGATCACGCTCGCCTCGGTGCCGATCATCCTGGATCGGGGCGCCGAGTATTACCGGGACTTCGGACTCGGTCGCTCGCGCGGCACGCTGCCGATCCAGCTCGCCGGCAACATCCGCCACGGCGGCCTCGTCGAGAAGGCGTTCGGCTGCACGCTGCGGGAGCTGCTGTACGATTTCGGCGGTGGCAGCCTGTCGGGCCGCCCGATCCGCGCGGTCCAGGTCGGCGGCCCGCTCGGCGCGTACCTGCCGGAGAGTCAGTTCGACACGAAGATCGACTACGAAGCGTTCGCGGCGATCGGCGGGATGCTCGGCCACGGCGGCATCGTCGTGTTCGACGACACGGTCGACATGGCCGCGCAAGCGCGCTACGCGATGGAGTTCTGCGCGATCGAATCCTGCGGCAAGTGCACGCCGTGCCGCATCGGCTCGACGCGCGGCGTCGAGGTGATCGACCGGCTGCGCGCGGGCGCGGATCCCGCGAAGCAGGAAGCCCTGCTGCGGGATCTGTGCGACACGATGATCGACGGCTCGCTGTGCGCGCTCGGCGGCTTGACGCCGTACCCGGTCCGCTCGGCGCTGAATCACTTCCCCGAAGACTTTCGCAAACCGGCCGCGGCCCGCAGCCGCGGCTAGGCACTCCCAGAGGATCAGCCCATGTATTCCATCGTCGAACAGGATCTCGGGACGCCGGCGAGCACCGGCACGAAGCCCGTGACGCTCACGATCGACGGCGTCGAGATCACCGTGCCGGAGGGCACCTCGGTGATGCGCGCCGCGGCGATCGCGGGTACGAAGATTCCGAAGCTCTGCGCTACCGAACAACTCGAGCCGTTCGGCTCCTGCCGCTTGTGCCTCGTGCAGATCGAGGGCATGAAGGGCCTGCCGGCCTCCTGCACGACGCCGGTCGCGCCGGGGATGAAGGTCACCACCCAGAACGAGCGGCTCGCGAACGTCCGACGCGGGGTCATGGAGCTCTATATCTCCGACCACCCGCTCGACTGCCTGACCTGCCCCGCGAACGGCCACTGCGAACTGCAGGACATGGCTGGCGCGGTCGGCCTGCGCGAAGTGCGCTACGGCTACGAGGGCGAGAACCACCTCGACGCGAAGCAGGATACCAGCAACCCGTACTTCACCTTCGATCCGGCGAAGTGCATCGTGTGTTCCCGCTGCGTACGCGCTTGCGACGAACGGCAAGGGACGCTCGCGCTCACGATCGAGGGACGGGGCTTCGCCTCGAAGGTCGCGGCGAGCCAGGGCGAGACGTTCCTCGACTCCGAGTGCGTGTCCTGCGGCGCCTGCGTGCAGGCCTGCCCGACCGCGACCCTCTCGGAGAACACCCTGATCGAGAAGGGCCAGGCCGAGCACAGCGTCGTGACGACCTGCGCGTACTGCGGGGTCGGCTGCTCGTTCCGCGCGGAGATGCGCGGCGAGGAGATCGTCCGGATGGTGCCGAACAAGGACGGCCACGCGAACCACGGGCATTCCTGCGTGAAGGGCCGGTTCGCGATCGGTTACGCGTCGCACCCCGACCGGATCGTGAAACCGATGATCCGCGCGAAGATCAGCGATCCGTGGCGCGAGGTGAGCTGGGAAGAGGCGATCTCGTACGCGGCGTCGGAACTGAAGCGCATCCAGCAGAAGTAC
>JAJYFF010000106.1 GCA_021785405.1 Pseudomonadota bacterium | reverse complement strand
CCCCGGGTGCCCGTCGAGTTCCCGGTGCCGCCAGGGGTCGCGCCGCGCTATCCGCACCTCGAATGGGCGTACGCGAACGGTTACTCGAACAAGTATGCCTCGGCGGGGTGGGCGAGCTACGACTCGCACTTCCTGCGCTGGGCCGAGCGCACGGGGTACTCGGTCGATCTCGCGAGCCAGCACGAACTGCAGTTCGAGCCGCAGCTCCTCGCGGGCTACGACTGCGTCGTGATGGTGGGGCACGACGAGTACTGGAGTTGGGAGATGCGCGACGCGATCGACTCTTACGTCGAGGGCGGCGGGCGCGTCGCGCGGTTCGCCGGCAACTTCATGTGGCAGACCCGCCTCGATCGCGGCGGCCGGCAACAGGTTTGCTACAAGTATCGCGCGCGGGCGGAGGATCCGGTCTACCGCTCGGCGGACCCGAGCCGAACGACCGGTTCCTGGGAAGCGCCCGAGACCGGTCGACCCGGGGCGGCGACCTTCGGCTTGAACGCGACCGACGGGCTGTACGCGGGCTGGGGCGCGTGCGCGGCGCGCGGCGTCCGTGGATTCCCGATCTATCGGCCGGAGCACTGGGCGTTCGCCGGCACGGGTCTCGCGTACGGCGATTTGCTCGGCGCCGAGGGGCATGCGTTCGGCTACGAGGTCGACGGCCTGCCGTACGTGATCCGCGACGGGTTGCCGGAGCCCTTGCCGCGCGGTGGCGCACCGGCAGGCGTGTCGATCCTCGCGCTCGGGCTGTCCTCGCTGCGCGAGGATCCCGTGCCGGGGGCGGCGGTCGACGATCGGTTCATCGGCGACGAGGAAGCCCAATACGTCGCGGAGCTGCGTTACGGCGACCCCGGTGAGGCGGGAATCGCGCGCGTGAAGCGCGGCGCCGGCATGATCGTGCACTTCGCACGGGGCGCCGGCGAGGTGTTCCATGCGGGCAGCTGCGAGTGGGCCGCGGCGCTGCTGCGCGGCGACCCGATGGTCGCGCGCGTGACCGCGAACGTGCTCGACCGGTATCTCGGCCGGCGGTGACGGCGCTCCGGCGCCGCGGCGCGCCGACCTGTATCGGGCCCGCAACGCCCACGGGTCCCGCGTTCCGCTGGCCGGCGATTCGTTCGTTGGGACGGAGCAACCCCGTCCGTTGACAAGCGTCGTGGGAACGGCTCAGATTGGCGGTGGGATCGGGGCCGGCGACGTAACAGTAGAAAATCGTCCTAGTGGCAGCGCAATCGGATCTGGGTCGGGTCGGCGAGGAGCCGGTCGCGAGTGCGGACGTCGCATTGACGCATGCGGTGCGGCTGCTCGACCGTGATCCGGACCTGGCGCTGCGCCAAGCCGACGAGGTGATCCGTGCGTATCCCGGGCACCCGCAGGCGCGGGTGATCCAGGGAGCCGCGCATCGGCGCGCGGGGCGTCTCGAGGCGGCGCTCGCGATCCTCGAACCGCTCGCGCGGGAACAACCGGCCGCGGCGCGCGTGCACCTCGAACTCGCGGCCGCGCGATCGGCGGCGGGTCGGGTCGACGAGGCGATCGCGAGTCTGCGGCACGCGCTCGGCATCGCGCCCGAGTCCCCGGACGCGTGGCGGCTGCTCGCCGACCAATACGATCGGCGCGGCGAGGCGGCCGAGGCCGACCTGGCGCGCGTGCGGGCCGTGAAGGCGGCGACGCGCGACCCGCGCCTGCGCGCGGCCGCCGACGCGCTCGTCGCGAACGATCTGCCGCGCGCGGAAACCCTGCTGCGCGAGCACCTCGACGCGAATCCGACCGACGTCGCGGCGCTGCGCATGCTCGCGGAGATCGCCGCGCGGCTGCGGCGGCTCGCCGATGCCGAGTCCTTGCTCAGCCGCTGCCTCGAGCTCGCGCCGAGCTTCGACGCGGCGCGGCACCAGCGGGCGGTGCTGCTGAACCGGCAGGGGCGCGCGACGGAGGCCGCGCCGGAGGTCGCGCGCTTGCTCGAGCGCGACCCGCGCAATCCCTCGTACCGCAACCTGCAGGCGGCGATCCACGCGAATCTCGGCGATTTCGAGCGGACGATCGCGATCTACGGCGCGGTCCTCGCCGACTTCCCGCGACAGCCGAAGATCTGGGTGAGCTACGGCCACGCACTCAAGACGACCGGGCGCGTCGATGACAGCGTCGCCGCCTATCGGCGCGCGATCGCGCTCGCGCCGACGTTCGGCGAAGCCTATTGGAGTCTCGCGAACCTGAAGACCTTCCGCTTCGGCGACGCGGACGTCGCCGCGATGCGGGCGGCGCTCGCGCGCCAGGATCTCGCCGACGAGGACCGGTTGCACTTCGAGTTCGCGCTCGGCAAGGCGCTCGAGGACGTCGCGGCATTCGCCGAGGCGTTCGCGCACTTCGCGGCGGGCAACGCGCTGCGCAAGCAGCTGCAGCCGTACTTCGCCGAGGATACCTCCCGGTTCGTCGCCCGCTCGATCGCGGTGCAGGACCGCGCGTTCTTCGAGAGCCGCCGGGGCTGGGGCGCGCCCGCGGCCGATCCGATCTTCATCGTCGGTCTGCCACGGTCGGGATCGACCTTGGTGGAGCAGATTCTCGCGAGCCACTCGCGGGTCGAGGGCACGATGGAGTTGCCCGACCTGCCGCGGCTCGCCACCGAGCTCGTGACGGGGTCGCGAGCGGACGCGGCGGAAGGATTTGCGCAGGCGCTCGAGAGTCTGACGGCAGCGCAGGCGCGCGCGCTCGGCGAGCGCTATCTCGAGGCGACCCGGGCGCAACGGCGCACGAACGCGCCGTTCTTCATCGACAAGATGCCGAACAACTGGCTGTACGTCGGCTTGATCCAGCTCGCGCTGCCGAATGCGAAGATCGTCGACGCGCGCCGTCACCCGCTCGACTGCGGCGTGTCGATCTTCACGCAGCACTTCGCCCGGGGCCAGTCGTTCGCGTACTCGCTCGAGGACATCGGTCGCTACTACCGCGACTACGTCGAGTGGATGACGCACGTCGACGCGGTGCTGCCGGGGCGCGTGCATCGCGTGATCCACGAGCGAATGATCACGGACACCGAGCGCGAAGTGCGCCGCCTCCTCGAATTCTGCGGCCTGCCGTTCGAGGACGCGTGCCTGCGCTTCCACGAGAACGCCCGTCCGGTGCGCACCGCGAGCTCCGAACAGGTGCGCCGGCCGATCAATCGCGACGGCGTCGACCGCTGGCGCCGCTACGAACCGTGGCTCGAGCCGCTGCGCGCCGCGCTCGGCGACGCGCTCGCCGACGATCCGATCCATCCACCTCCAACTCAAGACCAGGGGAGACGACCGTGAAGAAACCGAGAGACCAGAGACCAACGCGCGGACGCGCGCTGCCGCTCGCGACCGCGATCTCCGCGATACTCGCCGGCGCCGCGCCGCTCGCCGTCCAAGCCCAGAACTCGTCGGGCAACGGGATGGATGCGCTCGCCGCGGTGATCGTGACCGCGACCAAGGTCGCCGAGAACATGCAGAACATTCCGATCAGCATGGAGGCGATCGGCACGAAGAAGCTGCAGCAGCTCAACATCGTGAATCTCGACGATTACGTCGCGTACCTGCCCGGCGTGACCGAGGTCAAGAGCATCGGCCAGGGCGGCAACGGCATCGGCGCGACGCACGTGTACATGCGCGGCGTCGTCAGCGGCCAGGACGGCAACCACTCCGCCTCGCAGCCGAGCGTCGGCACCTATCTCGACGAAATGCCGGTCACGACGATCGACGGCACGGTCGACCTGCACCTGTACGACATCGCGCGGATCGAGGTGCTCGAGGGTCCGCAGGGCACGCTGTACGGGGCGAGCTCGGAGGCGGGCACGATCCGCATCATCACCAACAAGCCGGATCCATCGAAGTTCTCCGCGTCGTACGACGTCGGCGTCACCTCGATCTACGGCGGCGGCGTCGGCTGGGAGGCGGAGGGCTACGTGAACCTGCCGCTGTCGGACACCGCGGCGGTGCGCCTCGTCGGCTGGGACGAGCACGACCCGGGGTACATCAGCAACGTATCCGGCACCAACCTGAACGCCGGCATCGTGAACGGCCACCGCACCTTCCCGACGTGGACCGGCGCGACCGGGCAGACCTTGAGCAACCAGGCCTGGGCGAACAGCGACTACAACACCGTCGGCACCAAGGGCGGGCGCGCCGCGATGCGCTTCAAGATCGGCGACGACTGGACCGTGACCCCGTTGGTCATGGGTCAGACGATGGGCGCGAACGGCTTCTTCAGCTACGACCCCGCGGTCGGGTACCTGAAGGTCGCGCACTCGGGCCCGGAGAACACGCAGGATTCCTTCTCGGCGGGCCTGTTGACGATCGAAGGCAAGGTGCATGACTTCGACATCACCTACGCGGGCGGCTGGTTCGCCCGCAACGAGCACTCGATCGCCGATTACTCGGATTACTCGTACTTCTACGACAAGTATTACGGTTCCGGGGCGTTCTGGCACAACGACAGCGGGCAGCCCGTCATGCCGCAGGAATTCACGATCGACCAAGGC
>JAJYFF010000046.1 GCA_021785405.1 Pseudomonadota bacterium | reverse complement strand
CAGCTGAAGGGCAGCGGCCGAACACCGTTCTCCCGCGGTGGCGACGGTCGCGCGGCGCTCGGGCCGGTATTGCGCGAATATCTCGTCAGCGAGGCGATGCACGCGCTCGGGATCCCGACCACGCGGTCGCTGGCCGCGGTCGCGACCGGCGAATCCGTATGGCGGGAGCGACCCCTGCCGGGCGCGATCCTCACCCGGGTCGCGGCGAGCCACGTGCGCATCGGCACCTTCGAGTACTTCGCCGCGCGCGGCGATCGCGAGGCGCTCGAGGTGTTGATCGATCACGTGCTCCGGCGCCACCTGCCGGAGGCGGCCCGCGAGCCGCGGCCCGCGCTCGCGTTGCTCGCCGAGGTCGTCGGGCGCCAGGCGCGTCTCGTCGCCGCGTGGATGCAGGTCGGATTCGTGCACGGGGTGATGAACACCGACAACACGAGCATCGCCGGCGAGACGATCGACTACGGTCCGTGTGCGTTCCTCGACACCTACGATCCGGCGACCGTGTTCAGCTCGATCGACCGGCACGGCCGCTATGCGTTCGAGAATCAGCCGCATGCGGCGCGCTGGAACCTCGCGCGGCTCGCCGAAACGCTGCTGCCGCTGATCGACCCGACGCCGGAGCGCGCGGTCGAACTCGCGAACGCGGCGCTCGAGACCTGGGCGGGGCAGTACGAGGCGGCGTGGCTCGACGGGATGCGCCGCAAGCTCGGCCTGGCGAGCGCACGGCCCGAAGATGCGGCGCTCGCGCGCGACTGGCTCGATGCGCTGCATCGCGGGCGCGCCGATTACACCTTGACGTTTCGCGATCTCGCCGCGCTCGCCGAGGGCGGCGCCGACGCGCGCGCGGCGCTGCGCGCGCGGTTCGCCGAGCCGGCGGCTTTCGAGGCCTGGGCGCCCGCCTGGGAGGCGCGGATCGCGCTCGAGCCCCCGCTGCCGCCGGGCGCACGCGCGGCGGCGATGCGTCGCGTGAACCCGGCGATCATCCCGCGCAACCATCAGATCGAGCACGCGATCGGCGCGGCGGTCGGCGAGGGCGACTTCGCGCCCTTCACCGCGCTGTCGATCGCGCTCGCCCGTCCGTACGCGGCGCTCGACTCGCGGACGGCCAGGTACGCCCGCGCACCGGCGCCCGAGGAGCGGGTGACCCGCACGTTCTGCGGGACCTGAGCGAGCGCGCGCCGTCCGCGCCGCGGATTCCGTCGCCTCGCGGCGGCGGATCGCGCCGGAGCGCGATTGGTTACGGATTTCTCCGTGTGGTGCCTCTGCGAGAATCGCGCGACAGTGTGCGAGGCGAAGAAGTCGCCGGAATCTCGAAGCGGAGGATACGACCATGAGCCTGATTCGCTGGGAACCCTTGCGGGAAATGGACGAACTGTTCAGACCCTATCTGCCGATGTTCGGCCGCACGCGCCGTGGCGCCGAGGAAGTCTGGTCGCCGACCTCGAACATCAGCGAGACGGACAAGGAATACTTGATCAAGGCCGAATTGCCCGAAGTGAAGAAGGAGGACGTGAAGGTCGAACTCGCCGACGGCGTGATCACGATCAGCGGCGAGCGCAAGCAGGAGAAGGAGTCGAAGGACGAGAACGTGCTGCGCGTCGAGAGCTTCTACGGGACGTTCTCGCGCAGCTTCTCGCTCCCGGACAACGTCGACGCGAGTGCGATCAAGGCCGAGTGCAAGGACGGCGTGCTCCGGGTGCACGTGCCGAAGAAGGAGCCGAGCCAGCCGAAGGCGATCTCGATCGATGTCCATTAGCCCTGCGTCGATGGCACGGCGACGCGCGCCTGGTGGCGCGCCGTCGTGCCATCGATCGGGCTGAGTCCACGGACGGCGCCGCGTGACCGCGGGAACCGCAGGCGCGGCGCCCACGCTCGACGCGAAGGTCGCGGCGATGCGCGATCCGGCGCGCTATCCCGGCGGCGTGCGGCGCGTGCTGGCGATCGAGACGCACTATGCCTGGGTGTTCCTCACCGAGGCCCACGCGTACAAGCTCAAGAAGCCCTTGTGCGTCGATCGGATGGACCATCGCACGCTCGCGGCGCGGCGCGCGAGCTGTCTTGCCGAATTGCGGCTGAATCACCGGCTCGCGCCGGGAGTGTACGAGGCCGTGGTCGCGCTCGCGCGCGACGAGCACGGTGAGCTCGGCGTCGAGCGCGCCGGTGAGCCGGTCGAGTGGCTCGTCCGGATGCGCCGCCTGCCGAGCGAAGGATTTCTCGAGCAGGCGATCGTCGCGGGCACCGTGAGCCGCACGGCGGTGCGCGCCGCGGCCGAACACCTCGCCGACTTCTACCGCCGAGCGGCACCCGTGCCGATCGAGCCTCGCGCCTACGTCGAGCGAATCGCCGCGCAGGCCGCGGCGACTCGCGCGGCCTTGCTCGCGCCCGATCTCGGCCTGCCGCGCTCGCTGGTCGAGGGGCTCGAAGCCGAACAGCGGGACTTCCTCGCGCGGCGCGCCGACCGGTTGGCGGCGCGCGCCGCCGCCGGGCATTTCATCGAGGGCCACGGCGACCTGCGACCCGAGCACGTCTACGTCGGCACGCCGCCGTGCGTGATCGACTGCCTGGAGTTCGACCGCGACCTGCGCTTGCTCGACCCGGCCGAGGAGATCGAGTACCTCGCGCTCGAGAGCGAGGGGCTCGGCGCGCCGTGGATCGGCGAGGTCTTCCGGGACGCGTACCAGAGGGCGACCGGGGATGCGCCGCCGCGGTCACTGCGCGATTTCTATCGTGCGCACCGTGCCGCGCGGCGCGCATTGATCGTCGGCTGGCATCTGCGCGATCCGGTCTACCGCGACCTCGAGGATTGGCGCGCCCGCGCGGTCGCCTACCTGCGTCTCGCGGTCCGCGGCGCGCCGGCGACCGCCACGGGGTAGCGGCGCGGCACCGGCCGCGGACTCACAGGCCGTCGAGCGCCGACAGCGGTCCCGCGCCCTCGAGGCGCCGGATCGCCTCGGCGAAGCGCGGCGCGATCGGGCAGATCCGCAGGGCGCCCGCCGGCATCGCCGCGAAGTCCGGCGCGAGCGCGACCGAGTCGGTGACGATCACGGAGTCCGGGCCGCCGTCCGCGAACAACCGCCGCGCGTCGCCCGCGAGCGGCGCATGGGTCGCGACCGCCTCCACGCGCGCGGCGCCGGCCCGCCGGCACGCGGCGACCGCGCGCAGTATCGTCGTGCCCGATTCGATCAGGTCGTCGACCAGGATCACGCGACGGCCCGCGACGTCGCCGACCAGCGTGTCGCCGCTGACGATCCCGCCGCTGCGTTGCTTGTCGACGAACGCGAACGCGACCGCGGCGCCGTGCACGCGCTCGAGCAGTTCCTGGAAGTGGCGCGCGCGCTTCACGCCGCCGACGTCCGGCGAGGCAACCGCGAGCGGCGCCGACTGGCCGCCCGCGCACGCCGCGGCGAGCAGGTCCGCGGCCTCGAGGTGCACGGTCGGGATCCGGAACGCGTTCTCGAACGCCGCGCGATTGTGCACTTCGAGCGCGACGACCCGGGTCGTGCCGACCGATTCGAGCAGTTGCGCGACGTACCGGCTGGTGACCGGGTCGCGCGCCTTGGTCCGCCGATCCTTGCGCGCATATGCGAGGTAGGGGATGCAGGCGGTCACCGAGGCGGCGCCCGCGTCCCGCGCGGTCGCGACGAAGAACAGCAAGCGGCAGAGCCGGTCGTTCGCCGAGCCGTCCGCGTCGCCGTGCAGGGATTGGATCACGACCACCGCGCGGCCGCGAACCGATTCCAGCGGCCGCATCTTGTGCTCGCCGCCGCCGAACTCGCGCTCCTCGTGAGGCGTGAGCGCGCGGCCGAGCGCGGTCGCGACGGCCGCGCCGAACGCGGCGCTCGCCGCCGGCGCGAACAGCGCGATCGGCCGCGGTGCCGCTGGCGCGACCGCCGGCCCCGCCGTGGCGGCGATTCGCGGCGCCTCGCCCGGGTCGGTCGTCTCCGGCGTCATTTGAGGAACGTCCGCCGTAGCAGCCGACGCAACTCGCCGATCGGGCGGGTGTTCGCGATCGCGGCGGCCGACAACCACGCGCGGCGCGCCTGGCGGACGCCGCCCTCGAGGAGCGCGAAGTCCTCGGTCCGGTGCGCGTCGCTCGCGAGGCTGATCAGCACCCCGTTCGCCGCGGCCTCGCGCGCGAGGACGTCGTCGAGGTCGAGCCTTGCGGGCTGGGCGTTCAGCTCGAGCAAGCAGGGTCGTTCCGCGGCACGGCGGAAGACCAGGCGCCAGTCGCAGTCGATCGGCGGCCGTTGCTCGATCAGTCGCGCGGTCGGATGCGCGAGCACCGAGAGGTACGGCCGGTCGAGCGCCCGCAGCAGGCGATCGGTCTGCTGCTTGCGCGACAGGCCGAACTGCGAGTGCACCGCGCCGACGACGAGGTCGAGCCGCGCGAGCGCGGGATCGGGCAGGGCGAGCGAACCGTCCTCGAGCACGTCGACCTCGATGCCCTTGAGCACGCTGATTCCGCGGGTCCGCTGCGCGAGCGCCTCGATCTGGTCGATCTGCCGGGACAGCCCGGTCGCGTCGAGGCCGTGCACCGCGCCGAGGTACTTCGAGTGATCGGTGATCGCGAGGTAGCGCAGGCCCGCGCGCCGCGCGGCGGCGACCATGTCCTCGAGGGATGCCGTGCCGTCGGTGGCCCGCGTGTGCGCATGCAGGTCCCCGCGAATTTGCGCGAGCGTCACCAGGTCGGGGAGCCGCCGCGCGGCCGCGGCGTCGAATTCGCCGCGATCCTCCCGCAGCTCCGGCGCGATGTACGGAAGCCCCACGGCCGCGAGGACGGACTCCTCCGTCTCGCCCGCGATGCGACTGCGGCCGCGGTACACGCCGTACTCGTTGACCTTGAGTCCGCGCGCGACCGCGATCGTGCGCAGGCGGATGTTGTGCGCCTTGCTGCCGGTGAAATAGTACAGGGCCGCGCCGAAGCTCGCGGGCGGCACGACGCGCACGTCGACTTGCAGGCCACTGCGCAGCACGACGGACGAGCGCGTGCGGCCGGACGCGAGCACCGAGGCCACCTCGTCGTAGCCGCGCAGCGCGCGGTCGACGTCGACGCCGGCGCGCGCGGCCACGACGAGGTCGAGGTCCCCGACGGTGTCGCGGCCGCGCCGGTAGCTGCCGGCGACCTCGACTTGCGCGACGCCGGGGATCGCCGCGAGGAAGCGGCGCAGCCCTTGGGCATAGCCGTCGGCGACGCTCCACAGGATCCGGTGACTGCGCTCGCCGCGCGCTTCGAGGGACTTTTTCAGGCGTTCCTCGAGACGCGCGCCGAAGTGCGGGACGAGGCGGATCCGCTGCTGGTCGAGGGCCGCCCGCAGGTCGGCGAGGTCGTGGATCCCGAGCGCCTCGTACAACGCGCGCGCGCGCTGCGGTCCGATGTCGGGCAGCGCGAGCAGCTCGCGCAGACCCGCGGGCACCGACCGGCGCAACGCCTCGAGGGACTTGCAGCGGCCGGTCGCGACGAACTCGCGGATCTTGCCGGCGAGGTCCGTGCCGATGCCGGGCAGACGATCCGGATCGAAGCCGCTCGCGAGCCGCGCGGCGAGATCGTCGGGCAGCGCACGCAGCGTTTGCGCCGCGCGCCGATACGCCCTGATCCGGAACTGGTTCTCGCCGCTCAAGGACAGCAGGTCGGCGATCTCGTCGAACGCCGCCGCGATTTCATCGTTGTGCACCGGCATCGCAATTCCAGGGCATGGGTCGGCCGCGCGCCATACTAGGGCGTCGATCGATCGGCCGTGATCGTGAGTAACCGAATCACGTTAGCGCGCGGCGCTAGCGCATCGATCGCAAGGCCGTTCTGATAAGATCGATCGCAACGACGACGTCGCTCGCTGGGAAGCCGTGGAATTGGACGATCGACAGCTGCGTGCATTGCTCGACGCGGCGCCGGACGCCATCGTTGCGACCGACGGTGACGGCGCCATCGTCTACGCGAATGCGCAAGCCGAGCGGCTGTTCGGCTACGCGCGCGCGCAGCTGATCGGACGAGGGGTCGAGATGCTGTTGCCCGAGCGGTTTCGCGATGCGCATCCGGCCCACCGCCGCGCGTTCGCGGCGGCGCCACGAACGCGGCCGATGGGTTCGGACCTCGACTTGCGCGGACGGCGCTGCGACGGCACCGAGTTCCCGGTCGAGATCAGCCTGAGTCCGCTCGCGACCGATCGCGGGCTCCTCGTGGCGAGCGCGATCCGCGATGTCAGCGACCGCCATGCGATGCTCGACGCGCTGCGTTCGGCGCGTGCCGAGGCCGATCGCGCGAATCGCGCGAAGAGCGCGTTTCTCGCCGCGGCGAGCCACGACCTGCGCCAGCCGCTGCAGACGCTGAGGCTGCTCAACGAAGCGCTGCAGCAGTTGCCCGCGGATCCGCGCGCGCGGGCCGCGATCGCGACCCAGGCCGAGGCGCTCGAGTCGATGGCGCAACTCGTGACCTCGCTCCTCGACGTGAGCAGGCTCGAGTCGGGCGCGATCGTGCCGGAGGTCGACGATTTCCCGGTTCGCGCGGTGTTCGGTCGCGTGCGCGCCGCGTTCGAGGAGCAGGCCCGCTCGAAGGGCCTCGAGTTCGTCGTCGAGGATTGCGAGGAGATCGTGCGCAGCGATCGGAACCTCCTGGTGCAGGTGCTGCAGAACCTCGTCGGCAACGCGATCCGCTACACGCGCGCCGGCGTCGTGCGTCTGCGCTGTCTGCACGCGGAGATGGGCGTGCGTCTCGAAGTGCTCGATACCGGCATCGGGATCCCGGTGCACCAGCAGCAGGCGATCTTCGACGAGTTCTTCCAGCTCGACAACTCACCGGAACACCAGCGCGAGGGCTTCGGCCTGGGACTCGCGATCGTCCGTCGCATCGCGGCCCTGTTGAACCTCCCGGTCGAGGTCGACTCGGCGCCGGGCCGGGGCTCGCGGTTCGCGGTCACCGTGCCGCGCGGTGCCGCGGCGAGCGAGTCGCCGCCGCCGGCGCGGGCGCCGCGGTCGCTCGAGGGGCGGCGCGCCCGGATCCTGGTGGTCGACGACGATCCGACGGTCGCGCGCGCCACGCGGCTGCTGCTCGATCTGGAGGGCCACGACGCGGAGTGGCTCGCGGGCGTCGAGGACTGGCGGCGCTGGCTCGCGGCCCGCCCCGCGGCGCCCGACCTGATCATCGCCGAGGTCCGGTTGCGCTCGGCGCTCGGCGGCATCGACGCGATTCGCGAGATCCGCGCCGCGCTGCGCCGGAACGTGCCCGCTCTGCTCGTCACCGGCGACACCTCGCCGCGCACGACCCAGGCCGCGCAGGCCTGCGAAGGCTGCGAACTGCTGCGCAAGCCGGTGATTCCCGAAGTATTCCTGGAACGGGTGAATCGAATGTTGCGATCCTCATGAGCCGCGATCCTGCCGACCTGCGTACCGCCGCGCGCGGCGTGCCGGGCGCCGATGGCCTGAATTTCCCGTTCGCGAGCGAGCCCGGCACCGGCGACGGTTCCGCGGTCGCGGTCGCGCCCGGCGTGCTGTGGCTGCGGATGCCGTTGTACACCGCGTTGCCGTGGATCAACGTCTGGGCGCTCGCCGACGGCGACGGATGGACGCTCGTCGATACCGGCGTGCACAGCGCCGCGTCGATCGGCGCCTGGAGCGCGGCGCTCGGCGGCGCGCTCGGCGGCCGGCCGGTGTCGCGGGTAATCGCCACGCACCTGCACCCGGACCATTGCGGGCTCGCGGGCTGGCTCTGCGAACGGGATGGCTCGCGGCTGTGGATGACCCGTCTCGAGTACCTGACCGGCCGGCTGATGGCCGCGGACACCGGCCACGAACCGCCGCGCGACGGGATCGAGTTCTATCGCGGCGCCGGCTGGGATGCGGAGGCGCTGCGCCGGTATGCGGAGAAATTCGGCTGGTTCGGCCGGATGATCTATCCGCTGCCGGCCTCGTACCGGCGCATCGTCGACGGCGAAACCCTGACGATCGGCGGGCGGGCGTGGCACGTGGTCGTCGGCACCGGGCACTCGCCGGAACACGCGTGCCTCCACTGCCCCGAGCTGGGGCTGCTGATCTCGGGCGACCAGGTGCTGCCGCGGATCACGTCGAACGTGTCGGTCTATCCGCTCGAGCCGGACGCGGACCCGCTCGCCGACTGGCAGGCCTCGATCGCGGCGATCAAGGCGCGGATCGGCGACGACGTGCTGGTGCTGCCGGCCCACAACAGCCCGTTCTACGGCCTGCACGCGCGCCTCGATCGGCTCGCGGCCGTGCACGTGCAAGGTCTGCAACGATTGGAGGAACGCCTCGCGGAGCCGCGCCGCGCGGTCGACGTGTTCGGCGCGCTGTTCAAGCGGCCGATCGACGCGACGGTGCTCGGGATGGCGACCGGCGAGGCGATCGCGCACCTCAATCATCTGCAGAGGATCGGGCGCGCGATCCGCGAGCGCGACGCCGAGGGCGTCTGGTGGTGGCGTCGCACGCCGTAGCGCGGCGCGGCGGGCGGCGTCCGCCCGATGCTAAGATGATCGCGGCTTCCCGTGCCGGAGATGAACGATGTACCGCCCCCCGCTGAAAGACGTGCGCTTCGCATTGCATGCGCTGACCGGCGACAGCCGCCTGGTCGGCCTGCCCGCGTTCCCCGATTACTCGGCGGAATTCGCCGACGACGTGCTGGATCAGGCCGCGCGATTCGCCGAGCAGTTGCTCGCGCCGATCAACGCGCTCGGCGACCGGACCGGCGCGCGCTGGACGCCGGAGGGGGTCCTGATGCCGCCCGAGTTCAAGGACGCGTACCGGCAGTTCGTCGACGCCGGCTGGGCGCGGCTCGGCGGTCCGGCCGATCAAGGGGGGCTCGGTGCGCCGATCGTGTTGTGTAGCGCGGTCGAGGAATTCTGGGGATCGGCGAATCAGGCCTTCAAGCTGTGTCCGTTGCTCACGCGCGGCGCGATCGAGGCGATCGAACACGCGGGCTCCGCCGAGCAGCGGGAACGGTTCGTCCCGCGGATGTTGAGCGGCGAGTGGACCGGGACGATGAATCTCACCGAACCCCAGGCCGGCACCGATCTCGGCGCGATCCGCACCCGCGCGGTCGCGGATGGCGACGGCTACCGAATCTTCGGCCAGAAGATCTTCATCACCTACGGCGAGCACGATCTCACGGCGAACATCGTGCATCTCGTGCTCGCGCGGATCGACGGCGCGCCGGCGGGCACGAAGGGGATCTCGATGTTCATCGTGCCGAAGTTCCTCGTGAACGCGGACGGCACGCTCGGCGCGCGCAACGACCTGCGCTGCGTCTCGATCGAACACAAGCTCGGCATCCGTGCGAGCCCGACCTGCGTGATGTCCTATGGGGACGCCGGCGGCGCGATCGGCTATCTCGTCGGCGAGCCGAATCGCGGGCTCGAGTACATGTTCGTGATGATGAACGCGGCGCGGCTCGCGGTCGGGATCGAGGGGTACGCGCTCGGCGAGCGCGCCTATCAGCAAGCGCTCGAATGGGCGCGCCAGCGCGTGCAAGGCCGGCCGGCCGGGGCGCGGCCGAGCGCGGACGGCAAGCCCGCGACGATCATCGAGCATCCCGACGTGAAGCGGATGCTCCTGACGATCAAGGCGCAGACGGACGCGGCGCGCGCGATCGCGCTGTACGGCGCACTGCAGCTCGACCTGGCGGCGCACGCCGCGGATCCGGCCGAGCGCCGCGCGGCGCAGGCGCGCGGCGACCTGCTGATCCCGATCATCAAGGCCTGGTCGAGCGAGCGCGGCCAGACGTCGACCTCGCTCGGCCTCCAGGTGCACGGCGGGATGGGGTTCATCGAGGACACCGGTGCGGCGCAGACGATGCGCGACGTGAGGATCACGACGATCTACGAGGGCACGACCGGCGTCCAGGCCGCGGACCTGCTCGGCCGCAAGCTCGGGCGGGACGGCGGCGCGGCGATGTTCGCATTGCTCGACGACGCCCGGGCCCAACTCGAAGGACTCGGGGGCTCGGCACCGGCCGAGGCCCGCGCCGGCGGCGCCGCGGCGATCGCGGCGCTCGAGACGCTGCGGCAGGCGACCCGGGATTTGTTGCGGCTCGCGGGCGAACGGCGCGAACTCGCGCTCGCGGTGTCCGTGCCGTATCTCGACCTGTGCGGCGTCGTGCTCGGCGGCTGGAAGATGGCGCAAACCCACGCGCTCGCGGTGCGGGACCGGGAGCAGGATCCGGAGTTCTACGACGGCCAGCGCCAGCTCGCGCGGTTCTATCTCGGCCAGTTGTTGCCGTCGGCGGGCGCGCTCGCGAAGGTCGTCGCCGAGGGCGCGACGAGCGTCGTCGACGCCGACAGCGCGCTGCTTTGAGCAAGGCCGCGCGGCAAGGCGGTCAAAAAAAAGGAGGGGCCTGACGGCCCCTCCTCGGATCCCGCGGGAACCGCTCGACGGTCAGAACGGGAAGTAGCGGACGCTCGCGAACACCATGCTGTCGTTCGCGATCGGGCTGCCACCGACGCCGGCGAACGCGTTGCGCTGGGTGTACGAGTACTGCAGCCCCCACTGGAACTTGCCGAAACTGCCGACGTAGATCCGGTGCCAGAACCCGAGGGTGCCTTGCTCGACGAGGCGCGTGTTGCCGACGCAAGCGCCGACCGCCGTCTCGCTGAAGCATCCCGCGTTCGAGTACAGCGGATTCCCGTAGCCGTAGCCGACCAGGGTCCCGGTCGAGGTGGCCAGGTTGAACGACTCCGCGCTCTCCTTTTCCTCGCCCGCGAACAAGTAGATGTCGAGCATCGGCGTCGCGTGCAGCGTCAGGCCGACGAGCGCGTCGACTTCGTGGATCGGATGCATGTTGCCCGCGGAGTCGAACGTGAGGTCCGGAAGCTGCGCGCTGCCGTAGCGCCCGATGCCCCGGCCCGCGAGCGCGGACACCTGGAAGTCGAGCAGGTTCGGCGCGAGCGGCGCGACGATGCCGAAACCGAAACCGCCGCCGCTCGCGCTCTGGTTCATCTGGTTCAGGCGCGTCGCGAACGATCGGTACAGCCCGAACGCCTCGAGGTGCACGTCGCGTCCGGCGATCGGCGCCTCGTACGCGACCTTGCCGATCACGTCGGGAACGTGGTTCAGCGACAAGGTGTTCGACGACGCGTAGCCGGAACCGGCCGGCGAGTTGTAGACCAGGTCCGTCGTGGACGGGAACTTGTTCGCGCCCGTGTAGAACGTCGTCTGCGGATTCTCGAGCGACAGCGCGACCCAGAGGTTCTTGCCGTAGTTCTCGGTCACGCGGAACTGCGGTTGACGCGCCCAGACGAAGCCCGGGACGTACTGCGCGTCGATCTGCGGCGGGGTGAGCTCGTTGCGCGGGGTGATCCCGTGCGTGTTCATCGTCGCGAGCGACCAGTTCTGGCCGGCGAGCAGGTGCAGGCCGATGTCGTTCCAGTCGACCGTGCCGTACAGGTTGCGGATCCGCAGATTGAACGAGTTGCTCTCGTTCGAGTTCGCGGTCTGCGCGGCGGCGTTGAAGTCGAACTCGCCGTAGAACGCGAGGTGCGTCTCGGGATTGACGTCGCCCTCGACCAGCGTCGCGAGGCGGCTCTGGCGGGCGGTGAACCGCAGTTCGCTCTGGTGCCCGACCGGGTTGTTCGGGTACGGGATCCCGCCGAAGCTCGAGCCGATGTCCGCGGTCTCGTTGTGCGACCGATAGATCGCTTCGGCCGCGAGGAAGCCGCCGAGGGTGATCTTCAGGCCCTTGTACTCGATCACGCCGGGCGGCGTCTTCGCCGCCTTCATTTCGCTCGCGACGCGCGCCGGAATGGCGGCCGCGTCGGCCTTCGCCGCAGCCGCTTGGGCGGCGGCCGTGTCGGCCTCGCTCTTGGTCTGTTGCTGCTGCTGGACCTGACGATCGAGCTGCTGCTGCAGCGTATCGACTTGCGCGCGCAGCGCCTGCAGCTCTTGCTCGAGCTGGTGGGTCGCCTCGGCGGTCGTGGCCGCGTGCGCAGCGCCCGGCGCCGCGGTCGCGATCAGGCTGCCGACGCCGGCGGCGGCGAGCAGCGATCTGGTGACGTGCATGATGTTCCCTCGTAACTCTAATTAGGAATGGTGTAACCCGACGGACCGTCGTGGTTCCCATCGGCCGCGATCCCGAAATCCGGGCATGGCCACCACGACCGGGCGCATGATCGCCGCCGAGTGTTACAGTCTGATGACATGCGGCGCGGGGGGCGCCGCCCGGGCGGGATGCCGCCCGGGCGGGCACCGTGGCCGGCGCGACGGGCAGGGGAGTGCTGGGCGGCGGGCGCGCCGCGCTAGCTGCGGGCGACGGCGACCGCCGCGCGCCGGTAGCCGGCCGGGCGGTAGAAGAGGATGCCGGCGAACAGGCCGCCGATGCCGACCACCCGGGTCGTCGTGTTGAACGTCGCGATCGCGTACACGCCGAGCGCCATCAGCGCGACCGCGCTCAGCGCGGGTACGACCGCGTACTGCAGGAACGTGCCGAGCGACTGCTTGTAGCTGTCCCGGTACAGCCACGCGCACACCAGGCCCGCGAGACCGTAGTAATAGGACACCTGGACCGCGATCGCATTCACCGAGTCGGCGAGGATCGACGCGATCGACGGCATGAAGCTCGACGCGAAGATCACGACGAGGCCGATCGCGAGCAGCAGGTACATCGTGCGCACCGGCGTGACCGTGCGCTCGTGGACCTCGCCGAAATACGCGGGCAAGGCCCGGTCGCGGCCCATCGCGAACAGCGTGCGCGAGAACTGCAGCATCGTGGTCTCGAGCGTCGCGATGCTCGAGAGGATCAGCGCGAGCGCGGCCGCGTAGCCGCCGGTCTTGCCGAGCCCGGCGGCGATCGCGACGTGATAGATCAGATTGTCGGAGAACCCGCTCGCGTCGCGCAGCGAGAACAGCATCAGCGTCGCGGCGGTGAACGCCGCGAACGAGGCGATCGTCACGAACACGCTGAGGAAGCCGCCGTTGCCGGCGGCGTTCGGTCGGTCGTTGCGCGTCTCCTCGGACAGGTTCGCGGTGACGTCCCAGCCCCAGTAGAGGAACACCACGATCAGCGCGGAGGAGGCGAAGGTCTCGCGCGAGTAGTGGAAGCCGAACCAGGACCAGGAGAACGGGTTCACCACGTGCCCGGTCTGGGTCGCGACGAATGCGGCGATCGAGATCCCGAACAGGATCACGAGTTCGATCGTGCTCATCACGACCTGGACCTTGCTCGTGATCTCGATCCCGGAAATCAGCACCAGGCCGATCACGACGAACCAGACCGCGCCGATGCTGGTCGTGAGCAGCACGTGGTCGGCGAGCGCCGGGTCGATCAAGTCGATCGTCGCGGTGCCGAGCGGGACGCTGCCGGTGACCATGAACACCATCGACGCGATCAGCAGCGCCCAGCCGGAAAAGTAGCCGAACAGCTTGCCGAAGCCGATCTTGGTCCACTCGTAGGCGGCCCCGGCGTTCGCGATGCGCTGGTTCAGGCCCTTGTAGGCGGTCGCGATCCCGAGCATCGGCAGCGCGAAGATCAGGATGGCGTTCGGCGAGAACATGCCGGCGGTCACGAGCAGGCTCGAGATCGCGACGGCGATCGAGAAGCCGGGCGCACTGCCGGCGACCCCCATGATGATCGATTCGAAGAACGAGAGTGAGTTGGCCTTCAGTTTGTCGCTCATGCGCGCTCCGGCGTCGTCCCGCGCGCCCCCGCGCGCCGGACGTGCATCGTCTTCGTCCTATAGATAGAAATCATATTCGCGTGGCAGGATGTCGCGGAGCAAGGCCGCGTGTTCCTTGCGCTTCAGTTCCCGATAGGCGTCGAGGAACCGCGGCGACAGGTAGTGCCCGAGCGCCTTCGAGTCGCGCATCCGGTCGAGTGCGGCGAACAGGTCGTCCGGGAACTCGTCCTGGCCGCCGCCGACCGCCCGGCCGTGGGTCGGCGCGGTCGGCTCCAGTGCATGCTCGACGCCGTGCAGGATCGCCGCGAGGATCGCCGCGAGCGTGAGGTGCGGGCTCGCGTCGGCCCCGGCGACGCGGTGCTCGATGCGCCGGCCCTCGGGATTCGACGCCGGGATCCGGAACGCGACGCTGCGATTGTTCTCGCCCCAGTCGCGGCTGCGCGGCACGAACTGCCCGAGGAATCGCCGGTGCGAGTTCAAGTTCGGCGCGAACAGCCCGACCGAGTCGTACATCAGCGTCTGCATCCCGGCGACCGCATGGCGCAGCAGCGTCTCGCCGCCGGCCGCGCCGAAGCGGTTCGCGCCGTTCTCGTCGGTGACGCTGACGTGCACGTGCAGCCCGTTGCCGGGCTGATCGAGGAACGGCTTCGCCATGAACGTCGCCTGCGCGCCCGCGGCTTGGGCGACGCCCTTGACGATGCGCTTCAGCAGCACCGCATGGTCGGCCGCGAGCAGCGGATCGGCGACATGGCGGAGGTTGATCTCGAACTGGCCGATCCCGTATTCGGCGACCGCGCCGCAGACCGGCACGCGCTGCGCCATCGCGGCCGCCTCGACGCGTTCGAGGAACGCCGCGTTCGCCTCGATCGCGTCCATCGACAGGTTCTGCGCCCGGCGCGGCGGATCGGTGTTCGGGCCGCAGGCCGCGAGCCCGATCGTGCCGTCCGGGCGGCGTCGAGGATCGATCAGATAGAACTCGAGCTCGCAGGCGACGACCGGGTGCAGCCCCGCCGCGCGACAGCGCTCGACGACCTGCGCAAGGATCATCCGGGGATCGAACCAGAAGCGCTCGCGCGAGTTCATGTCGCGCATCTCGCAGAGCACCTGTGCGGTCGGCATCCGGGTCCACGGCGCGAGGCAGACGGTACCGGGCATCGGCAGCGCCGTCCCGTCGGGGTCGCCATCCGAGGTCCCCATCCCGTGCACGTCGTGCCCGAGCCCGCGGCTGTCGGCGATCAGCGCCGACGCCGAGAACTGGACGCCCTCGACGAATACCTTCGGCGCGTCGTCGAGCGCGACGCGCTTGCCGAGCGTGTTGCCGTTCACGTCGATCACGAACGCATCGAGCGCGGTCACCTGCGGGTGCTCGCGCAAGAACGTCTGCCATTCCTGCACCGGATCCGCTGCATCGGCCGCGGATCGCCTGATCGGTCCTTCCGTCATCGTCGAACTCCCTCTTGCATGCGCCCGGGCGTCACAGCCGGTCGCGCAGCGCGTACCAGGACATCGCGGCGACCAGCGTCGGCCAGCGCAGCGCGGGGCCGCCCGGGAACGCCGGCACCGGCACCCGGGCGAAGCGTTCGAACCCGCCGCGCTCGCCGGCGATCGCGTCGGCGAGGAGCTTGCCGCAATACGGTGCGAGCAGCACGCCGAGCCCGGAGAAGCCGCTCGCGTTGTAGAGGCCCGGCTCGAGTTCGCGGACGAACGGCATCCGCGTCGGCGTGATCGCGAGCGTGCCGCCCCATCCGTAGTCGAAGCGTACGTCCGCGAGCTGCGGGAACAGCCGCAGCACGTGCGGTCGAACGAACCCCGCGATGTCGCGCGGAAACCGATAGCCGTAGGTCTCGCCGCCGCCGAACAGCAGACGGTGGTCGACGGTCGTGCGGAAGTAGTTCACCACGAAGCGCGAGTCGGACACCGCGATGCCGCCGCGGATCAGCGCGTCGGCGCGCTCGGCGCCGAGCGGTTCGGTCACCGCGACGAAATTGTTGATGGGCATCACGTGCCGCTCGACGACCGGCGAGATCCCGCGCAGGTAGCCGTTGCACGCGAGGATCACGTGCGCGGCGCGCACGCTGCCGCGCGTGGTACGCACCCGCCAGTCGCTGCCGGCGCGGGTGATCCCGAGCACGCGCGAGTCCTCGTGCAGCCGCGCGCCGCGGCTCGCCGCCGCGCGCGCCATCCCGAGCGCGAAGTTCATCGGGTGCAAATGGCCGCTGCGGCCGTCGAACGCGCCGCTGTGGTAGTCCTCGGTCGCGACCGTCGCGCGGACCTCGTCGCGGTCCACGAAGCGAATGTGCGGATAGTCGTAGCGCTCGCGCAAGTGGTCGACGAAGCGGCGGGTCGTGTCCGTGTAGGCGGCCTTGTGGTCGGCGTACAGCACGCCGGGCCGGTAATCGCAGCGGATCCCGTAGGCGTCGATCAGCCGGTCGAGGTGTCCGCGAGCATCGAGTGCGAGTTCCCACAGGCGACGCGCGTCCGCCGGGCCGAGCCGCTTCTCGAGCCACTGTTGATCGCGGCGCAAGCCGACGTGCGCCTGACCGCCGTTGCGGCCGGTCGCGCCCCAGGCGAGGAGCGACTGTTCGAGCAACACGACCTCGAGGCCCCGCTCGGCCAGCTGCAGCGCGGCGCCGATGCCGGTGAAGCCGCCACCGATCACGCAGACGTGTGCGCTGTGGTCACCCGTGAGCGGGGGGGCGTCGACCCGCTCGTTCGCCGTGGCCGCGTAGTACGAGGGCGCGTGAACGGTGCTCGGTGCGAGCGCGGATTGACGGCGGGAGGTCAGCATTTGTGATCACAGATCGTTGGAGTCAGCATACACGAAGCCGCTTTCGCCGATCAAACCCATGCCGTCGCGGATGTCGGCCCGGATCGCCTGGCCGAGCCCGGGGGCGTCGCGGGCCGCGATCGCCCGCAGCGCGAGGGCGTGCTGGTCCACGAGGTTCGCGGTGCCGACGCGGCCGTAGACGATCCGCATGTACGGGCCGAACTGCAGCCACAGCGTCTCGATCAGGCGGTTCAGGATCCCGCGCGGCCGGGCGTCGTAGATCAAGAAGTGGAAGTCGAAGTTGCCTTGCATGTAGGCGGGCAGGTCGCCCCCGCCGATCGCGGCGCCGATCGCGTCGTCGACCTGGCGCAATTGCTTCAGTCGCTTCGCGTCGATGTAGGGCAACGCCTCGACGGCCGCCTCGGGCTCGAGGAGCTCCCGACAACGCCACAACTCGCGGAACCGGCCCTCGGTCATCGCGGGGACGATCACCCGGCGCTTCGAGCGGATCTGCACCGCACCCTCGGCGGCGAGCCGGCTGAGCGCTTCGCGGACCGGCGTCTGGCTGACGCCGAGTTCCTCGGCGAGCCGACGCGTCGAGAGACGCGCGCCGGGGACCACGCCGCCGGTGATGAATCGTCGCGACAGTTCGGCGTGCACGTTGCGGTGAAGCGGCACGGGCGCATCGCCCGCGCCGTCCGTCCCGCGCACCGGCCGACGTGCGCGCGGGCTCGGCGGGCGCGCCGCGGTGCGCGCCGCGCGCGCCCTAAGCGGCGGCGTCGAGGCCACGCAGCAGCGGCTCCGCCTCGCGCAGCGACCGGTCGATCGTGTCGACCAAGCGGTCGATCTCGGCGTGCGAGATCACCAGCGGCGGGGACATCACGATGGTGTCGCGGATCGCCCGAACCATCAACCCGTTGCGGATGCACGCGTCGCGCACGATCGGTCCGGCATGGCCTTCCTCGCCGCCGAAGCGCTGGTTCGTGCCGCGGCGGGAGACGATCTCGACCGCGCCGAGCAAGCCGAGCGAGCGCGCCTCGCCGACGAAGGGGTTGGCGGCGAGCCGCTGCAGCGCCTTCGCGAGGTACGGCCCGACGTCCTCGGCGACCCGCTCGACGAGGCGCTCGCGCGCGATGATCTCGAGATTGCGCAGTGCGACCGCGGCCGACACCGGGTGACCGGAATAGGTGTAGCCGTGGATGAACTCGCCACCCTTGTCCTTCAGGTATTGCACGATCGGTGCGGAGACCGCGGTCGCCGAGATCGGCAGGTAGCCCGAGGACAGTCCCTTCGCCATCGAGACGATGTCGGGTTTGAAGCCGAAATGCTGGAAGCCGAACCACCGCCCGAGCCGGCCGAAGCCGCAGATCACCTCGTCGGCGACGAGCAGGATCCCGTATTTTCGGCAGATCGCCTCGACCCGCTGCCAGTAGCCGGGCGGCGGGATGATCACGCCGCCGGCGCCCTGGACCGGCTCGCCGATGAACGCGGCGACGTTCTCGGGTCCGACCTCGAGGATGCGGGCCTCGATCGCCGCGGCGGCGCGTGCGCCGAAGGCCTCCGGATCCTCGCCGAAGCCTTCGCCGAAGGCGTAGGGTTGCATCACGTGCTCGATCCCCGGGATCGGCAGCCCGCCTTGCGCGTGCATCGCCTTCATCCCGCCGAGGCTCGCGCCGGCGACGGTCGAGCCGTGATAGGCGTTCCATCGGCTGATGAAGATCCGCCGCTTCGGCTCGCCGCGCAGCGTCCAGTAATGCCGCACGAGACGGAAGACCGTGTCGTTCGACTCCGAGCCCGAGCTGTTGAAGAACACGTGGGTCAAGTCGTGGCCGAGCCGCGCCGAGACCTCGGCCGCGAGCCGGATCGCGGGCTCGTTCGCGGTCTTGAAGAAGGTGTTGTAGAACGGCAGCTGGAGCATCTGCTCGTACGCCACCTCGGCGAGCTCCTTGCGGCCGTAACCGACGTTCACGCACCACAGGCCGGCCATGCCGTCGAGCAGGCGGGTGCCCTCGGCGTCCTCGATCGTGCAGCCCTCGGCGCGGACGATGATCCGACTGCCGCCGAGCGCCTGTTGGACCTTGTAGTCGCTCTGCGCCGGCAGATGGTGGTCGAGATCCATGCGGCGTAATTCGGCGATTTTCTGCGATGGCATCGGTGCGGTCATCGGAGCGTTCCTGTCGTTGCGAGCGGCCCCCTGCGGGCCGCCGACAAGCTAACCCGCCGCGCGGGCAGCGTCAAGAATCTGTGATGGCAGATGGGCGTGGCGCCGATGATCGGGCGGAACGCGGTCAGGCGGGCGGAACGCGGGCGACCGGGTGGGGCGCGCGCGGGCTCAGCAGAGCGCGACGACGAGCTTCGCGCTGTGGCTGCGCCAGTGGATCGGGATCACGAAGGTCCGTGCGCCCGGGCGCGGGTCGATCGGCGGCGTGTCGCCCCACAGCACCCGCGGCGGGGAGATCCGGAACTCGTTGCCGAAGTCGCGGCGCGCGTTGCCGGAGATCGTGTTCGCGACCTCTCCGACCAGGTCGCGCATCGTCTCGTGGCCGAAGTCGGTCTCGTGCATCTTCATCAGCATCACCGCGAGCATCGTCTTCGGCGCGGTGAAGCAGACGACGCCCTCGCGCCGCCCCGACACCTCGATCAGCCCCGAATACTCGTGCAGCGCGAGCGGCTCCTCCATCAGGTACGGCGAGCCGATCGACGCCGGTTGCTGCGCGGCGACCTCGAAGAAGCGCGTCGTGCCCTCGACGAAGACCTTCAGTTCCCTCTCGTGCAGCATCGCGCGTTCTCCGGGTCGGGACCGATCAGCGCAGCAGCTCGGCGAGCGCTTCGTTGAGCTGGCGCTCGGTGAACGGCTTGTTCAGGAAGCCGTTCGCGCCGCTCGCCATCGCCTCGATCGCGGTGGCCTTGTCCGCGAGCGCGGAGATCACCAGGATCCGCACCGACGGCTTCAGCGCGACCATCCGCCGGATGCATTCGATCCCGTCCATCTGCGGCATCGTCAGGTCCATCGTGACGACGTCCGGATCGGTGCGCGAGAACAGGGCGAGGGCCTCGACGCCGTCCGCGGCGCTGCCGACCAGTCGCAGCCGGTCGAAGCGCTGCGAGCGCTCGACCCGTCGTCGGATGAGGGTCGAGTCGTCGACGATCAGGAGTTTCAGGGTCGAGTCGACCGCGGCGTTCATCGGCTCTCCGGCGCGTCTCAGGCGGCCGCCGCGGCGTCCTTGCCACCCGTCGGCACGTGGATCTTGAACCGGGTGTACTTGCCGGGCATCGTCGCGACGCCGATTCGACCCCCGAGCGCACGCACCGTGCGGGCGACCACGTCCATGCCGACACCCCGGCCGGCGCCGAGCGACACCTCGCCCGCGGTGGAGAATCCGGCGCGGAAGATCAGCGCGATCGCCGCGCGCGTGTCCATCGCCGCGGCCTGCGCCTCGGTGATCAGCCCGCGGCGGACCGCGACGGCCTTGACCTCGTCCGGTGCGATGCCGGCGCCGTCGTCCTCGACCGTCAACTCGTAGCCGTCGGCCGTGCGCGCGAAGCGCGCGCTCACGACGCCGACGTCGCCCTTCGCGCGCGTGCGGCGCAGCTCAGGGTCCTCGATCCCGTGGACCGCGGCATTGCGTACGAGCTGCACGAGGCAGTCCTTGAGCGCCTTGGCGAGCGACTGCGGGATCGCGTCGAAGCCGTTGCACTCGACCCGCAGCATCTTGTGGTGCTCGAGCGCGATCCGCGCCGCCGCCGCTTCGAGGATCGGCGCGATCGCATCGGTCGCGCTCGCGGGGGCCGCGTGCTCGGTGAGCGCGAGACGCGCGGCGATCTCGCGGATCCCGCGCAGGTACGCGACCAGCTCGTCGAGTTTCGCGACGATCGGCAGGAAGTCGTCACCGCTGAGCGTCGCGCGGGACTCGCAGCCGCTGACCCGGGTCTCGAGGGCGTGCAGCCGGTCGGCGACGCCGCTCAGATCGAGCGCGCTCGCTTCGCCCTTCAACGCGTGCAACTCGCGCATCAGGCCCGCCAGTTTGCCGCGGAAATCCGCGTCGCTGCGCGCGGGCGAGCGCAGGATCGCGTTGACCAATTTCAGTCCCGCGTCTGCCGTGTCGAGGAACGACGCGAGCTGCAGCGGATCGGTGCGGGTCATCCCGATCAGCATCTCCAGCTGCGCGTCCGCGCCCTGCTGCGACTCCTGCAGCTCGCGCGCGAGCGCCACGTTCGCGGTCACGTCGACGACCGAGCACAGCACGTACTTCACGCCTTGCGCGCCGGTCACGCGGTGGAAATCGAACTGCAGGTACCGGGGCTCGCGGCGCAGCGGATCGGGGCTGTGCACCTCGAGCTGCGACAGCGGATTGATCGTCTTCATCAGGTTCTCGTTGGCCCGGTCGCCCCAGAGCAGATCGACGTACTTGAGCGCGGTCGCGATCGTCGTCTCCGGCACGAAGCCGGCGAGCAGTTCCCGGAATCCGAGGCCGGCGAAATCCTCGCGGCCGAACATCTGCGTCAGCGCGTCGGACCAGACCGATCCGATCCGGTGCTCCGCGTCCAGCAGGAAGAACCCCTCGCGCACCGTGCGCAGGATGTCACGGGTCCGCTCGCGCGCCTCCTGCGCCGCTCGCTCGTGACGCGCGCGCGACAGCAGCAGCCACGCGGCGATCGCGGCGAGCACCAACGCGGCCAGCACGCCGCCCTGCAGCAGCAGCCGCAGTCGCGTCGCGGCCGCGGAGGCCGAGGCTTGCAGGTCGCCGGTGACCGCGGCGAGGTCGGCGTCGAAGCCGTGCGCGTTCGCGAGCGCGTACAGCCGTGCGTGCTCGAGGCTCGCGTACAGTCCGCGCCCGTCGGCGGACAGGCGGGTCGAGGCGGCGTCCGAGTCGACGTAGGGCTCGCCGCGGAATTCGAGCACCGGCGCGAGCGCCGCGCGGTAGCCGCGCCAGCGTTGCTGGACGCTCGCGAGCCGTGCCGGATCGTGGTCGAGCGCGGCGAGGGCTTGCAGCCGCTCGTTGAAGTCGCGGGTCGAATCGCGCAGCGTCGTCAGCGCTCGACCGGCATAGGCTCGCACTTCGAGCCGTTCGCGCAGGCCGCTCACCTCGCGAACCAGTTCGCGGGGATAGGCTTGCAGCGCGCTCGCGGCCTGGACCGCGGCGATGTCCTCGCGCAGCCGGGTCGCGAGACGAAAGCCCGACACGAGCGCGGTGCCGAGCGCTGCGGCGAGCAGTGCCCCGATGACGATCAGGACGACGGGGCGGCGGTCGAAGCGTGCTGCGAGTGACATGCGCGAGGCTCCGGAAGTTCAGCGAGGCGGTGCGAAACGAATCTCGACCTTGGCGGGCACGGACACGGGCTTGCCGTCGAGCGTCGGTGGTGCGTAACGCCAGCGCTCGACCGCGTCGGTCGCCGCTTGGTCGAACGCGCCGTGCGGCGAGGAGGCGATCACGTGCACGTCGCGGGTTCGGCCGTGCGGATCGACGACGAACGCGACCACGACCGAGCCGGCCACGTGGCCATCGAGCTCTTCGTAGGGATAGCGGGGCTGGTAGTTGCGCACCAAGCGCAGGGCGGGCGCCGGCGTCGCGGGCGCCGCGGCGCGTCGATGCGCCGCGAGCAGCGCGCTGACCGATGCGAGCGTCTGCGGATCGGCGCCGAGCGCGCGCGCGGCGGCGAGGTCGGGTGCGTCGGACCGGCCGGCGAGCGCGGCGCTG
>JAJYFF010000045.1 GCA_021785405.1 Pseudomonadota bacterium | reverse complement strand
TCGCCTCGCAGGGCCGGCCGGTGAACGTGAAGAAGGGCCAGTTCCTCTCGCCGTGGGAGATGCGCAACGTCGTCGACAAGGCGCGCTCGACCGGCAACGAGCAGATCCTGGTCTGCGAGCGCGGCTTTTCGTTCGGCTACAACAACCTGGTCGCGGACATGCGCTCGCTCGCGGTGATGCGCGAGACCGGCTGCCCGGTCGTGTTCGACGCGACGCACTCGGTGCAGCTCCCCGGCGGGCGCGGCGACGCCTCCGGCGGGCAGCGCGAGTTCGTCCCGGTGCTCGCGCGGGCCGCGGTCGCGGCCGGCATCGCGGGGCTGTTCATGGAAACCCATCCGAACCCGGACGAGGCGCTCTCCGACGGCCCGAACGCGTGGCCGCTCGATCGCGTCGCATCGCTGCTCTCGACGCTCGTCGAGATCGACCGGGCCGTCAAGCAACGACCCTTCGAGGAAACGATCCGATGAGCCGTATCGTCGATATTCGTGGACGCGAGATCATCGACTCGCGCGGCAATCCCACCGTCGAGGCCGACGTGCAGCTCGACTCCGGCGCGGTCGGGCGCGCGGCCGTGCCCTCCGGCGCCTCGACCGGCACGCGCGAGGCGGTCGAGTTGCGCGACGGCGATCCGCGCCGCTACGGCGGCAAGGGCGTGCGCAACGCGGTCGCGAACGTGAACGGCGAAATCCGGCGCGCATTGCTCGGCCAGGACGCCGCGGACCAGGCCCGGCTCGACGAGCGGCTGATCGCGCTCGACGGGACCGAGACGAAGTCGCGGCTCGGCGCGAACGCGCTGCTCGCGGTCTCGCTCGCCGCGGCCCACGCGACCGCGGCGGACCGCGGCCTGCCGCTGTACCGCTCGCTCGGCGGCGACCGCGAGTTCACGCTGCCGGTGCCGATGATGAACATCATCAACGGCGGCGCGCACGCGGACAACAACGTCGACATCCAGGAGTTCATGATCCTGCCGCTCGGCGCGCCGACGCTCGCCGAGGCGCTGCGCTACGGCGCCGAGGTGTTCCATGCGCTGAAGAAGGTGCTGCACGCGAAGGGGCTCGCGACCGCGGTCGGCGACGAAGGCGGGTTCGCGCCGAACCTGCCGTCGAACGAGGCGGCGATCACGACGATCCTCGAGGCGATCGAGGCCGCCGGCTACCGGCCCGGGCGCGATCTGTGGCTCGGCCTCGACGTCGCGAGCAGCGAGTTCCGCCGCGACGGCCGCTACGAGCTCGCCTCCGAGGGCCGCCGGTTCAGCTCCGCGGAGTTCGCCGACTACCTCGCGGGCTTCGTCGCGAAGTACCCGATCGTCACGGTCGAGGACGGGATGAGCGAGGACGACTGGGCGGGCTGGCAGGTGCTCACCGCCAAGCTCGGCGCGACGACCCAACTCGTCGGCGACGACCTGTTCGTGACCAACACGAAGATCATCCGCGAGGGGATCGACCGCGGCGTCGCGAACGCGGTGCTGATCAAGCCGAACCAGATCGGCACGCTGACCGAGACGCTCGCGGCGATCGACCTCACGACCAGCGCAGGCTACGCGGCGGTGATCTCGCACCGCTCGGGGGAGACCGAGGACACGACGATCGCGGACCTCGCGGTGGCGACCGCCGCGACCCAGATCAAGACCGGCTCGATGTCGCGCTCCGACCGGGTCGCGAAGTACAACCGACTGCTACGGATCGAGGCGGAACTCGGGTCGAAGGGCGTTTATGCGGGCTTGCGGGCATTATCGGTGGCAGTTTCTTAACTAGTTATGCTAACCTCATGTCCTTATGAGGGTTTTCGCCGCAATTCTTGGTCTGGCCTTGGTGCTGTTGCAGTACCGATTGTGGTTCTCGGATCAGGGTGTGCGTGAAGTCATGCGTCTACGCTCCGAGATTGTCACGCAAACTTCCGCGAACGACGCCCAGCAGCAACGCAACGATCGGCTCGCGGCCGAGGTGCGCGACCTGAAGGTCGGCACCGGCGCGCTCGAGGAGCGCGCGCGCAGCGAGCTCGGGATGATCGGCGCGAACGAGACCTTCTACGAACTCGTGCCGGCGAGCACGCCCGGCAGTCGCTCGAACGGGCCGCTGACCGCGCGCAACGAATGACCGGCGCCCTCGGTGCGCGGCGGGTGTTCGCGATCGTGCCCGCGGCCGGCCGCGGCGAGCGCTTCGCGCCCGGCGCCGCCACCCCGAAGCAATATGCTCCGCTCGCGGGCCGCACCTTGATCGAATGGTCGATCGCGCCGCTCCTCGCGAGCCCGCGGGTGAGCGCGACGGTCGTCGTCGTCGCCGCCGACGATACGCACTGGGCGGGGATCGAGGCACGGCTCGCGGCGGCCGCCGAAGGTCGCGCGCGCGCCGATCGCGAACGGCTGCGGCGCGCGATCGGCGGGCCGACCCGGCAGGTCTCGGTCGCGAACGGCCTCGCGAGCCTGCAGGGTCTCGCGGCCGACGAGGATTGGGTGCTCGTGCACGACGCGGCGCGGCCGTGCTTGACGGCGGCCGAGGTCGACGCGCTGATCGATGCGGTCGAGCGCGGCGCGAGCGGCGCGGTGCTCGCGACGGCGCTCGTCGACACCGTGAAGCGCTGGTCCCCGGGCGGCGCGGTCGAGACCGTCGATCGCACCGGTCTGTGGCGCGCGCTCACGCCGCAGGTGTTCCCATACCGCCGGCTGTGCGAGGCGCTCGCGGACGCCGCCGCCGCCGGGGTCGTCGTGACCGACGAGGCGCAGGCGATGGAGCGCGCGGGCCTGGCGCCGGCGCTCGTGCCCGGCTCGCCGTTCAACATCAAGGTCACGCGCGTGGAGGACCTCGGGACCGCCGCGCGGATCCTCGCTCAAGCGGAGGCGAAGAACATGCGAGTCGGTCAGGGCTTCGACGTGCATCGGTTCGGCGACGGCGACCACGTGACGCTCGGCGGCGTGCGGATCGACTACGAGCGCGGGGTCGTCGCGCACTCCGACGGCGACGTGGTGATCCACGCGCTGTGCGACGCGATCCTGGGCGCGCTCGCGGCCGGCGACATCGGCCAGCATTTCCCGGACACCGATCCGCGCTACCGCGGCGCCGACAGCCGCGCGTTCCTGCGCGCGGTCGCCGCGCGGATGCGGGCGGCCGGCTACGCGCTGGTGAACGCCGACGTGACGGTGCTCGCCGAGGCGCCGCGGATCGCGAAGCACCGCGCGACGATGGCCGAGCGGCTCGCGGCCGATCTCGGCGCCTCGCCGGATGCGATCAACGTGAAGGCGACGACGACCGAGCGGCTCGGGTTCATCGGGCGCGGCGAGGGGCTCGCCGCGTTCGCGAACGTGCTGCTGGATCATGCGGCGCGCGCCGGCGCTCAGGCCCGCAGCAGCACGTAGAGCGCGCCGCTGCCGCCGTCGACCGGTCGGGCGGAGGAGAACGCGAGCACGTCCGATCGCTCGCGCAGCCACGCATCGACCGCGGCCTTCAGCACCGCGCCGCGTGCGCCCGAGCGCAGTCCCTTGCCGTGGATCACGCGCACCCGGCGCAGGCCGCGCGCCCGGCTGTCCTCGAGGAAATCGCACAACAGCCGGTACGCATGCGCCTGCGTGAGCCCGTGCAGGTCGATCTCGTCCTCGATCGCCGTGGTCGCGCGGCGCAGGCGGCGCATCTCGCCGTCGCGCACCCCGGCGCGGCGGAACGCGAGGCGCTCCGGCGGGTTCGCGGCGTCGACGATCGGCGGCGGGGGCAGTTCGCGCGCGGCGCGCTCCTGCCGCGGTCGCGCGCGCGGTCGCTTCGGCGGGTCGGGGTCGATGCGCGCGTCGACGCTCGCCTCGAGCGGGCGCACGTCGCGCATCGCTTCGCGGAAGATCGCCGCGTCGCTGGTGCCGGTCGCCGCGCTGGCTGGGGGCGCCGCGGCGGCCGGGGTCGCCACGGTCGCGGCGGGCTTGCGGCGCGGAGTGCGCGCTCGATCGCGTTGCTGCGGGTCTTCGTTGGCCATCGACGCATCCGTTCCGCTATCGGCCGCGGGGAGCTTACAGTATAGTTCGACCGCGCGGACCGCCACCCGTTGGCGCTGCGCGAATCATCGGTGAAAATACTGCTTTCGAACGACGACGGTTATCGCGCCGACGGCCTGGCGGCGCTGCGCGCCGCGATCGCTCCGCTCGGGGCGGTCACGGTCGTCGCGCCCGACCGCAATCGCAGCGGCGCGAGCAATTCGCTCACGCTCGACGTGCCGTTGCGCGTGTGGCGGCACGACGCCGACGTCTATTACGTGAACGGCACCCCGACCGATTGCGTGCACCTCGCGATCTCCGGGCTGTTCCCGGTCGAGCACGACATCGTGGTCTCGGGCGTGAACGAGGGCGCGAACCTCGGTGACGACGTGCTCTATTCCGGCACGGTCGCCGCGGCGATGGAAGGACGCTTCCTCGGCCTGTCGGCGATCGCGGTGTCGCTGTGCGTCGAGCCCGGCAGCCCGCGCAACTACCGCGCGGCGGCCGAGATCGCCGCGCGCCTGGTCGACCGCCTGGTGAAGCGTCCGCTGCCGAGCTCGGTGATCCTGAACGTGAACGTGCCCGATCGACCGGACGGCGAGTTGCGGGGCCTGCGCGTCACCCGCCTCGGCAACCGTCATCGCAGCGAACCGATCGTGCGCGCACGCGATCCGCGCGGCCGCGAGGTCTACTGGGTCGGCGGCGCGGGCGCGGGCCAGGACGCCGGCCCCGGCACCGACTTCGACGCGGTCGCACAAGGCTATGCGTCGGTCACGCCGCTGCAGATCGACCTGACCCGGCACGCGGCGCTCGCCGATACCGCGGACTGGTTGAGCGGCGAGTAGGCCGATGGAGGAGCAGCGCCTCACCGGGATCGGCATGACCTCGGCCCGCACGCGCGAGCGGCTCGTGCAACGCCTCGAGGACCAGGGCATCCGCGACCGGCGCGTGCTCGACCGCATCAGCACCGTGCCGCGGCACCTGTTCGTCGACGAGGCGCTCGCGAGCCGCGCCTACGAGGACACCGCGCTGCCGATCGGTTTCGGCCAGACGATCTCGCAGCCGTACATCGTCGCGCGGATGACCGAGGCGCTGCTCGCGGGCGGACCGATCGGGCGGGTGCTCGAGATCGGCACCGGCTGCGGCTATCAGACCGCGGTGCTCGCGGCGTTCGCCGCCGAGCTGTACACGATCGAGCGGATCGAGCCGCTGCTCGGACGCGCGCGGCGCACCTTGCGGGAGCTGAAGATCCGCAACGTGCGCTTTCGCCTCGAGGACGGCAGCGCCGGCTGGCGCGCGCGCGCGCCGTTCGACGCGATCCTGCTGACCGCGGCGCCCCGCGTGGTCCCGGCCGCGCTGTTCGAGCAACTCGCGGTCGGCGGCCGGCTGGTCGCACCGGTCGGCGCCGAGGGACGCCAGACGCTCGTGCGCCACACGCGCACCGAGACGCGGCTGGAGCGCGAATTGCTCGGGCCGGTGAGCTTCGTGCCGTTGCTGTCGGGGCTGCAGCGTTAGCCGCGGCGCGTGCGTCGCCCTCTCGCCGCCGCGTTCGCGACCCTCGCGCTGCTCGCCGGGTGCGCGAGCGCGCCCGTGCGGGCGCCGCGCGTCTACGTCGTGCGGCCGAACGACACGCTCTACAGCATCGCGTGGCGCAACCGCTTGGACTATCGCGACCTCGCGGCGTGGAACCACATCGGCCCGGACTACCGGATCACCGTCGGCGAACGGCTGCGGCTGCGGCCGCCACCCGGCGGCGTCGCGCGCACGGGTCGCGCGGCGCCGCCGCGCGTCGCGGCGCGCGGCGTGCCACGTCCGCCGCCGCGCGGCGCGCGACCGCCCGTGCCGCCGCCCTCGGTCCGCAACGCCGCCGCGGCCGCGGTGCACTGGCGCTGGCCGACCGACCGGATCGGCGGCGTGCAGCGGCTCGTGAACGGCGCGTTGTTGATCGGCGGGCAGCTCGGGCAAACCGTGCGCGCGGCGGCCGCGGGCCGCGTCGTCTACACCGGGACCGGGATCCCGGGCTTCGGCCTGCTGGTGATCATCAAGCACGATGCACGGGTGTTGTCCGCGTACGCGTACAACGCCGCGGTGACCGTGCACCAGGGGCAAAAGGTCACGGCTGGCGAGCCGATCGCGCGAATGGGCAGCGACTCGCGGCAGGTGCCGCTGCTGTATTTCGAGATTCGCGCCGACGGGCACACGATCGATCCCTTGCCGTACCTGCCGCCGCGCTGAGCGGGCGGGCTTGCCCTGGTCGCGGCGGCAGGGGTAGAGTGCCCCCGAAGCCATCGCCTACCGGCGGGGCGCAGCGGGAGATTTCGGGGCCTGATTAGGGGATAAAAAGTAACAAAAACAATAAGAAAAAGAATATTCCTCAGCTTCGCTCGACCTGCGCATGCGCGTCGAGGCGATTGGGATCCGATCTGCCAATCCTGAGACTTTCGCCGCTGCGCTCTGCCGTTTTCCCTACGGCAGCAGCGCCGCGACCGCGCGCCGCCGCTCGGCGATCAACACGTTGAACGTGCGGCAGGCCGCCTCGGTCGTCATCGCTTCGAAGCCGATCCCGCGGGACCAGAACCGCGCGGTGAACGCGGGCTCGGGGAAGCGCGGCGCGGCGCCGGTGCCGAGCAGCACGACCTCGGGATTCATCGCGAAGATCCGCTCGAGGTGCGCGGCGCCGAAGTCCTCGAACACCCGCAGCTCCGGCGCCTCGAGGATCTCGGTCGCACTCAGGATCAGGCCACCGCGGATCCGCCGGTCGTCGACGCGGAATTCCCCGTCCGCGTACGAGCGGATCACGTGAGCGCCGTCGGTCGTGTCCTGCGTGAATCGCATTCGCATTAAGATACGCGAACTGCCGATGCCGCGCGCCGTCCCCACCACCACTTGGTACCTGCGATTCCCCGTGCAGGCCGCCGCCGCGGAGGCGGCGGCGCGCGCGCCGCTCCTCGAGCGCGTCCTCGCACGCGCGCCGGCGCGCGCGGCGCCGCGCGACTGGCGAGTCGAAGCGTTCGAGCTCGTCGCCGCGCCGGGCGAGCGCTGGCCGGGGCTCGCGCCGGCCGCGGTGCACCGCGCGTTCGGCGCGGTCGACGCGGGCGCGGTGTTCCTCGCGACGCCGGTGGCCTATCTGCCGACACTCACCCGCCTGCACCTCGCCCCGGACGGGCTGCTCGCGCTCGCGCCCGAGGAAGCCGCCCGGCTCGCGGCGGACCACGACGCGACGTTCGCGCCCGCGCGCCGGCTGCTCGCGGCGAGCGACGGCCGGCTGTACTGCGCGCTCGAGCGGCTGCCGGAGGTCGAGACCTGCGACCCGGAGGCCGCGCTCGGCGAGGACTTGAGCGCGTTCCAGCCGCGCGGCCCGGGCGCGGCGGCCCTGCGCCTCGCGGCGAGCGAGCTCGAGATGTGGCTGCACGCGCATCCGTTGAACCGCGAGCGGGAACGGGACGGCCGGCCGCCGATCGCGGGCCTGTGGCTCTGGGGCGGCGGTGCGCCGCTCGCTCGCGCGCCGTCGCTCGCGGGCTTCGTCGCGGGCGAGGATCCCTGGTGCGCGGCGTTCGCGTCGCCCGCCGCGCCGCTCGAGCCCTCCGCGCTCGCGAGCGAGCGCCGCGACGGCGTCGTGTGCCTCGCGGCGGCGCCGGGTTCGGCAGACTGGCCGCGGATGGAGCGACACTGGTTCGCGGCCGCGCTCGCGGCGCTCGCCGATCGGCGCATCGGCCGGATCGTGCTGCGCGCCGGCGCACAACGGGTCGAGTACGGGCCTGCCGAACGGCGCCGCGTCTGGCGCCGCGTCCGGCCGTGGTGGGAGCGGCTCGCGTGAACTCGCAGGCGCGCATCCAGCGGCGCCTCGTGGCGGACGCCGCGGGCTTCTCCGCGAACGTGCACCCGGTGTTGCGGCGGGTGTACGCCGCGCGCGGGCTGCGCGCGGACCGTGATCTCGACCTGTCGCTCGCGCGGCTGCTGCCGGTCGGCTCGCTCGAGGGCACCGAGGAGGCCGCGCGGCAGCTCGCTCAGCACCGCGAGGGTCGCGTGCTCGTCGTCGGCGACTTCGACGCGGATGGCGCGACCAGCAGCGCGCTGGTGGTGCGCGCGCTGCGCGCGATGCGCTTCGCGCACGTCGATTTCCTGGTGCCCGATCGGTTTCGCTACGGCTACGGCCTCACGCCCGAGATCGTCGAGCGCGCCGCGGCCGAGCGGCCGAGCCTGATCGTCACCGTCGACAACGGCGTGTCGAGCCACGACGGCGTCGCCGCCGCGCGGGCGCGCGGGATCGCGGTGCTGGTCACGGACCACCACCTGCCGGGCCCGACGCTGCCCGCGGCCGACGTGATCGTGAACCCCAACCTGCCGGGCTCCGGCTTCGGCAGTCGCGCGCTCGCGGGCGTCGGGGTCGCGTTCTACGTGGTCGCGGCGCTCGCGCGCAGCCTCCCGGGATGCGACTGCAACCCGGCCGAATGGCTCGACCTGGTCGCGCTCGGCACGGTCGCGGACGTCGTGCCGCTGGACGGGAACAACCGGGTGCTGGTCGCGCAGGGCTTGCGGCGGATGCGCGCGGGGCGCTGCGCGGCCGGGATTCGCGCGCTGGTCGAGGCGTCGGGCCGGCGCCTCGAGGAACTGGTCGCCGCGGATCTCGGCTTCGCGGTCGCGCCGCGCCTGAACGCCGCGGGCCGGATCGCGGACATGCGGATCGGGATCGAATGCCTGCTCGCGGACGAACCCGCGCCGGCCGCCGCGCTCGCGGCGCGCCTGTCGGCGTTGAACGAGGAGCGGCGCGCGATCGAGCGGCGGATGCAGCTGGAGGCGATCGACATCGCCGCGGCGATGCGCGCGGTGCCCGCCGCGGCGGATGCGCTCGGGCTGTGCCTGTTCGACGAGGGCTGGCACCAGGGCGTCGTCGGGCTCGTCGCCGGCCGCACCAAGGAGCGGCTGCACCGGCCGGTGATCGCGTTCGCGGCCGCGGCCGACGGGAGTCTGCGCGGCTCGGCGCGCTCGATCGAGGGGGTGCACGTGCGGGATGCGCTGGAGGCGATCGCGGTACGCCACCCGGGCCTGATCGACAAGTTCGGCGGGCACGCGATGGCCGCGGGGCTGACGCTGCAACGGCAGAACCTCGCGGCGTTTCGCGACGCGTTCGCGGCCGAGGTCGCCGCACGCGTCGATCCGGCGGCGCTGCAGGGCGTGATCCATTCCGACGGCGAGCTCGACGCCGCCGAGCTCTCGCTCGACACTGCGCGCGCGCTCGCCGCGGGCGGCCCCTGGGGCCAGGGCTTCCCGGAACCGGTGTTCGACGGCGAATTCGCGGTGCGCGACGCGCGGATCGTCGCCGAGCGTCACCTGAAGCTGCGCGTGCAGGCGGCGGGGCAGGGCGAGCCGCTCGACGCGATCGCGTTCGGCTACTTCGACGAAGCGGGCCGCGCGCTGCCGCCGCCGGGCGTGCGCGTCGCGGCCGCGTACCGCCTCGAGGTGAACGAGTTCAACGGGCGCACGCGGCTGCAGCTGAACTGCACGCACCTCGGCGTGGTGTGAGCGCGCCGTGCGGTGCGGCGGGTGTGCTAGGATTCGCGCCCTATGGAAATCAATCCCGTCAAACGGTCCGTCAAGGATCTCGAGGAGCGCGTAGGGTCCTTGAGGAGGTATCTTTGATTACGACCAAAAGAGTGAACGCCTCCAGGAAGTCAATCGCGAACTAGAGCAGCCGGGCGTGTGGAACGCCCCGGATCGCGCTCAGGAGCTCGGCCGCGAGCGGGCGCGGCTCGAGGAGACCGTCGGTACGATCGATCGCTTGCAGCGCGGGCTCGCCGACGCCGGCGAACTCCTCGAACTCGCCGAGGCCGAGCAGGATCTCGCCGCGGTCCGCGAGGTCGAGACGGACGTGTCGCGGCTCGCGAGCGACGTCGAGCGCCTCGAGTTCCAGCGGATGTTCCCGGGCCCGATGGACTCGCACAACGCGTTCCTCGACATCCAGGCGGGCGCGGGCGGCACCGAGGCGCAGGACTGGGCCGCGATGCTGCTGCGAATGTACTTGAAGTGGGCCGACGCGCACGGGATCCGCACCGAGATCATCGACCAGAGCGACGGCGAGGTCGCCGGGATCAAGAGCGCGACGATCGCGCTGACCGGGGACTACGCGTACGGGTGGCTGCGCACCGAGACCGGCGTGCACCGGCTGGTGCGCAAGTCCCCGTTCGACTCCGGCAACCGGCGCCACACCTCGTTCGCGTCGGTGTTCCTGTCGCCGGAAGTCGACGACGACATCGCGATCGA
This sequence comes from Pseudomonadota bacterium, assembly GCA_021785405.1. Classification (GTDB taxonomy): domain Bacteria; phylum Pseudomonadota; class Gammaproteobacteria; order Steroidobacterales; family Steroidobacteraceae; genus Bog-1198. The sequence goes on along the minus strand of JAJYFF010000045.1, from coordinate 11,943 downwards.
GGTGAACCCGGCGGACCTGCGGGTCGACGTGTACCGCTCGAGCGGCGCCGGCGGCCAGCACGTGAACAAGACCGAGTCGGCGGTGCGGATCACGCACGTGCCGACCGGGATCGTGGTCGCGTGCCAGAGCGAGCGCAGTCAGCACAAGAATCGCAGCACCGCGATGAAGATGCTGAAGGCGAAGCTCTACGAGCTCGAGTTCAACAAGCGCAACGCCGCGGCGCGGGTGCTCGAGGACTCGAAGTCCGACGTGAGCTGGGGCAACCAGATCCGCAGCTACGTGCTCGACCAGTCGCGGATCAAGGATCTGCGCACCGGCGTCGAGGTCGGCAACACGACCGCGGTGCTCGACGGGGACCTCGATGAATTCCTGAAGGCCAGCCTGAAGCAGGGACTATGAGCGAACACGATTTTCGCAGCGAGCCGACCGAGAACCACCTGATCGCCGAGCGCCGCGCGAAACTCGCGCACCTGCGCCTGCAGGGCGAGGCGTTCCCGAACGACTTCAAGCGCGACGCGCTCGCGCAGCATCTCGCCGACACCTACGCGGCGCGTGACGCGGCGGCGCTCGAGGCGCTCGCGATCGAGGTCCGGGTCGCCGGACGGATGATGGCGAAGCGCCTGATGGGCAAGGCGAGCTTCGCGCGCATCGAGGACGGCAGCGGCTCGATCCAGCTGTTCCTGCAGCAGCCGGTGCTCGGCGAGGTGTACGAGGCGTTCCGCGGCTGGGACGTCGGCGACATCGTCGGCGCGCGCGGGACCTTGTTCCGCACGAAGACCGGGGAGCTCTCGGTGCGCGTGGGCGAGCTGCGGCTGCTCGCGAAGTCGCTGCGCCCGCTGCCCGACAAATGGCACGGCATCGCCGACACGGAGCTGCGCTACCGGCAGCGCTACGTCGACCTGATCATGAGCGCGGCGAGCCGGCGGGTGTTCGAGACGCGCACGCGGATCGTGCGCTATCTGCGCGACTTCCTCGACGCGTCCGGCTTCCTCGAGGTCGAGACGCCGATGTTGCAGCCGATCCCGGGCGGCGCGGCCGCGCGGCCGTTCAAGACGCATCACAACGCGCTCGACATGGACATGTACCTGCGGATCGCGCCGGAACTGTACTTGAAGCGGCTCACCGTCGGCGGGTTCGAGCGGGTCTACGAGATCAACCGGAATTTTCGCAACGAGGGGCTCTCGACGCAGCACAACCCCGAGTTCACGATGCTCGAGCTGTATCAGGCCTACGCCGACTACGACGACATCATGCGGCTCGTCGAGGGGATGTTCCACGGACTCGCCGACACGCTGTTCGGCACCCGCCGGATCGTCTATCAGGGGACCGAGTACGATCTGACCGGCCCGTTCCAGCGGCTGACGATCGAGGAGATCCTGCTGTCGCGAAACCCGGGGCTCGAGCGGGGCTCGCTGCGCGACGTCGCGTATCTCCGGGGCGTCTGCGAGCGGCTCGGCATCGCGGTCCACCCGGGCGACGGCGCCGGGAAGCTGCAGATCGAGCTGTTCGAGAAGACCGGCGAGCACACGCTGATCCAGCCGACCTTCGCGACCGCGTATCCGGTCGAGGTCTCGCCGCTGTCGAGACGCAACGACGCGGATCCGTTCGTGACCGACCGCTTCGAGCTGTTCATCGGCGGCCGCGAATACGCGAACGGCTTCTCCGAGCTCAACGACCCGGAGGATCAAGCGCGGCGCTTCCGCGAGCAGGCCGAACGCAAGCGCGCGGGCGACGAGGAGGCGATGTACTTCGACGCCGATTACGTGCGCGCGCTGGAGTACGGGCTGCCGCCGACCGGCGGACTCGGCGTCGGGATCGACCGGCTGGTGATGTTCTTCACCGATTCGCCGTCGATCCGCGACGTGCTGCTGTTCCCGCACCTGCGGCCGGAGACCTGAGCGTCAGATGACGGAGCCACTCGCGCCGATCGGCGTGTTCGACTCCGGCGTCGGCGGCTTGACGGTGCTGCGCGCGTTGCGGGCGGCACTGCCGCAGGCCGACTTCGTGTACCTCGGCGACACCGCGCGGCTCCCGTACGGAACGAAGAGTGCGGCGACGGTCGCGCGCTACTCGCTGCAATGCGCGGCCGCGCTGCGCGCGCGCGGCATCGGCTGTCTCGTCGTCGCCTGCAACACCGCCTCGGCCTCGGCGCTCGAGGCGCTGCGGGCGGCGTACCCCGACCTGCCGGTCGTCGGCGTCGTCGAGCCGGGCGCCGCCGCCGCGGTCGGCGCCTCGCGCACGCGCAGCATCGCGGTGATCGCGACCGAGGGCACGATCGCGGGCGGCGCGTACCAGCGTGCGATCCGCGCGCACGCGGACGATGCGCGGGTGGTGGCGCGCGCGTGTCCGCTGTTCGTCGCGCTCGCCGAGGAGGGCTGGACCGAGGGCCCGGTCGCCGAGGCGATCGCGCGCCGCTACTTCGAGGGGATGTTCGACGGGCCGCAGCCGCCCGACACGCTGGTGCTCGGCTGCACGCATTTCCCGGCGCTCGCCGGTGCGATCGCGGCGGCGCTGCCGCCGACGGTGCGCATCGTCGACTCGGCGGCGACCACCGCCGCGGCGGTCGCCGCGCAGATCGGCGCGGCGGCGGGCGCGCGCGGCGGCGGCACGGTCCGCTGGCTCGCGACCGACGGCGCGGCGCGGTTCGCGCGCATCGGCAGCCGCTTCCTCGGCGCGCCGATCCTCGCGGACGAGGTCGAGATCGTCGATCTATAGCGCCGCGCGCGGGCCGCGCGCGGGCGCGGCGTCACCGGGGCGCGGGCGGGAGCGTGAGCGCGTAGGGTAGCGGCAGGAGTTCGGCCGGGATCGGCGCGTCGGCGGTGGCGTCCGCGGCCGGATCGTCCGTCGCCGCGTCCGCGGATGCCGCCGCGGCGAGCGGCGCGACCGCGAGACCTTCGTAGCCGTCCTCGGCCGGCTGCAGTTCGGTCAGGCGCCCGATGCGGCCGTCCGGCAACCGCACGCTCGCGCCGAGCGGCGCGCTGGCGTCGGTCCGCACGCGCACCAGCCGGCGCTTGATCCGGCCGAGGTGCTGGGTACGCGCGACGATCTCCTGGCCGGTGTAGCAGCCCTTCTGAAAGCTGATCGCGCCGACGAGGTCGAGGTTCAGCATCTGCGGGATGAACGCCTCGCGGGTCGCCGCGTAGACCTGCGCGAGTCCCGCGCGCACGTCCGCGAGCCGCCAGCCGTGTTCGAAGCGCGCGGCGTCGCTCGGCTCGCCCGCGAGACCGCGCGCCGCGAGCGCCGCCGGCGGCGCGACGATCCAGAAGCGCTGCGGATCGCCCAGCACGCAGCCGATGCCGATGAGACTCGTTTGCCGATAGCCATCCGGTGCCGCCGGGATCTCGAGGCCGGCGGCGGTGAGCGCGGCCGCCGTGGTCGCACCGGCGACCGCGAGCGACTCGCCGGGAGTCTCGATCGTGAGCTTCGCGCGCAGCACGAACTTGCGCAGCCGTTCGGCGGTCGGCTCGACGAGCTCGCGCGGCAGGATCGCGAGCACGCCGTCCGCGCCGGGCAGCAGTTGCAGCACGGCGAGCACGCGCCCTTGCGGATTCGCGACCGCGGCGAGCAGGCCGTGCCCCGCGGCGAGTCGCCGCGCGTCGTTGGTGATCTGTCCTTGCAGGAAGGACGTCGCGTCGGCGCCGGCGAACCGCAGCAGCCCGAGGTGTGGCAACGATCCTGATTGCGACGGCATACGTCGCATTGATCGGTCCTCGCGCACCGGTTGTCAACCCCGGCGCGGGCGCGCCGGCGATGTCCGGCGTGATCGGGACTGGGTTTTCTGGCAAAATTACCGCTGTGATTGTCCATGACGAAGCACCGCGCGGCGCCGACGAGGCGACCGGCGCGGCCGGGAGCGAAACCGTCCGCCCGCCGGGCGCCGCTCCGGCGCTCCCGACGCCGAGCGAAACCGCGCGGCCCCGCGAGATCGGCGGTCGCGACGGCCCGGAGCCGACGCGGTTCGGCGACTGGGAGCTGCGCGGCCGGTGCATCGATTTCTAGGGGCCGCCGCGTTCGCCGCGCCACACCCACCGCCGCCCGACCCGAGGAACCTCACGATCATGCCTCCACGCGAACGACCCTTGTCCCCGCACTTGCAGATCTACCGCTGGCAGATCAGCAACACGCTGTCGGTCCTGCACCGGGCGACCGGCGCGGTCCTCTCGCTCGGATTGATCGTGTTCGTCGCGTGGCTGATCGCGGCCGCGGCCGGACCGCAAGCGTACGCGCGCTTCGCGGCGCTCATCGACGGCCCGCTCGGCTTCCTGGTGCTCGCCGGGTTCGGATTCGCGTTCTTCTATCACTTGTTGAACGGCGTGCGGCACCTCGCCTGGGACGTCGGTCGCGGCTTCGGCAAGCGCGAGCGGCGGGCGAGCGGCTGGCTCGTCGTCGTCGGCGCCTGCGCACTGACCGCGCTCGCGATCGCGTTCGCGCTGCACCTCGGAGGGTCGACCCATGGCTGACGGAGCGTCGGGGAGAATGCGCAGTCCGCTCGGTCAGGTGACCGGGCTGGGGAGCGCGAAGGACGGGACCTCGCACTGGTGGGCGCAGCGCCTCACCGCGGTCGCGCTCGTGCCGCTCGCCGGCTGGCTGGTGATCGCGGCGCTCGCGCAGCCGGACCTCGGCTACGCGACGGTGCACGCGTGGCTCGCGCGTCCGGTCGACGCGTTCCTCGCGGCGCTGTGCGTCGTGGTGCTCGCGGTCCACTCCTCGCTCGGCACGGCGGTGATCGTCGAGGACTACGTGCATGGACGGGCCGCGAAACTGCTCACGCTGATCGCGCTGCGCTTCGCGCACGTGCTGATCGGCGCCGCCGGCGTGTTCGCGATCTTGCGGCTTTCGATGGGAACCCTCGGATCATGAAGGACTATCAGTTCATCGACCACCGCTACGACGTCGTCGTCGTCGGCGCCGGCGGCGCGGGCTTGCGCGCGACCTTCGGCCTCGCGCAGGCCGGCCTCGCGACCGCGTGCCTCACCAAGGTGTTTCCGACCCGCAGCCACACGGTCGCGGCGCAGGGCGGGATCTCCGCGGCGCTCGGCAACATGGGCGAGGACGACTGGCGCTGGCACATGTACGACACCGTGAAGGGTTCGGACTGGCTCGGCGACCAGGACGCGATCGAGTTCATGTGCAAGGAGGCGCCGGCCGCGGTGATCGAGCTCGAGCACTACGGCGTGCCGTTCTCGCGAACCGAGGACGGGCGGATCTACCAGCGCCCGTTCGGCGGGATGACGACGCGCTACGGCAAGGGCGTCGCGCAGCGCACCTGCGCGGCCGCGGACCGCACCGGCCACGCAATGCTGCACACGCTCTACCAGCAGTCGTTGAAGCACTCGGCGACGTTCTTCGTCGAGTACTTCGCGCTCGACCTGATCATGGAGGACGGCGAGTGCCGCGGCGTGATCGCGCTCGACATGGCCGAGGGCACGCTGCATCGCTTCCGCGCGCACCGCGTGATCCTCGCGACCGGCGGCTACGGCCGCGCGTGGTTCTCCTGCACGTCGGCGCACACCTGCACCGGCGACGGCGGCGGGATGGTGCTGCGCGCGGGACTGCCGCTGCAGGACATGGAGTTCGTGCAGTTCCATCCGACCGGGATCTACGGCGCGGGCTGCCTGATCACCGAGGGCTCGCGCGGCGAAGGCGGGTATCTCACGAACTCGGCGGGCGAGCGCTTCATGGAGCGTTACGCGCCGAACGCGAAGGACCTCGCTTCGCGCGACGTCGTCAGCCGCTCCATGACGATCGAGATCCGCGAGGGCCGGGGCGTCGGCCCGCACAAGGATCACATCCATCTGCACCTCGAACACCTCGGGCCCGAGGTGATCAAGGAGCGGCTGCCCGGCATCGCCGAGACCGCGCGGATCTTCTCCGGCGTCGACGTGAACAAGGAACCGATCCCGGTGTTGCCGACGGTGCACTACAACATGGGCGGAATCCCGTGCAACGTCGACGGCGAGGTCGTGCGATTGAAGGCGGGCGGCGGCGAGGAAGTGGTGCCGGGCTTGATGGCGGTCGGCGAGGCGGCCTGCGTGTCGGTGCACGGCGCGAACCGGCTGGGCTCGAACTCGCTGCTCGACCTGGTCGTGTTCGGCCGCGCGGCCGCGAAGCGCTGCACGAGCGTGCTGCGGCCGAACGCGCCGCACCGGTCGCTGCGCGCGGATGCCAGCGACGCGGCGATCGCGCGGCTCGACCGGCTGCGCCACGCGAACGGCGAGCGGCCGACCGCGTCGATCCGGCTCGCGTTGCAGAAGACGATGCAGCGCGACGCGGCCGTGTTCCGCACCGGCGCGACGCTCGAGGAGGGCAAGCGCCACCTCGCGGAGGTGTTCGACTCGTTCGCCGAGGTCAAGGTGAGCGATCGATCGCTGATCTGGAACTCGGATCTGATCGAGACGCTCGAGCTCGACAACCTCCTCGGCCAGGCGGTCGCGACGATGCACTCGGCGGCGAACCGCACCGAGAGCCGCGGCGCGCACGCGCGCGAGGACTTCCCGTCGCGGGACGACGAACACTGGCTCAAGCACAGCTTGTGCTGGGTCGATGCGAAGGGCGGCACGCGGATCGACTACCGCGCCGTGCACCTGAACACGCTGACCGACGAGGTCGAGCCGATCCCGCCGAAGGCGCGGACGTATTGAGGAGACGGATCGATGGCCGAGTTCAAGCTGCCCGCGAATTCCAAGGTGAACAAGCACGGGCGCGTCTTCAAGGCGCCGGACGGCGCGAAGCACGTCCGGCGGTTCCGGATCTACCGGTACGACCCTGATTCCGGCGAGAACCCGCGGATCGACACCTACGAGCTCGACATGGATTCCTGCGGGCCGATGGTGCTCGACGCACTGATCAAGATCAAGAATGAGATCGACCCGACCCTGACGTTCCGCCGCTCCTGCCGGGAAGGGATCTGCGGGTCCTGCGCGATGAACATCGACGGGCACAACGGGCTCGCCTGCATCTGCGCGAGCGACGACATCGACGGCGACGTGCGGATCTCGCCGTTGCCGCACCGGCCGGTCGTGAAGGATCTCGTACCGGACCTCACCGACTTCTACGCGCAGTACGCGTCGATCAAGCCCTGGTTGCAGACGCGCACGCCGGCGCCGCCCGATCGGGAGCGGCTGCAATCGAAGGCGGACCAGCAGAAGGTGGACCGGCCGTCCGCGTGCATCCTGTGCGCGTGCTGCTCGACCAGTTGCCCGAGCTACTGGTGGAACAGCGACCGGTACCTCGGCCCCGCGGCCTTGCTCGCGGCGTATCGCTGGATCGTCGACAGCCGCGACGAGGCGACCGGCGAGCGCCTCGACGAGCTCGAGGACCCGTTCCGGTTGTACCGCTGCCACACGATCATGAACTGTACGGAAGCCTGCCCGAAGGACCTGAATCCCGCGCAAGCGATCGGCGAGATCAAGCAGATGCTCGTTCGCCGGCGCTACTGAATGACCCGGCCGATGCCCGCGATCGACCCGCGCGAACTCGGCCGCCTGCGCTGGCGTTGCCGACGGGGGACGCGCGAGATCGACGAACTGCTGCGCGGCTACGTCGATGGGCGGTTCGAGTCGGCCCCGGCGGCCGAGCAGGCGGCCTTCCGGCGGCTGCTCGATGCGCCGGACGAGGCGATCCTCGCGTATTGCCTCGGCGGCGTGCGGCCGGCCGCGGCCGATCTCGCCGCCCTCGTCGATCGGATCCTCGCGGACGCCGCGGCGCGGGTTGCGGCCTCGGCGGCCGATACCGGCTGATAGAATCCCCGGAACATGCGCGAGATCACATTTCGAGCGGCGCCCACCGGCCGAGTGCAAAGTTGTGCGAACTTTCGTCGGGACCGTCGGTCTATTGCGACAGGCTGGCGTCCATGCCTGCCGGTTCGGGGTCGGGAATGACGGTCGAAGCGAGCGACCTCGAGCTGGTCCGGCGGGTACAGGGCGGCGAACGGGCGGCGTTCGATTTGCTGGTGTTGCGGTACCAGCACAAGGTGCTGAAGTTGATCATGCGTTACGTGCACGACACCACCGAGGCCGAGGACATCGCGCAGGAGGCCTTCGTGAAGGCCTATCGGGCCTTGCCCTCGTTCCGCGGCGACAGCGCGTTCTACACCTGGCTCTACCGGATCGCGATCAACACCGCGAAGAACGCGCTGGTGGCCTCGAAACGCCGGCCGATGGATTACGACCTCGATCTGCAGGACCCCGAGCAGCACGACCTGAACGCGCGGCTCGCCGAGTCCGAGACGCCGGAGGCGCTGTTGCTCACCGACGAGATCCGCGACACGGTGAACAAGGCGATCGAGAACCTGCCCGAGGACCTGCGCACCGCGATCGTGCTGCGCGAGCTCGAGGGCCTGAGTTACGAGGACATCGCGCAAACGATGGATTGCCCGGTCGGGACCGTGCGTTCACGGATCTTCCGGGCTCGTGAAGCGATCGACAAGAAGCTGCGACCGATTTTCGATGCCGGCCTGGGCCGTCCCGAGGAGCCATGAGCGAACCGATCCGTGAACAGATTTCGGCGTTTCTCGACGGCGAACTGCCGCCTGCGGAAACCGACTTGTTGTTGAAGCGCTTCGCGCGTGACGCGGAGCTGCGCGCGTACTTCGGGCGCTGCGCGCTGATCGGGGAGGCGTGCCGCGGCTCGATCGGCACGCGCCCGATGTCGCGCGGCGTCGCGGCGCGGGTGCAACTCGCGATCGAGGCCGAGGCGCCGCACCACGGCGGGGCGCGCGTGCGCCGGCCGGTGTCGGCGCGGTTCTGGCGGCACGCGGCGAGCGGCGCGATCGCCGCCGGGGTCGCGGTGTTCGCGGTTCTTGCGCTGCAGCAGCGGGCCGACACCCCGACCTTGACCGCGTCGACGAGCGCGGGCGCGCCGGCGTCGCCGGTCGTGACGCCGCGGTTCGGCGCGTCGAACGGCGCGACCTTCGCCGCGAAGTCCGATTCCCGTTCGCTCTCCTACACGGTGCCGACGAGCCTCACCGAGACGCCGGCCGCACTGCCGCCCGCGCGGCTCACGAACTACGTGTTCGCGCACAGCGAGTACAGCTCGTTCCTCGGCCAGCGCGGCCTCCTGTCCGGGCTGATCGCCGAGCCGGAGACGGGCTTCGGTCCGGCGAGAGCCGCGGACGCGCCCGAAGCGGCCGCGTCCGCCGCCGCGAGCGCGCCGTCGATCGTCCCCGCGGGACCCTCGCACGGCGCCGCGAGTCTGCCCGGCGGCCCATGATCGGCGCGGCGGGGTCGGCCGCGCTCGGCACTGCGCGGATCTTGTACGCCGCCGCGATCGGCGGGGTCCTGCTGACCGGCTCGACGCACGCGGCTGAGGTCGACTCCGCCGCCGGCGCCCGCGACGCCCGCGCCTGGCTCGAGCGGATGAGCCAGACGCTCGCGACCCGCAATTACATCGGCACCTTCTTCCACGTGAGCGGCCGGCGCGTCGAGACGATGCGCATCGTGCACCGCGACCGCGACGGCCGCGTCACGGAGCGCCTCGAGTCGCTGGACGGCGCCGGGCGAGAGTACCTGCGCCGCAGCGACGGCCGGCTGATCTGCTACTTCCCCGACCGCCACACGGTGCTGGTTGCGACCCGGCCGAGCGGCGGGTCGTTCCTCGCGGCGTTGCCGAAGTTCGGCGTCGGCGTCGACCGGTTCTACCGGATCCGCGAGCTGCCCGACGAGCGCCTGCTCGGCCACCAGGTGAAGGTGATCGCGGTCGATCCGAAGGATCAGTACCGCTTCGGTTATCGCTTGTGGATCGACCGCCGGACCGCGATGCCGTTGAAGACCGAGCTGCGCGATACGCGCGGGCACGTGCTCGAGCAGATCCTGTTCGCGTCGCTGTCGATGCCGGCGACGATCCCCGAGCGCGAGGTGCGGGCCAACCTGCCGACCCGCGGGATCCGCTGGATCGTGCAGCGGCCGGCCGGGCAGACGACCGCGGGCGCCGCCGCGCTGCGGCCCGCGGCGCTGCCGCCGGGGTTCCGGCTCACCGTCGCCGGTGCCCAGACGATCGGCGCGGCGCACCGGCCGGCCGAGCACCTGGTCTACTCGGACGGGCTCGCGACCGTGTCGCTGTTCGTCGAGCCGCGCCCGCGCTCGCCCGAGACGGCGCCGGCCACGGCGCCGGCCACGGCGCCGATGCACGGGCTCGCGCGCTTCGATTCGGGGTTCGCGTTCTCGACCGTGGTGGAGGGCCACCAGGTGACCGCGGTGGGCGAGGTGCCCGCGAAGACGGTCGAGTTCATCGCCCACTCGGTGCGCGTGGTCGACGGCGAGATGACGCACGCCGCCTTGCATCCGCAGGTCGCGCCCCGATGAGCGCGACCGGTCGATTCACCCTGTATTCGCGCCCCGGGTGCCATCTGTGCGAGGAGATGCAAGCGGCGCTCGCGCAGCTCCCCGCCGCGGCCGGCCTGCCGGTCGAGGTCCGCGACGTCGACGCGGATCCCGCCACCCGCGCGCGCTATGGCCTCAAGATCCCGGTGCTGCTGTTCGAGGGGGCGTTCGTGTGCTTCGGCCGCCTCGACGTCGATGAGGTGCACAAAGCGCTCGCGCAGGGGCGATGACCGGTATAATCCCGGGTTTTGCCAAACCCGGTTGCGATGAAGCACATCCGTAATTTCTCGATCATCGCGCACGTCGATCACGGCAAGTCGACGCTCGCCGATCGCTTCATCCAGGTCTGTGGTGGCCTCGAGGCGCGCGAGATGCAGGAGCAGGTCCTCGACTCGATGGACCTCGAGCGCGAGCGCGGGATCACGATCAAGGCGCAGAGCGTGACGCTCTCGTTCCAGTCCGCGAGCGGCGCGACCTACCAGCTCAATTTCATCGACACCCCGGGCCACGTCGACTTCTCCTACGAGGTGTCGCGCTCGCTGGCCGCGTGCGAGGGCGCGCTGCTCGTCGTCGACGCCGCGCAGGGCGTCGAGGCGCAGAGCGTCGCGAACTGCTACACCGCGATCGAGCAGGGTCTCGAAGTGCTGCCGGTGATCAACAAGATCGATCTGCCCTCGGCGGACCCGACGCGGGTGATTCGCGAGATCGAGGAGATCATCGGGATCCCGGCCGCGGACGCGGCGCTGGTCAGCGCGAAGACGGGGCTCGGCGTGCGCGAACTCCTCGAACAGCTGGTCGAGCGGATCCCGGCGCCCGCCGGCGATCCCGCCGCGCCCTTGCAGGCGCTGATCATCGACTCCTGGTTCGACAACTACGTCGGCGTCGTGTCGCTGGTGCGCGTGATGAACGGGCGGCTCGCGACCGGCGCGAAGATCCGCGTGATGTCGACCGGCCGCAGCCACCAGGTCGATCGCGTCGGCCGCTTCGCCCCGAAGCCGGTGACCCGCACCGAACTCGGCACCGGCGAGGTCGGCTTCGTCGTCGCCGGGATCAAGGAGATCGACGGGGCGCCGGTCGGCGACACGATCACGCTCGAGGCCGCGCCGGCCGCCGCGCCGCTCGCCGGCTTCAAGCAGGTCCAGCCGCGCGTGTTCGCGGGCCTGTTCCCGGTGAGCTCGGACGACTACGAGCAGTTCCGCGAAGCGCTGAAGAAGTTGAAGCTGAACGACTCGGCGCTGCACTTCGAGCCGGAGGTGTCGACCGCGCTCGGCTTCGGGTTCCGCTGCGGCTTCCTCGGGCTGCTGCACATGGACATCGTCCAGGAGCGGCTCGAGCGCGAGTACGACCTCGACCTGATCACGAGCGCGCCGACCGTCGTCTACGAGATCCTGACGACCGACGGCGCGGTGACCCACGTCGACAACCCCGCGAAGCTGCCGCCGACCGACCGCGTCGCCGAGATGCGCGAGCCGATCATCGTCGCGAACATCCTGGTGCCGCCGGAGCACGTCGGCGCGGTGCTGACGCTGTGCAGCGAGAAGCGCGGCGCGCAGAAGAAGATGCTGTTCCTCGGCAGCCAGGTATCGTTGCAATACGAGCTGCCGCTCGCCGAGGTCGTGCTCG
>JAJYFF010000044.1 GCA_021785405.1 Pseudomonadota bacterium | reverse complement strand
GGCCGCGCAGGCGCAGCGCGCGGCGGCAGCCGCGGCGGCGAAGCGCAAGGCGGCGGCCCAGGCGGCGGCCGCGGCGGCGGCGGCGAAGCGCAAGGCGGCGGCTCAAGCGGCGGCGCGGGCGGCGATGCAGGCCCAACTCCGCCAACAGATCCAGGCCGAGGAGCGCGCCGACGCGGTCGCCGCGGGACCGCTCGCGGACGCCTATCGCGCGGCGCTGCAAAGCCGGATCGTGCAAGCCTGGATCAAGCCGCCGGCCGCGAAGCCGGGCATCGATTGCCTGGTGCGCGTGACGCAGGTCCCGGGCGGCGAGGTCACGAGCGCGCAGGTCACGCAGTGCAATGGTGACGCGGCCGTGCGCCAGTCGATCGAGAACGCGGTCTATCGCGCGTCGCCGCTGCCGACGCCGCCGGACCCGTCCCTGTTCCACCGAACCCTGATCCTCGAGTTCAAACCCGATGAATGACACCGCTCGATCGTTGTTGTTGACCGTGTGCTGCGCGCTCGGCGTGTTCGCGTTCGGCGCCCGCGCACACGCGGCGTTCGTCGTGCAGATCACCCGCGGCCAGGACGTCGCGATCCCGATCGCGATCGTGCCCTTCGCCGCGAACGCCGGCGCACCGACGTTCGACGTGGCCGCGGTGATCTCGCACGACCTCGACGGCAGCGGCCGCTTCAAGTCGATGCATCGCCAGGACATGATCGACCAGCCGCACGCCGGCTCCCAGATCGTGTTCGACGAGTGGCGGCGTCTGAACGCCGACTACATCGTGGTCGGGAGCCTGAGCCGCTCGACGCCCGGCCGGGTCGACGTGTCCTTCGAGCTCTACAACATCCTCACGCAACAGCGCCTGCTCGGCTACCAGATCCACACCGACGACGCGGGGCTGCGACTCGCCGCGCATCAGATCTCCGACAAGGTGTTCGAGGCCATCCTCGGGATCCGCGGCGCGTTCGCGACCCGGATCGCGTACGTGCTGGTGCTCGGCAAGATCCCGCACCAGACCTTCCAACTGGTCGTCGCGGACGCCGACGGCGAGAATCCGCAGGTCGTGATGCAGTCGAACGAGCCGCTGATGTCGCCGGCCTGGTCGCCGGACGGCAAGCAGCTGGCCTACGTGTCGTTCGAGGACAAGCTGCCCTCGATCTACACGCAGACCTTGAAGACCGGTGCGCGGCAGCTGGTGTCGGCAATGGCCGGGGTGAACCAGGCGCCTGCGTGGTCCCCGCACGGCCGTCGCCTCGCGGTCACGCTGTCGAACCGCTCCGGGAACCTCGACGTGTTCGTGCTGGACCTCGCGACCCACGCGCTCACCCGGATCACCCACAATCCGGGTATCGACACCGAGGCGCAGTGGGCGCCGGACGGCAACAGCCTGTATTTCACGTCGGATCGCGACGGTGGCCCGCAGATCTTTCAAGTCTCGCTCGCGCCCGGCAGCCGGCCGCGTCGCATCACGTTCCAAGGCTCGTATAATGCCCGTCCGCGCCTGTCGCCCGATGGATCGCATCTCGCGTTCGTGACCCGCGTCGGCGGGGATTTCCGGATCGCGACGCTCGATCTGAAGGGCAACGGCGGGATGCGGGTGCTCACGCACGGGGTGTTCGACGAATCGCCGAGCTATGCGCCGAATGGCGCCGAGATCATCTACGCGACCCATCAACGCGGTCGCGGGGTGCTGGCGCTCGTGAGCACCGACGGGCGGGTCCAGCAGACCCTGGTCTCGCCCGAGGGAGACGTGGAAGAACCGGTCTGGGGGCCGTACGGGAGCGAGTGAGCGGACGAAGCCGCTCGGCGCGTCGGCCGCCGGCGAATGGTGAGGAACAGGCGAAAAACTTGGATGGAGATTCCGATGAAGAGATTGACGGCGATCACTCTTTTGCTGACCGGCGCGCTCGCGCTGGCAGGATGCCACGGCAAGACCGCGGTCAAGGGCCAGTCGGCTTCGGCGACCGAAGTCCCGGCGGGCGCGACGACCGGCGGAGCGGGCGGCGCGGGCACGACGATGACGCCGATGAACGGCGCGAACGCGGGCGCGCTGCAGGCGGTCGCCCAGGCCGGCAACAACGTGCCGCGTGAGCAGCGCACGATCTACTTCGACTTCGACAAGTCCGAGATCAAGTCGCAGTACGAACCGATCATCGCCGCGCACGCGAAGACGCTGATCGCGAACCCCGGCTTGCGGATCCGCCTCGAGGGCAACACCGACGATCGCGGGAGCCGGGAGTACAACATCGGTCTCGGCGAGCGCCGCGCGCAGGCGGTGCGTCGCGCGCTGATGCTGCAGGGCGTCTCGGATTCGCAGATCGAGACCGTGAGCTACGGCGCCGAACGGCCCGCGGTCGAGGGCGACAACCCCGAGGCCTGGGCGATGAACCGGCGCGTCGACATGGTCTACCTGCCGTGACGCGGCGCGCGGCCGCGGCGGCATTGGCCGCCTGCGTGGGCGCCGCAGCGCTCGCCGGCTGCGCGACCTCCCCGCCGCAGCCGGATCCGGTGCAGCTGCAGCTCGCCGATCTCGGTACGCGGCTCACGCGCGTCGAGCGGGTGGTCGACAACCGCAGCCTGCTCGACCTGTCGAATCAGCTCGAAGCGACCCGCGCGGACCAGCGGACGCTGCACAACGAGATCGACGAATTGCGCCACCGGCTCGACCAGGACCGGAAGCGCGAGCTCGCGCTGTACGCCGATCTCGACGGACGGCTGAAGAAGCTCGAGGCCGAGCAGGCCGCGGTCGGCGGCGTGGGCGCCGCCGGCGCCGGCACCGGTACCGCGGGGGCGGGGGGTGGCGCGGGTGCGGCCGGCGCCGCCGACCAGTCCGCTGCGCCGACCGCGTCCGCGAATGCGGCCGCGTCGGGCGGCGCGTCGGCGTCGGATCAATCGGCGGCGTCGCCGGCGTCGTCCGCATCGGCCGCGGGCGGTGATCAGGCCGCGTATCAGGCGGCGTTCGACCAGCTGAAGGGCGGCGATTACACGAAGGCGGCGAGCGCGTTCAAGCGCTTCCTCGCCGATTATCCGAGCAGCGACTACGCGCCGAATGCGCAGTACTGGATCGGCTGGACGTACTACGTGAATCGCGAGTTCGAACCGGCGCTGCACGCGTTCCAGGCGGTCATCGACGACTACCCGTCCTCCGCGAAGGTGCCGGACGCGATGCTGAACGTCGGCTATTGCGAGGTCGAGCTCAAGCACCGGGCGGAGGCGCGGCGCGTGCTCGGCCAAGTGATCGCGAAGTACCCCGGCACTTCGGCGGCGCGCCTCGCCGCGAAGCGCCTCGCCGAGATGCGCGCGGAGTCGCGTTGACGGGACCCGTCGCCGCGGCGCCGCCGCCGCGCGTCGGCGCGCCGGAGCGGCCGCGGCTCGCGCGGCTGCGGGTGAACGAGATCTTCTACTCGCTGCAAGGCGAGGCGGACGCGGTCGGGTATCCGACCGCGTTCGTGCGCCTCACGGGCTGTCCGCTGCGCTGCCGGTACTGCGATACCGCGTACGCGTTCCACGCCGGCGACTGGCTCACGCTCGAGGCGATCGCCGAGCGCGTGCGCGGCACCGGCGCCACGCACGTCTGCGTGACCGGTGGCGAGCCGCTTGCGCAACCGAACTGCCTGCCGCTGCTCGCGCGCCTGTGCGACGAGGGCTACGCGGTGTCGCTCGAGACGAGCGGTGCGCTCGACGTGTCGGCGGTCGACCCGCGGGTCGACCGCGTGATCGACGTGAAGACGCCGGATTCCGGCGAGAGCGGGCGCAACCGGATCGAGAACTTCGCGTGCCTGGGCGCGCGCGACCAGCTGAAGTTCGTGATCGGCTCGCGCGCGGACTACGAGTGGAGCCGGCGCTTCCTCGCGGAGCACGCGCTCGTCGGGCGCTGCCGGCTGCTGTTCTCGCCGAGCCACGGGGCGCTCGCGCCGGCCGAACTCGCCGAGTGGATCCTCGCGGATCGCCTGCCGGTGCGTTTCCAACTGCAGCTCCACAAGATCCTGTGGGGCGACGTGCCGGGACGATGAGCGCGCACGCGGTCGTGCTGCTCTCCGGCGGCCTCGACTCGGCGACGGTGCTCGCGATCGCGCGCGCCGAAGGCTTCCAATGCCACGCGCTCAGCGTGCGCTACGGGCAGCGCCACGATGCCGAACTCGACGCGGCGGTGCGGGTCGCCGCGGCGCTCGGGGCGTGCGAGCACCGCGTGATCGGCGTCGATCTCGGGGCGATCGGCGGATCGGCGCTGACCGACCCCTCGATCCCGGTGCCGACCGCGCCGACCGAGGGCATCCCGGTGACCTACGTGCCCGCGCGCAATACCGTGCTGCTGTCGCTCGCGCTCGGCCTCGCCGAAGTCGTCGGCGCGCGGACGCTGTTCATCGGCGTGAACGCGGTCGACTACTCCGGCTATCCGGATTGCCGGCCGGCGTTCGTCGAGGCGTTCGAACGGCTCGCGACGCTCGCGACGAAGGCGGGGGTCGAGGGCGAGCCGTTCGCGGTCCGTGCGCCGCTGATCCGCTCCTCGAAGGCGGAGATCATCCGTCGCGGGCTCGCGCTCGGCGTCGATTACGCGTTGACGGTGTCTTGCTATCGCGCCGCTGCCGACGGCCGCGCCTGCGGCGAGTGCGATGCCTGCCGGATCCGTGCGCGGGGCTTCCGGGACGCGGGCGTCCCCGATCCGACGCGCTACCGCTGAGCGCGCGGCGGATGCTCCGCGGACGGACTTCGGCTATGATGCGCGCCCGTCGGGACGGTAGCTCAGTTGGTAGAGCAAGGCCCTTTTAAGGCTTTGGTCCTGGGTTCGAGTCCCAGCCGTCCCACCATCCTTCCAGCACCGCGCACGCGGACGTGAGGAGCCGAGAGCCCCGTGGAACTCTTCGACGCGATCACCAGCCGCAAGTCCGCGGCGCGCCTGAGCGCGCCGGGACCGAACGAGGCGGAACTCGACGCGCTGCTCGACGCGGCGAACCGCGCACCGGACCATGGCCGGCTGCGGCCGTGGCGGTTCCGGGTCCTCGATGCGTCGGCGCGGCACGCGCTGGCGCATGCGGTCGCGGACGCGCGGCGGCGCCGTGAGCCGGCGGCGACCGAGGAGCAACTGGAGAAGGAGCGCGAGAAGTTCCTGCGGTCGCCGACGCTGCTGCTCGCCGCCTGCGTGGTCCGGCGCGATCAGCCGAAGGTCCCGGAGATCGAGCAGATCCTCGCGACCGGCGCCGCGGTCGAGAACCTGATCCTCGCCGCGCACGCGCTCGGCTACGGCGCGATGTGGAAGACGGGGCCCGCGGCGTACGACGCCGCGGTGAAGGCGGCCGTCGGTCTCGATCCCGGGGATCACATCGCGGGCTTCCTGCACCTCGGGACTCGCGCGTCGTGACGGAGCGCACGACGAGCGGGCGGATCCCGTCGCGGTCGGCACGATGAGCTTCTACGAGACGGGCTTGCCGCGCGCGGGTGCGGAGCCGGCGCGGATCGGCGTGCTGGTCGTGAACCTCGGGACGCCAGCGGCGCCGGCGTATGCGCCGGTGCGCCGGTACCTGCGCGAGTTCCTCGGCGATCGGCGCGTCGTCGAAACGGCACGGCCGATCTGGTGGCCGGTGCTGTACGGTCCGGTGTTGACCTTCCGGCCGCTGCGCACCGCGCGCAATTACCGCAAGGTCTGGCGCCCGGAGGGCTCGCCGCTCGCGGTGCTGTCGAGCCGCCTGAGCGACAAGATCGGCGCGCGGCTCGCCCTGCGGCTCGGCGACGGCGTGCGCGTGCGGCTCGCGATGACCTACGGCGAGCCGAGCATCGCGGCCGGCTTGCGCGCGCTCGCGCAGCAGAACGCGCGCCGCGTGCTCGTGCTGCCGCTCTATCCCCAGTACTGCGCCGCGACCACGGGGTCGGTGTTCGATGCGACGACGCGGGTGCTGCGCCGCTGGCGCGTGCTGCCGGAGCTGCGCTTCGTGAACGAGTACCACGGCGACGCCGGCTATCTGGAGGCGCTGGCGGCGCGGATCGCGCGCCACTGGGACGAAGCCGGCGAGCGCAGCCACCTGCTGTTCTCCTACCACGGGATCCCGGTCGAATACGTCGCCGCGGGCGATCCCTACCGCGATCAGGCCGAGGCGACGACGCGTGCGATCGTCGCGCGCCTCGGCCTCGCGGACGACGCGTGGTCGCACGCCTATCAGTCGCGGTTCGGGCCCGTCGAGTGGCTGCAGCCGTACACCGACGCGCGCTTGCGAGAGCTCGCGGACCGCGGGGTGCGCCGGATCACGGTGGTCTCGCCGTCCTTCGCGGTCGATTGCCTCGAGACGCTCGAGGAGATCGCAATCGGCTACCGCGAGGAGTTCCTTGCCCGCGGGGGCGAGCGCTTCACGATGGTGCCGGCCTTGAACGACGACGACGCGCATGCCGAGGCGCTCGCCGCGATCGCGCTGCGCCACCTCGACGGCTGGCGATGACCGCCGGGCGGGGTGTCGCCCGGGTGGGCGGCTCCCGCGTGCGGGGCGCGGGAGTGCCGGGCACGGGCCGCCGCACTTGCGTGCCGCGGCGCCGCGGTGCTAGATTTCGGCGCATGCGCTTCCGAGTCTGCACCGACCTTTCGCTTCGCGCCGCACCGTTGCGCGCTGGCGACGCGCGGCTGCTGCCGCTGCTTCTGCGCCGCTAGGCGCAACCCTCACGCGCCAACGGTCGGCGCTGACAAGACCGGACAGACTCCCGACGACCCCGCCCGAGCGGTGAACCCTTCGTAGAGCGAGTGAAGAGCATGTTGCGAAACCCATCGACCAAATATCGACCCGCGGCCCCGATCGACCTCAAGGATCGCGTCTGGCCCGACCGGACCATCGAGGCGCCGCCGACCTGGTGCAGCGTCGATCTGCGTGACGGCAACCAGGCGCTGATCGAACCGATGGACCCGGCGCGCAAGCGACGGATGTTCGAGATGCTGCTGAAGGTGGGCTTCAAGGAGATCGAGGTCGGCTTTCCAGCGGCCTCGCAGACCGACTACGATTTCGTCCGCGAGATCATCGAGCAGCGAATGATCCCGGACGACGTGACCATTCAGGTGCTCACCCAGGCGCGGCCCGCACTCATCCACAAGACCTACGAAGCGCTCGTCGGCGTGCGTCGCGCGATCGTGCACGTCTACAACTCGACCTCGGAAGCGCAACGCCGGTTGGTGTTCCGGCTCGACCGTGCCGGGATCATCGACATCGCGGTCCGGGGTGCGGAGGCGGTGCGCGAGGCCTCGCTGCGCTATCCCGACACCGAGTGGACCTTCCAGTACAGTCCGGAGAGCTTCACCGGGACCGAATTGGACTTCGCGGTCGAGATCTGCAATGCGGTGACCGCGGTCTGGGAGCCGACCCCGCGGCGCAAGGCGATCCTGAACCTGCCGGCGACCGTCGAGGTCGCGACCCCGAACGTCTACGCCGATCAGATCGAGGCGTTTGGCCGCCACGTCGCCCGGCGCGACTCGGTGATCCTCAGCATCCATCCGCACAACGATCGCGGCACCGGAGTCGCCGCCGCCGAGTTCGCGATGCTCGCGGGCGCGGAACGGGTGGAGGGCACGCTGTTCGGCAACGGCGAGCGCACCGGCAACGTCGATATCGTGACACTTGCTCTCAACATGTATACGCAAGGTGTTGATCCTAAATTAGATTTCTCGAACATCAACGAGGTGGCCCGCTGCGCGGAGACCTGCAACCAGCTGCCGATCCATCCGCGCCATCCCTACGTCGGTGATCTGGTGTTCACCGCGTTCTCCGGGTCGCACCAGGACGCGATCAAGAAAGGTCTCGGCGCCCGCGCGAGCGAGGGCGCCTGGGATGTTCCGTACCTGCCGATCGACCCATCCGATCTCGGGCGCTCCTACGAATCGATCATTCGCGTGAACAGCCAGTCGGGGAAGGGCGGGATCGCCTACCTGCTCGAGCGGGACTATCAGTTGGTGATGCCGCGACGGCTGCAGATCGAATTCAGCCAGGTCGTACAAGCTGCCGCAGATACCACGGGTAAGGAGCTGACTTCTCAAGAGATTTGGTCTTTGTTCACCGCCGAGTACCTCGCCCCTCGGCGGCCGTTCGTGTACCGCTCCCATCAGCTTGCGGCCTCGACCGACGGTGCCGACAGCGAGCGGCTGCTGCTGCAGATCGAGCGCGACGGGCGAACCGAGACCTGGCACGGCCAGGGGTCGGGGCCGATCGACGCGATCGTGAATGCGATCGGCCTGGACTTCGACGTGCTGTCGTACGAAGAGCACTCGCGCGGTCAGGGCAGTTCGGCCAAGGCGGTGTGCTACATCGAGATCACGACCCGGTCGCGGCGCACGCTGTTCGGCGCTGGGATGCACTCGAACATCATCACGGCGTCGCTCCTCGCGGTGCTGTCGGCGGTGAACCGTGCGATCGCGGTCGGCGCGTTGCCCGAGACCCGGCCGGCCGAGCGAACCGGCACCTGACCGCACCGCGGACGTCCGCCGCGCGGCACGCGGCGCCGCAGGGCCCGGGCGCGGCCCTGCGGCGCGGCCTCCCGGGCCTTGATGCGCCCGCCGCAATCCCCATGCTGTTGAATGCGGGGCGGAATCAGCTATAGTGCCGAGCTTCGTGCCGGGGGCGACCCGTAGATCCCATTGATTTGAAGGGCTTTTTCCGACCCATGAGCGAACGAGCGAACGAGCATTTCGACATCGACGACGAATTCCTCGGCGACAGCGAAGAGACCCAGGAATTCGAACCCCTGTTGGAGCGCGCCGAACGACGGCCGAAAGCGCCGCCACCGGGCAAACGTGGCAAGGCCGCGTGGAGCCGCGTCGAGGACGTGCTGGCCGACCGTCAGCTCGCGCGCGAGTTGCGCGATATCTTCGAAGAAGAGTGAGCCGTGACCGCTGATCGCCGGCGCCGGCGATGAGCCCGCAAACCGCTCGCTGGGTCGTGCTGAAGTTCGGGGGCACGAGCGTCTCCAGCGCGACCAACTGGCACAACGTCGCGGACGTGATCCGGGCACGCCGCGCGGCTGGGCTGCGGCCCGTCGTCGTGCATTCGGCGCTGTCCGGGATCACCGATCGACTCGAATCCTTGCTCGGTACGGCGATCGAGGGCCTCCACGAGCCGGTGCTCGAGGCGATCGAGGCCAAGCACCGAGCGCTCGCCGCGAGTCTGGAGATCGCGACCGATGCACGCTTCGAAGCGCTGCTCGAGGAGTTGCGCCGGATCGCGCGTTCGATCGCGGAGACTCGCGAGTCGACGGATCGGGTGCGTGCGCGCGTGATGGCGATGGGCGAGTTGCTCGCGACCGCGATCGGTGCGACCTACCTGAACGCGGCCGGCATCCCGACGACGTGGGTCGATGCCCGGCGCGTGCTCCGCGCGGAGCGGCGCGACGGGTCGAACGCGAAGGCGGCGTTCCTGTCCGCGACGTGCGATTACGCGCCGGATGCCGGTCTGCAGGCCGACTGGGCGGCGCTCGACTCGGTCGTGATCACCCAGGGCTTCATCGCGGCTGACGAGGCCGGCGAAACCGTGCTGCTCGGGCGCGGCGGGTCGGACACCTCGGGGGCGTATTTCGCCGCGAAGCTCGCGGCCGTGCGCCTGGAGATCTGGACCGACGTGCCTGGAATGTTCAGCGCGAATCCGCGCGACGTGCCGACCGCGCGGCTGCTGCGCGCGTTGCACTACGACGAGGCGCAGGAAATCGCCAGCAACGGCGCGAAGGTGCTGCATCCGCGCTGCGTGATGCCGGTGCGTCAATACGGGATCCCGCTGCACGTCTATGCGACGCAGGCGCCGCAGTTGCCCGGAACGATCGTGTCGGCGGACGTCGTCGACAGCGCCGCGCGCGTGAAGGCGATCGCGATCAAGAAGGGCATCACGCTGGTCTCGATGGAAAGCCCGGGGATGTGGCATCAAGTGGGCTTCCTCGCCGATGCGTTCCAGGTGTTCAAGCGACAGGGCCTCTCGGTCGACTTGATCTCGACCTCGGAGACGAACGTCACGGTGTCGCTCGATCCTGCGGCGAACACCCTGGATGCCGCGGCGATCGATCGGCTCACCCGTGCACTCGGCGCGCTGTGCCGCGTGAACGTGATCGGGCCTTGCGCTTCCTTGAGTCTGCTCGGCCACAACATCCGCGGGATCCTGCACGAGCTCGGCGCGGCCTTCGAGCTGTTCCAGGATCAGAAGATCTACCTCGTGACCCAGGCCGCGAACGATCTGAATTTCGCGTTCGTGATCGACGAGTCGCAGGGCGATCGGCTGGTGCAGCAGCTGCACGAGCGGCTCATCCAACGGATCGGCTCCGACGAGGTGCTCGGGCCCACCTGGCAAGAGCTGTTCGCGACCTCGAAAGCGCCACAGCGGCCGTCCCAGCAGTGGTGGAACGAGTCGAAGAAAAAATCACAACTTCTTGAAATTGCAGAAAAAGAACAGTCCGCATATGTGTACGACATCGACGCGGTGGACGCCGCGGCGGCGAGCTTGCGGCAGGTGACGTCGATCGATCGCTGGGCGTATGCGATGAAGGCCAACGGGCACCCCGCGATCCTGCGGCGCCTGCACGCGGCGGGCTTCATGATCGAATGCGTGTCTCCGGGCGAATTGCAGCGGGTGTTCGCGACGATCCCCGAGGTGCGTCCCGAGGACCTGCTGTACACGCCGAATTTCGCGCCCCGTGCCGAATACGAGTTCGGCTTCGAACGCGGCGTGCGGGTGACGCTCGACAACATATATCCCTTGAAGAATTGGCCGCAATTATTTGTCGGAAAAGAAATTTTCCTGCGGGTCGATCCCGGTTTCGGGCGCGGTCACCACCAGCACGTGCGGACGGCCGGGATGTACTCGAAGTTCGGCGTCCCGGTCGCGGAGCTCGGCGAGTTCGCGAAGACAGCCGGATCGCTCGGGGTGCGCGTGGTCGGCTTGCACGCACACGCGGGGAGCGGCGTATTCGACGCCGACAGTTGGGTCGAGACGGGCACGCTGCTCGCGGATCTCACCACGCGCTTTCCGGAGGCCGGCATCGTGGATCTGGGCGGCGGGCTCGGCGTCCCCGACTATCCGGGCGGCGACGAAGTCGACCTCGCGGCGCTCGACCGCGGCGTCGCACAGCTGCGCGAGCGCTACCCGCGCCTGCGGTTCTGGATGGAGCCCGGCCGGTATCTGGTCGCGCGCGCCGGCGTGCTGATCTCGCGGGTCACGCAGCTGAAGGGCAAGGGCGAGGTTCGCTACGTCGGCATCGGCACGGGAATGAACTCCCTGATACGGCCCGCGCTCTACGGCGCGCACCACGAGGTCGTGAACCTGACGCGCCTCGGGGAACCGGCGACCGAGATCGCGACGGTCGTCGGCCCGATCTGTGAGTCGGCCGATCGGCTCGCGACCGATCGCTGGCTGCCGCCGACCGCGGAGGGCGACGTGCTGTTGCTCGCGAACTGCGGCGCGTACGGTTACGCGATGGCGTCGAATTACAATCTGCGCGAGCCGGCGCGGGAATTCATCATCGGTGGGTGAGGGCGGGTTCAGCGTGCATCGAGTCGGCATCATCGGTTGGCGGGGCATGGTCGGCAGCGTGCTGCTCGAGCGGATGCGCGCGGAGCGCGACTTCGACGTGTTCGAGCCGACGTTCTTCAGCACCTCCCAGGCGGGCGCCGCGGCGCCGCCGATCGGTCGCGCGGTCGGAGTGGTCCAGGATGCGCACGACCTCGAGGCGCTCGCGAAGCTGCCGATCCTGCTGAGCGCGCAGGGCGGCGAGTACACCCAGGCGATCCATCCGCGACTGCGCGCGGCCGGCTGGCGCGGCGATTGGATCGACGCCGCGTCGACGCTGCGGATGAACGACGACGCGGTGATCGTGCTCGACCCGGTGAACCGCGCGGTGATGGACGCGGCGCGGCGCCGGGGGATCAAGGACTTCATCGGCGGGAACTGCACCGTGTCCTTGATGCTGCTCGCGGTCGCGGGCCTGCTGCGCGCGGGCCTCGTCGAGTGGATCACCGCGATGACCTACCAGGCCGCCTCCGGCGCGGGCGCGCAGCAGATGCGCGAATTCGTCGAGCAGATGGGGACGCTCGCGCGCGCGGCGCAACCCGCGCTCGCCGATCCGGCCGCGACGATCCTCGACGTCGATCGCGCGGTGCAGGCGGCGCTCGAAGGACCGCAACTGCCGCGCACGCATTTCGGTGCGCCGCTCGCCGCGAGCCTGATCCCGTGGATCGACAAGGACCTCGGCAACGGCCAGAGCCGCGAGGAGTGGAAGGCCGGCGCCGAGGCGAACAAGATCCTCGGCACCGCCGACCGCCCGGTTCCGATCGAGGGACTGTGCGTGCGGGTCGGCGCGATGCGCTGTCACAGCCAGGCGCTCACGATCAAACTGAAGGCCGACCTGCCGCTCGCCGAGATCGAGCGGCTGCTCGCGGCCGACAACGCGTGGGTTCGCGTGGTGCCGAACCAGCGCGAGGCGAGCATTCGGGAACTGTCGCCGGCCGCGGTCAGCGGCCGCTTGCAGGTGCCGATCGGGCGCTTGCGCAAGCTCTCGATGGGCGGCGAGTACCTGTCCGCGTTCACGGTCGGCGACCAGCTCCTGTGGGGGGCCGCGGAGCCGCTGCGCCGCACCTTGCGCTTCCTCGTCGACGACTTGCGCGATTGACCCCGTTGCGCGCGTGTGTCGAGTTCGCCGGCTGGTTCGCGGCCGTGTCGATCCTCGGGGCTTACTCCCTGCTCTCGGCCGGCAAGCTCGAGTCGCGTTCGAGGCTCTACCAGTGGATGAACGTGCTCGGTGCGATCGGCTTCGTCGTGAACAGCGGCTATCATCGCGCGATCCCGTCGGTCGCGCTGAACGTCGTCTGGTTCGCGATCGGCGCGACCGCGCTGTGGCGCAACCGCGCCCGATCGCGCTAGCCGCCCGCCGGGCGGGACGGCGCGCGAATTCCCTCAGGGAACGATCCGCACCGGTGTGCCGAGCGTGACGGTTGCGAAAACCTCGCGGATCGCCGCGTCGTCGAGCGCGATGCAGCCGCGCGTGGCGTCCGGGCCGCGGCCGCCATGGATGTAGATCTCCCCGCCCAGCCGGGTGGTCTGTGGCGGCATCCGGCGCTCGCGGATCGCCGCGTGGATCGCGGCGTGCTCCGCCGCGCCGATCAGCCCGTCGCGCAGGCCCCGGTCCGCGTCCTCCGCGTTCGGGTAGCTGAGGCACACCGACAGGGTATAGCGGCTGCGCGGATTCTTCGCGCAGACGTAGAACGTGCCGAGCGGGGTCGCCGCGTCGCCCTCGACCGCCTTGTCCGCGGCCGCGTTGCGGCCGACCGCGGCCGCGAAGCACCGCGGCGCGCGGCCGGGAACGCGCAGCGTCAACCGGCGGCGCGCGCGTTCGACGAGAATCGACGGTCCCGCGTCACGGAGCCGCGGCATGCCGCGCCTCGAGCACCGCGACGACGTCCTCGAGCCGCAACGATCGCGAGCGCAGCAGCACGAGGGCGTGATAGAGGAGATCGGCGGCTTCCTCGAGCACCTTCGCGTCGCCCTCGGCGGCTGCGGCGAGCGCGAGCTCGAGCCCTTCCTCGCCGACCTTCTGCGCGATCCGCAGCGGACCCGCGGCGGCGAGGCGGGCGGTGTAGCTGCCCTCCGGTCGGGTGTGCAGCCGTGCGTCGATCAACCGCTCGAGCGCCGGCAGGAACCCGATCCGCTCGGCCGCCGCGCGCGGCGGCGCTTCGCCGAAGCAGGTGGGCGTCTGCCGGTGGCACACCGGGCCCTGCGGCCGCGCGAGCACGAGTAGCGTGTCGCAGTCGCAGTCGAGCGCGACCGCGACGAGTTCGAGCGCATGGCCCGACGTCTCGCCCTTGGTCCAGAGTCGCCCCTTGCTACGGCTCCAGAACGTGACCCGGCCGGTGCGCTCGGTCGCCGCGAGCGCGTCGCGGTTCATGTAGCCGAGCATCAGCACCGCGCCACGCTCCGCGTCCTGGACGATCGCAGGCAGGAGCCCACCGCCCTTGGCCCAATCCGCCTCGTCCGCGATCGTCATCCGAGTCGCACCTCGATCCCTGCAGCCGCGAGCTCGGCCTTGAGCGCCGGGATCGCGATCTGCCCCGAATGGAACACGCTCGCCGCGAGCGCCGCGTCGACGCGCGCGTCGCGGAACACCTCCGCGAAGTGCGCCGTCGCGCCCGCGCCGCCGGAAGCGACCAGCGGCACGCTGCACGCCGCGCGCGCCGCGCGCAGCTGCGCGATATCGTAGCCGCGGCGCACCCCGTCGCTCGCCATGCAATTGAGCACGATCTCGCCGGCGCCGCGCTCGACCGCCTCGCGGATCCAGTCGAGCGTGCGGCGATCCGCGTCGCGCGAGCGCCGCGGATCGCCGGTGTATTGTTGCACGCGGTAGTCGCCGTCGACGGTCTGGCTGTCGATCCCGACGACGACGCACTGCGAGCCGAAGCGGCGCGCGAGCGCGTCGATGAGCCCGGGCTCCGCGAGCGCCGGGGAATTCACGGAGACCTTCTCCGCGCCGGCCGCGAGGACCGCCTCGGCGTCCGCGACGCTGCGGATCCCGCCGGCGACGCAGAACGGGATGTCGAGCAGCCGCGCGACCCGCTCGACCCAGCCGCGATCGACGGTGCGGCCGTCGGGGCTCGCGCCGATGTCGTAGAACACGAGTTCGTCCGCGCCTTCGTCGCGATAGCGGCCGGCGAGCGCGAGGATGTCGCCGACGTCGCGGTGATCGCGGAAGCGCACGCCCTTGACGACGCGGCCGTCGCGCACGTCGAGGCACGGAATCAGGCGTTTGGCGAGAATCGGCGGATCTCCTCGTCGTCGATCGTTCCCTCGAGCAGCGCGCGGCCGCTGATCGCCGCGGCGACCCCGGTCGCCGCGAGCGCCTCGAGATCGCTCGCGTCGCGCACCCCGCCCGAAGCCTGCCACTCGATCCGGGGGAAGCGCGCGACCGCTTCGCGATAGAGCGCGAGGTTCGGCCCCGCGCGCGCGCCGTCGCGCGCGACGTCGGTGCACAGCACGTGCCGCAGTCCCGCGGACTCGAAGCCCGCGACCGCGTCCCACAATACGGCGCCCGAGCGCTCGCGCCAGCCGTGGGTCGTGACCCACGGCGTGCCCGCGTCGTCGAGACGCACGTCGAGCGCGAACACGAGGCTCGCGGGCCCGAATTCCCCGAGCCAACCGCGCACCGCGTCCGGTGCCGTGATCGCGGCACTGCCGACGACGACACGGCCGACGCCGCACGCGCGCAGCGCGATCACCGCGGCGCGGTCGCGGATCCCGCCGCCCACCTGCAGGCGCAGCGCGCGTTGCGCGGCGAGCTGCGCGATCAGCTCGCGGTTCGCCCGCGCACCGTCGCGCGCGCCGTCGAGGTCGACGACGTGCAGCCACTCGGCCCCGGCGGCGTGGTAACGCTGCAGCAGCTGCACCGGTTCGACGTCGTATGCGGTCTCGGCCGCGAAGTCCCCGCGTAACAGCCGCACGCAGCGGCCACCCCGAAGGTCGATCGCCGGGATCAATCGCATCTCAGTCGACTCCCAGGAAGTTCGCGAGCACACGTGCGCCGACCGCCGCCGACCGCTCCGGATGGAATTGCACGCCGAAGAACCGGTCGCGTCGCACGCAGGCGCTGAACGGCGCCCCGTAGTCGGTGGTCGCGAGCGTCGCGGACGAGACCGGCGCCGCGTACGAGTGCACGAAGTACGCCCGGTCGCCCGCGCGCAGCCCCTCGAGCAACGGCGAGTCCACGCACGGCTCGATCGTGTTCCAGCCGATGTGCGGCACCGGACGGTCGGGCGCGGCCGCGAGCCGCTCGACCCGCCCGGGCAGAATTCCGAGGCACGGCGTCGGTCCCTCGGCCGACGCGTCGAACAGCAGTTGCATCCCCAGGCAGATCCCGAGCACGGGCTGTGGCAGTCGCGTGATCACTCGATCGAGCGTGGTCTCGCGCAGCCGCCGCATCGCGTCCGCCGCGGCGCCGACGCCAGGCAGGATCACGTGGCTCGCGTCGCGGATCCGCTCGGGTTCCGCCGACAGCGTCGCGCGCACGCCGAGGCGCTCGAGCGCATAGACCAGCGAAGCGATGTTCGCGCCGCCGGTCGCGACGATCACGACCGAGCGCGCGCTCACAGCACGCCCTTCGTCGACGGCAGCTCCGCGCCCTCGCGGCGCAGCGCCTGGCGCAGGCTCCGGCCGACGCCCTTGAAGCAGGCCTCGATCATGTGGTGGGCGTTCTCGCCCTGCACCCGCAGGTGCAGCGTCGCGCCGAGCGCGTCGGCGAAGGAACGGAAGAAGTGCGGGACGAGCTCCGTCGGCAGCGTGCCGACCCGGTCGCGCGCGAAGCGCCCGTCCCAGACGAAGACCGCACGCCCCGAGAGGTCGAGCGCGACCTGCGCCTCGGCCTCGTCCATCGCGAGCACGAAGCCGTAGCGGCCGATCCCGGCCTTGTCGCCGAGCGCCTCGCGCAGCGCGGTGCCGAGCGCGAGTGCGCTGTCCTCGACGGTGTGGTGCTCGTCGACCTCGAGATCCCCCTGTGCGCGCAGGCGCAGCGCGAAGCCGCCGTGCTTCGCGATCTGCTCGAGCATGTGATCGAAGAACCCGATTCCGGTCGCGACCTCGATCGGGCCGGACGCCGAGAGGTCCACGTCGACCTCGATGCGCGTCTCGCGGGTCTCGCGCCGCACGCTCGCGCGCCGCCCCGCGTCGAGGATCCGCCGCGCGATCGCCGGCCAGTCGTGCTCCTCGTCGCCGTCCGCGCCGAGCCGCAGCCCGCGGATCCCAAGGTTCGCGGCGAACTGCAGGTCCGTGTCGCGGTCCCCGACCATGAAGCTGCGCTCGCGATCGATCGGCCGTGCGGCGAGATCGTCGTGGAGCAGTCCGGTGCGCGGCTTGCGGCAGTGGCAGTCCTCGGTCGGGAAGTGCGGGCAGATGAACACCGCGGCGAACGCGATGCCCTGCGACGCGAACAGCTCGAGGATGAACCGATGCACGGGCTCGAAGCGCTCCCGCGGCAGGCTCTCGGTCCCGAGGCCGTCCTGGTTGGTCACCATCACGAGCTCGAAGCCCGCGCGCACGAGATCGAGGAGCGCCGGCACGACCCGTGGCCGCAACCGGATCTTCTCCAGCGAATCGACCTGCTGGTCGGGTGGCTCCTCCACCAGGGTGCCGTCGCGGTCGACGAATACGACCCGGCGCCCGCTCATCGGCGCGCCTCCGGCGCAAGACTCGCGAGCAAGGCGTCGTTCTGTTCGCGCGAACCGATCGTGACCCGCAGGCTCCGCGGCAGCGAGGGATGCGCGCGCAAGTCGCGCAGGATGAACCCGGCCGCGAGGCTGCGGCGCATCAACTCCTCGGGATCGACGCAGTCGATCATCAGGAAGTTCGCGTCGCTCGGCCACACGCGCTCGACCCACGGCGAGCGCGCGAGCTCGCGCGCGACCCGGTCGCGCTCCGCGAGCAGCGCCGCGACCCGCTCGCGCGCAACGGCGAGCGCGTCGGGAGCGAGCGCCGCCAGCGCGGCTTCGATCGTCGGCTGCGCGAGCGCGTACGGCGGGATCACCCGGCGCGCGATCTCGATCAACGGGGACGGCGCGAGCAGCGCGCCGACCCGCGCGCCCGCGAGCGCGTACGCCTTCGACAGCGTGCGCAGCACCGCGACCGTCGCGTAGCGGTCGATCCGGGGTACGAAGCTCGGCGCCGCGGACCATTCGGCGTAGGCCTCGTCGATCACGACGACCGCGCGGCCGTCGAGCGCCGCGGCGATCGCCTCGATCGCGCCGGCGTCGAGCCGATTGCCGGTCGGGTTGTTCGGCGAGCACAGGTACACGAGCTTCACGCGCGGCGTCCACGCGGCGAGCACGCGCTCCGGGTCGAGCCGCCAGCCGTCCTCGCGGCGCAGCGGCACGTCCACCACGTCCGCGCCCTGGATGCGTGCGGCGACCCGGTACATCCCGAAGGTCGGCGGGCAGTGCAGGATCGCGTCCTCGCCCGCGCGCAGATAGATCCGCGACAGCACGTCGATCGCCTCGTCGCTGCCGCGGCCGACGAGCACGCGGTCCGTGCCGACGCCGTAGAGCGCGGCGAGCCGTGCGACCAGCGCCGCTGGTTGCGGTTCGGGATAGCGGTTCAGGCCCGCCTCGCTGCGATCGCCGGCGGGCCGCCACGGCGCTTCGTTCGCGTGCAGGCGGGTGAGCGCGGGTCGCCAGGCGGCGTGCGAGTACGGCTCCAACGCGAGGATCTCCGGCCGTGCGAGCCGCTCGAGCGCGTTCATGCGCGCACCGCCGCGAGCGCCTCGAGCCGGACCGTGACCGCCGCGGCGTGCGCGTCGAGCCCTTCGAGCGCGGCGAGCGTGCGGGTCGCGTCCGCGAGTCCGCGCAGCCCCGCCGGCTCGAGCTCCTGCACCGTGATCCG
Organism: Pseudomonadota bacterium; assembly: GCA_021785405.1. GTDB lineage: Bacteria > Pseudomonadota > Gammaproteobacteria > Steroidobacterales > Steroidobacteraceae > Bog-1198. The sequence continues at coordinate 4,261 of JAJYFF010000044.1, read as the reverse complement.
CTTCTGGAAGTCCTCGAGCCCGAGCCCGCTGTGGCTGCGCGCGTAGCCGTAGGTCGGCAGCGTGTGGTTCGGGCCGGCGCAGTAGTCGCCAACCGACTCCGGCGACCAGGCGCCGAGGAACACCGCGCCCGCGTTGCGCACCGAGTCGAGCCAGGCGCGCGGCTCGCGGACCTGCAGCAGCAGGTGCTCGGGCGCGTACGCGTTCGCGACCTCGATCGCCGCGGCGATCGACTCGACGACGATCGCGCGCATGTGCGGGATCGAGCCCGCGAGGATCGCGCCGCGCGACAGCGCGCCGCGGCGCCGCTCGACCTCGCGGGCGACCGCGGTCGCAAGCGCCGGCGCATCGGTCACCAGGAGCGCCTGCGCGTCGACGCCGTGCTCGGCTTGCGCGAGCAAGTCCGCGGCGACGAAGTCCGCGCGCGCGCTCGCGTCGGCGACGATCAGCACCTCGGTCACGCCGGCCGGCAGGTCCAGGGCGGCGCCGGCCGGGTCGGCCGCGACCTGCAGCTTCGCGGCCGTGACCCACGCGTTGCCCGGTCCGAACAGCTTGTCGCACTTCGGCACGCTCTCGGTGCCGTAGGCCATCGCGGCGATCGCCTGCGCGCCGCCGACCTTGAACACCGTGTCGACGCCAGCCCGGCGCGCGGCGACCAGGACCGCGGCCGGGACCGCGCCGTCTGCCTGCGGCGGCGTGCACACGATGCGTACCGGGCACCCGGCGATCGCGGCGGGCACCGCGAGCATGATCGCGGTCGACGGCAGCGGGGCGGAGCCCGCCGGCACGTACAAGCCGACCGCGCCGATCGGGACGGCGCGCCGCTCGCAGCGCACGCCGGGGGCGGTCTCGACGACGATCGGCGGCGCGACTTGCGCGGCGTGGAAGCGGCGGACGCTCTCGATCGCGGTGTCGATCGCCGCGACGGCGTCCGGGCCGATCGCGCGCTCCGCGGCCGCGAACTCCGCGGCGCTCGCGCGCAGGGCCTCGACGCGGGCGCCGTCGAAGCGCTGCGTGAATTCGCGCAGCGCCGCGTCGCCGCCGCGCCGCACCGCCGCGATGATCTCGCGCGCGGCGGCGTCGACCGCGGCCGCGTCGCGCAGTGCCGGGCGCCGCAGCGCCGCGTTCCGCTCCCGCGCGTTCGCGCGCCGCCACTCGAGGATTCGCACGACCGGCATCCTCCTCAGGCGAGCATCTTCTCGACCGGGAGCACGAGCACCGAGCTGGCGCCGATCGCCTTGAGCTGCTCGAGCGTCTCCCAGAACACGGTCTCGCGGCAGACCGCGTGGACCGCGACGCGGTCGTCGCGACCGTCGAGCGGCAGCACCGTGGGCGCCTCGCTGCCCGGCAGGAGCTTCGCGATCGCGGGCAAGGCCGCGCGCGGCGCGTGCAGCATGATGTACTTGCTCCCCTTGACCTGCTCGACGCCGTCGATCCGCAGCAGCAGCCGCTCGGTCCAGTCGCGCTTCGCGGGCGCGAGCGGCACCGGCGTGCGGATCAGCACCGCCTGGCTCTCGAGCACCGTCGCGACCTCGCGCAGGTGGTTGGCCGCGAGCGTCGATCCGGTCGACACCAGGTCGCAGATCAGGTCGGCGCGGCCGAGCCGCGGCGCGATCTCGACCGCGCCCGAGAGTTCGACGATCGTGGCCTCGACGCCGTGCGCGGCGAGGTGGCGCGCGAGGATCGACGGATAGGTCGTCGCGATCCGCTTGCCCGCGAGCGAGGCCGGGCCGCGGTACTCGAAGCCGTCCGGCACCGCGATGCACAGGCGGCAGCGACCGAAGTCGAGCGGGCGGACGCGTTCGAACAGCGGCGTGATCCCGCGCGCCTGGAAACGCAGTTGCTTCTCCTCGACGACGTTCAGCCCGACGAGCCCGAGGTCGCAGACGTCCTCCTGCACCAGGTCCGGGATGTCGTCGTCGCGCACGAACAGCACGTCGAGCGGCATGTTCTCCCCGTAGCACATCAGCTGGTCCTTGCCGCGGGTGTACTTCAGGCCGCACCGCGCGAGCAGGTCGAGCGAGCTGTCGGTCAGGCGGCCGCTCTTCTGGATCGCGATCCGCAGCCGCATCGGCGCCGCGGCGCTCATGCGCCGCGCGCCGGCGGGGTGCGGGCCGCGATCGCGCGGTAGCCGCCGTTGCCGCTCGTGAGGAAGCGCGCGACGCGGCCGACCGTGGTCACGCTGACGCCGGTCTGCCGGTGGATCTCGCGGTAGGGCAGCCCTTCGCGCAGCAACAGCGCGACGGCCCAGCGGTCAGCCATCGCCTGCAGCTCGGCCGGCGTGCACAGGTCGCGGAAGAAGCTGCGGCACTCCTCGAGGTCGCGCAACGCGAGGATCGCGCCGTACAGCGAGCGCTCGTGCTCGCGCTCCTGGCGATGGCTCACCGGCCGGTTGATCTTCATCGTGCGAGCTTCCGCGTGTAACAATGTAATAGCGTAATAGTACAGCATTACGAAGGCGGCGCAAGTCCGATCCGCGCGCCGCGGCGCTTGACGCCCCGGGCGGCGCTCCCTAGAATCCCGCGCGCTCATCTAGACCGGCTGAGGGAAAGGCCCTTCGAAGCCGGGGCAACCCTCGGGCGACGGCGACGTCGCCCGGAACGGTGCCAACTCCTGCGGAACGGCGCGAACCCGCGCCACACCGATAGATGAGTCGCGCCGCTGCACGCGCTCCGCCGGAGCCGCTCGGCACGTCGCAGCGCGACGCCGCTCCAAGGGGGGCGCGACGCCGCTCCACAGGGGTTGTCGAGAGCCCTTGCAGGAGTGAGAACCGCCGTGACGCCGATCCCGAATCCGCACCGAGAAGTCTTCGAGGACGTCCTCGAACTGCCTTCGCCGTGGCCGATGCATCACGGCGGCGCGATCGAGCGCGCCCGCGTCGCGTACCGCATCGAGGGTCCGCCGGGCGCGCCGCTGGTCGCGGCGATCGGCGGGATCTCCGGACATCGCGTCGTGTGCGCGGGTGAGCCTGGCGCGTGGTGGTCGGCGCTGGTCGGCGACGGTCAGGGCGTCGATCGTCGCCGCTATCGGGTTCTCGGGATCGACTATCTGGGCGGTTCCGGCGACAGCGCCGCGCCCGTGCCCGGTGCGCCGTTCCCGAGCGTAAGCGCGTACGATCAAGCCGCTGCGATTGCCGCGATCCTGCAGCACCGCGACCTGGGTTCGCTGCACGCGATCGTCGGCGCCTCCTACGGCGGCCAGGTCGCGCTCGCGTTCGCGGCGCGCCATCCGGAGCGGGTCGGCCGGCTCGTCGTCGTGAGCGCGGCCGACCGTGCGCAGCCGCTCGCGACCGCACGGCGCTGCGTGCAGCGGCAGATCGTGCGCGAGGCGCTCGAGCGCGGCGACGGCCCCGCGGGTCTGAAGCTCGCGCGCGCGCTCGCGATGACCACGTATCGCAGCGCGAGCGAGTTCGCCGAGCGCTTCGGGGGGCCGCCGACGTTCGAGCACGGCCGGTTCGTGTTCCCGGTGGAGCGCTACCTGTTTGCGCGCGGCGACGATTACGTGCGTCGCTACCGCGCCGAGTCGTTCCTCGCGCTCAGCGAGTCGATCGACCTGTTCGCGATCGATCCGGCGACGGTGCGCGTGCCGGTGACCTTGATCGCGGTGCACGAGGACCAGCTCGTGCCGATCGCCGACGTGCGCGCGCTGGCGGCGCGTCTCGGCGGGCCGACCCGGCTCGTCGAGGTGAATTCCTTGTACGGACACGATGCGTTCTTGAAGGAGAGTGACATGTTGAACCCGATCGTCGCGCGGGCGCTTAGCGAAGGAGTCGCGACGTGAGCGCGGGACCGGTCACCCGCACGGTGCGCGCCGGGCTCGAGTCGGACGAGCAGTTCGGCGCGGTCGTCCCGCCGGTCTACCTGTCGTCGAACTTCGCGTTCGACGGCCTCGGCGAACCGCGCGGCCCGTACGACTACACGCGCTCGGGGAACCCGACGCGCGACCTGCTCGCGCGCGCGATCGCAGACCTCGAGGGCGGCGCCGGCGCGGTGGTCACGGCGACCGGGCTCGCGGCGGTCACGCTCGTGCTCGCGAGCCTGCCGACCGGCGCGCGGGTGCTCGCGCCGCATGACTGCTACGGCGGAACGTTCCGGCTGCTCGCCGCGCTCGGCGCGAAGGGCGCGATCGCGGTCGACTTCGTCGATCAGAACGAGCCCGCGGCGCTCGCGAGCGCACTCGCGGCGCGGCCCGCGCTCGTGTGGATCGAGACCCCGAGCAATCCGCTGCTGCGCATCACCGACGTCGCCGCGCTCTCGGCCGCGG
>JAJYFF010000105.1 GCA_021785405.1 Pseudomonadota bacterium | reverse complement strand
GGCGGTCACGAAGTGCACGGTCGCGCCGTGCTCGGCGTCGCCCGCCGCGAGCGCGCGGCGGTGCGTGTGCAAGCCCGGGTATTTCGGCAGCAGCGACGGGTGGATGTTGAGGATCCGGCCGGCGTATTCGGCGACGAACGCGGGGGAGAGGATCCGCATGAAGCCGGCGAGGGCGATCAGGTCCGGCGCGCGGCGCGCGACCGCGGCCGCGAGCGCGCGGCCGTAATCCTCGCGGTCGGCGCCCGGACGTGGCACGAGCACTTCGGTGTCGATCCCGGACTGCGCGGCGATCGCGAGACCCCCCGCGTCGGCCCGATCCGCCAGCACCGCGCCGACGCGGTAGGCCGACTCGCGGTCGCGGCTGCGCTCGATCAGCGAGCGCATGTTCGAGCCGCGTCCCGAGATCAGGATCAGCACCGAGCAGGGATCACTCATGCGACGAGGACGCCGCGATCGCCGGCGCGCACTTCGCCGATCGCGAACGCGGTCTCGCCGGCGGCGCGCAGCGCCGCGAGCGCCCGGTCGACGTCGCCGGGCGCCACCTGCACGGTCATGCCGATGCCGCAGTTGAACACCCGCAGCATCTCCGCCTCCGCGACGCCGCCCTGCGCTTGCAGCCAGTCGAACAACGGGTCGCGCGGCCAGGCCGCACGCCGCAGCAGTACCTCGAGTCCTGCCGGGATCACGCGCGGCAGGTTCTCCACGAGCCCACCGCCGGTCACGTGCGCGATCCCGTGCACGGGAACCCGCCGTAGCAGTTCGAGCACGGCCTTCACGTAGATCCGGGTCGGCGCCATCAGCCGATCGATCAAGGGCGTGCCGCCGACGGGGGTCTGCGGATCGGCGCCTCTGCGCTCGAGGATCCGCCGGATCAGCGAATAGCCGTTCGAGTGGGCGCCGGAGGAGGCGAGTCCGATCACGACGTCGCCGGCGCGGGTCGCCGCGCCGTCGATCAGCGCGTCCTTCTCCGCGACGCCGACGCAAAACCCCGCCAGATCGTAGTCGGCGCCGTGGTACATCCCCGGCATCTCCGCGGTCTCGCCGCCGACGAGCGCGCAACCGGCCTGCACGCACCCCTCCGCGATCCCGGCGATCAATCGTTCGCCGGTCGCGACGTCGAGCTTTCCGGTCGCGAAGTAGTCGAGGAAGAACAAGGGTTCCGCGCCCTGCACGACCACGTCGTTCGCGCACATCGCGACCAGGTCGATCCCGACCGTGTCCGGCCGCGCGAAGTCGATCGCGAGCCGCAATTTCGTGCCGACGCCGTCCGTACCGGACACGAGGACCGGCCGGCGGTAGCGGTCGACCGGCACCTCGACCAGCGCGCCGAATCCGCCGATGCCGCCGAGCACCTCCCGGCGCATCGTGCGGCGCACGTGCGGTTTGATGCGTTCGACGAGCTCGTCGCCCGCGTCGATGTCGACGCCGGCGGCACGGTAGGTCAGTGGCGTTGGATCGTTCATCAGCATTCCTGGCGCGTTCCGAGGACCCGCCGAGGCGGCGGAGCCGGTGGGCTGTGGTATTTTACACCACGGTCAGACCCGTGCTCGGCGATCGGCAAATGACGAAAATTCGATATCCAAGCTTCTCGTTCGGCGGGCGCGCGCTGCTCGCGCTGCTCGGCCTGCTGGCCGTGGTCGCGCAGGCGCCGCCGGCGCGCGCGGAACAGCGCATCGACCTCTACCAAGTCGCGGTCCAGGTTCCCGACCGCACGGACGCGAGCCGCGACACCGGGTTCCGGGAGGCGATGCAGGTCGTGCTCGTGCGCGTGACCGGACGCCTCGGCGCCGCGAACGACCCGGCGTACGCGCCGCTCGTCGCGACGGCGAATCGCTACGTCCAGCAGTATCGCTACGCCGTCGACGGCCGGCTCGTCGTCGGCTTCGACGGCGGCGCGATCGAGCGCTGGCTCGCCGGCATCGGCGCGCCGATCTGGGGTCGAACCCGGCCGGTCACGTTCGTGCTGTTGACCGTGCCCGGCGCGGGGACCGGCGCCGCGACGATCGTCACGAGCGACGCCACCTCGGACCTGAAGAGCGCGATCGATGCGCAGGCGGCGCTGCGCGGGATCGAGCTGCACTGGCCGACTGCGCAGCAACTGCAAGCCGACGGCCTCAGCGACGCGAACGTGCTGCAGGCCGATCCGCGCACGCTGCTCGCCGACGCGACGCGCGCCGGCGCCGACGCGCTGCTGATCGGTCACGCGACCGACACCAGCGCGACCGCCTCGGTGCAATGGCTGTTCGAGGACCCGACCGAGACCGCGCAGACGACCGGCGTCGCCGCCGGCGTGGATCGCGCCGCCGACGCGTACGCGTCGATCTACGCGGTGAACGGCGCGACCGTGCCGGTTGAGGTCGCGGTCGACGGCGTGCGCACGCTCGCCGACTACGCCCGCGTGCAACGCCTGTTCGCGTCGATGACCTCGGTGTCGCGGCTCGCGGTGCTCGCGGTTCACGGCGACCAGGTGCGCTGGCGGCTGCTCGTGCGCGGCGGCGCGGGTCCGCTGGTGCGGATGCTCTCGCTGGACGGCGCGCTGCAGCCGGCCGCGGCGCCGGGTGCCGGTGGCGAGTTGCGTTACCGCCTGCGCCAGTGATCGACGCGGGGCTCGCGTGGGCGCGTGGCTTCGCCAATTGCCGAACGCGATCAGCGCGATCCGTATCGTGCTGGTGGCGCCGATCGGGCTCGCGCTCGCCCACCAGCACTGGCCGACCGCGATCGGCCTGATCCTCGTCGCGACCGCGTCGGATGGCGTGGACGGCTTCCTCGCGAAGCACTTCGCGTGGCAGACGAAGCTCGGGGCGCTGCTCGATCCGGCGGCCGACAAGCTCCTGGTCGCGACGGTGTTCGTCACGCTGGCGCTGCAGGGAGGCGTGCCGTTGTGGTTGATGGCGGTCGCGGTCGGCCGGGACCTGCTGCTCGTCACCGGCGCGATCGCTTACCGCCTGCGCTTCGGGCCGTTGCGGGTGCGTCCGAGCGTGATCAGCAAATTGAACACCTTGTGCCAGCTCGGCTTCGTGCTCTGCGTGGTCGTGCGGCGCGAGTTCGGCTGGCCCCCTTCGTGGGCCGAGACCGCGCTCGGCGCCTTGACCCTGGTCACGACGACGGTGAGCGGCATCGACTACGTGCTCACGTATGGGCGGGCGGCAGGCCAGGCGGCGCGGGCCGAGGCCGTTCGATGAGGCAACTCGCGCTCGGGATCCGCTTGCGCGACGAGGCGACGTTCGCGACCTTCGTGGTCGGCGCGAACGCCGAACCGGTCGCGGCGGTTCGCGCCGGCGCGGCGCCGTCGATTTGGCTGTGGGGCCCCTCGGGCTCGGGAAAGAGTCATCTGTTGCAGGCCGCCTGTGCGGCGGTGGGCGCCCCGGCGGCGTATCTCTCGCTCGAGCCCGACGACGCCCTGCCCGCGGAAGCGCTCGCGGGCTTCGAGCGCGCCGGCCTCGTGTGCATCGACGCGGTGGACGCGATCGCCGGCGACACCCGCTGGGAGCGCGCGTTGTTCGCGCTGTACAACGCCTGCACCGATCTCGGGACCCGGATGATCTTCGCTGCGCGCGCCGCGCCGCGCACCCCGGCGTGGGCGCTCGACGACTGGCGCTCGCGTGCCGCGGCGAGCGTCGTCTACCAGCTCCGGGATCTCGACGAGGCGGGGCGGATCGAGGCGCTGCGGCGGCGGGCCGAGCGGCGCGGCATCGAATTGCCCGCGGAGACCGTCGATTACCTGATGCGTCGCCAGGCGCGCGATCTGCGGTCGCTGCTCGCGCTGCTCGACGCGTTGGACCAGGCCTCGCTCGCCGCGCAGCGCCGACTGACGGTGCCGTTCATTCGCGCGGCGCTCGAGAGAATCGAAGGTACGCGATCATAGTGCAGAACCACGTGAACACGAGCAGCAGGCTGGCGCCCGCGACCCAGCGCGCCGCCGGGTTCGCGAGCACCTCGGTCAGCGCGAACACGAGATAGGCGACCGCGAACAACGTCGCCCACGCGTAGGTGTACCGACGACCGGTCGCGAGACCGTGCAGCGGCGCGAGCAGCGGCAGCGTCGCGAGCGCGCACAGGCGCCACGGGTAGCCGGCGAGCGGCCACGCGAGCAGGCTCGCGGCGACCGCGGCCCAGGCGCCGAGCGCGATGACGCGTGCGCGGCCAGCCGCCGGGGTCGGCTCACGCATCGCGGCACAGGCGCGAAGCCAGCGCGGCGACGCGCGCACCGAGCGCGCGGGCGAGTTCGCGCTCGCCGTCGGCGAGATCCGCGCGGCCCGACGCGCCCGCGACGTGACTCGCCCCGTACGGCGTGCCGCCCGCCTGGGTCGAGCCGAGCGCCGCCTCCGTGAACGGCAGGCCGACCAGGTACATCCCGTGATGGAGCAGCGGGAGCATCATCGTGATCAGCGTCGATTCCTGCCCGCCATGCATCGTCTGCGTCGACGTGAACACGCCCGCCGGCTTGCCGACGAGCGCGCCGGAGAGCCACAGCGCGCTCGTGCCGTCGAGGAAGTACTTCAGCGGCGCGGCCATGTTGCCGAAGCGGGTGGGGCTGCCGAGCACCAGACCGGCGCACTGCGCGAGATCCTCGTGGCTCGCGTACGGCGGGCCCGAGTCGGGCACGGCCGGCGCCGGGGTGTCGATCGTCGCGCTGACCGGCGGCACGGTGCGCAGCTTCGCGCGCATCCCCGCCACGCTCTCGACGCCGTGGCAGACGTGCCGGGC
>JAJYFF010000043.1 GCA_021785405.1 Pseudomonadota bacterium | reverse complement strand
CCGGCGGACGTCGATACCCTGGTCGCGAGAACCGGGTTCAAAGCCGAGGCCGTCTCCTCGATGATGCTGATTCTCGAGCTCGAAGGCCACGTTCAGGCTGCCCCCGGCGGCCGCTATTCCCGTGTCGCCAGGAGCGGATGGAGTGAAAGATAGCGTTCTCGATCTGCTGATCTACCTGTTCGAGCATTACATGAGCGCGGACGAAGCGCCGCGGCCGGACCGGCAGACGCTGAAAACCGAGCTGGAGAGCGCGGGCTTCGCCGAACTCGAGGTCGGGCGGGCACTCGAGTGGCTCGACGGCCTGTCCGGCGATCCGCTCGGCCAGGTCGCGCAGGCGACGGCGCGCGCGGTACGGGTGTTCAGCGGCCAGGAATTGTTGCGCCTCGACACCGACGTGCGCGGCTACCTCATGCACCTGGAGAACCTGCGGATCCTTTCCGCGACGCAGCGCGAAGTCGTGATCGACCGACTCATGGCGCTCGACGCCGACGAGATCGACATCGAACAAGTCAAATGGGTCGTGCTGATGGTGCTGTTCAGCCAACCGGGCCAGGAATCGGCGTACGCGCGAATGGAAGACCTCGTCTTCGAGGAACGCGGCGAAGCGCTTCACTGAACACGTCCTTGAGCGCGAACCTCGTCATCGTCGAATCGCCCGCGAAGGCGAAGACCATCAAGAAGTACCTCGGGAAGGACCACGAGGTGCTCGCGTCGTACGGTCACGTCCGCGACCTCGTACCGAAGGAAGGCGCGGTCGATCCGGCGCATCACTTCGCGATGAAGTACCAGATCGTCGAGCGCAACCAGAAGCACGTCGACGCGATCCTGCGGGCGCTGCGCAAGGCCGACGTGCTGTACCTCGCGACCGACCCGGATCGCGAGGGCGAGGCGATCTCCTGGCATCTGCACGAACTGCTGAAGGCGAAGGGCGCGCTCGAGGGCAAACGGGTGCGTCGCGTGGTGTTCTACGAGATCACGAAGAACGCGGTGCGCGAGGCGATGACGCACCCGCGCGACCTGTCGCTCGACCTGGTCAACGCCCAGCAGGCGCGACGGGCGCTCGATTTCCTGGTCGGCTTCAACCTCTCGCCGCTGCTGTGGAAGAAGGTGCGTCCCGGTCTGTCGGCGGGCCGCGTGCAGAGCCCGGCGTTGCGGATGATCTGCGAACGCGAGGAAGAGATCGCGGCGTTCCGCCCGCGCGAGTACTGGACGATCGACGCGGAACTCGATCACGGCGAGCAACGATTCCCCGGCAAGCTCATCGAGTACCGCGGCGCGAAGGTCGAGCAGTTCAGCTTCACGAGCGAGGCGGCGGCGCGCGAGGTCGAGCAAACCGTCACGCGGGCGGCCGGCGGCACGCTCACGGTCCGCGAGGTCGAGCGCAAACAGCGGCGCCGCAATCCCGCGCCGCCGTTCACGACGTCGACGCTGCAACAGGAAGCCGCCCGGAAACTCGGCTTCAGCGCTCAGAAGACGATGCGGGTCGCCCAGCAACTGTACGAGGGGGTCGACATCGGCGACGGCGCGGTGGGCCTGATCACGTACATGCGCACCGACTCGCTGAACCTCGCCCAGGAAGCGGTCGGACAGATTCGCGACGTGATCGTCGAACTCTACGGCCGCGAGGGATTGTCCGAGGAGCCGCGCGCCTACCGGACGAAGGCGAAGAACGCCCAGGAAGCGCACGAGGCGATTCGGCCGACCGCGGCGACGATCCTGCCGGCGCTGCTCGAGGGCAAGGTCGAGTCCGACCAGTATCGACTGTACTCGTTGATCTGGAAGCGCACCGTCGCGTGCCAGATGGCGCCGGCGGTGTTCGATACGGTCACGGTCGACCTGCTCGCGGGTCCGGACGGCGCGGGCCGTCACGTGCTGCGCGCCACGGGTTCGACGCTCGTCAAGCCCGGTTACATCTCGGTCTACCAGGAGGGGCTGGACGACGCGGTGCAGGACGACTCGGATCACGTGCTGCCGGCGATGCGCGCGGGCGACCGCGTGACCTTGCGTTCGCTCTTGCCCTCGCAGCACTTCACGGAACCGCCCCCCCGATATTCCGAAGCCTCGCTCGTGAAGGCACTCGAGGAATACGGCATCGGCCGGCCGTCGACCTACGCATCGATCATCTCGACGCTGCGCGATCGCGAATACGTCGAGATCGACAATCGGCGGTTCACCGCAACCGACATCGGCAAGATCGTGAGCCGATTCCTCACGCTGTACTTCACGACCTACGTCGACTACGACTTCACCGCGCGGATGGAGGACTCGCTGGACGCGATCGCGTCGGGCGAGCAGGAGTGGGTGCCGCTGCTCGAACGGTTCTGGAAGCCGTTCATCGAGCGGGTGCAGCACACCGAGGCCACCGTGAGCCGCGACGAGGTCGCGCAAGCCCGCGACCTCGGGATCGACCCGGCGAGCGGCAAGCCGATGAGCGTACGGATGGGCCGGTTCGGCCCGTTCGTGCAGATCGGCACGAAGGACGATCCCGACAAGCCACGCTTCGCCGGCCTGCGTCCGGGCCAGAAGATGGACACGATCACCCACGCCGAGGCGCTCGAACTCTTCAAGCTGCCGCGCACCCTCGGGTCGACGCCGGCGGGCGAACCGATCGTCGCGAACGTCGGCCGCTTCGGGCCCTATCTCAAGTACGGCGCCAAGTACGCGTCGCTGAAGGTCGACGATCCCTACACGATCACCCCGGAGCGCGCGCTCGAGGTGATCCGCGAGAAGGAGATCGCCGATGCGAACCGGCTGATCCTCGATTTTCCGGATGCCGGCATCCAGGTGCTGAACGGCCGCTACGGTCCGTACATCACCGACAAAGCGCGCAACGCGAAGATCCCGAAGGACCGCGATCCGAAGACGCTGACCCTCGAGGAGTGCCAGAGCTTGCTCGCGGCGGCGCCGGCACGCAGCTTCGGCAAGTGGAAACGCAAGGCGGCCGGCGCGAAGGGGACCGTCGCGAAGACGACCGGCGCGAAGGCGACGGCCGCGAGCGAGCCGACCGCGGACGCGCGTCCGCGCCCGCCGCGGCGCGCGTCGACCGCCGGCTCGACCCGCACCGCGGCGAAGTCCGCGAGCCTCGCGACCGGTGCGGCGACCCCGTCGCCGCGCAGCCCGCGGAGCCCGATCGCCGCGCGCGGCAAGACGCCGAAGAAAGCCGTCCGGCGGGCCGCGGCGGCGAAGACGGGCACCGCGAAACGCAAGGGCACGCCGCGCGCGCGGACCGCGGCCGGTCGGACCTCGTGACGGCCTGATGGCCGGCGAGGCCTGAGCCCGTGAGCGCGCTGCGCGACTCGCCCGGTTGGACGCGCGAGACCGCCGGCGCCGCGGTGCGCGAATACCTGCTCGCCCTGCAGCAACGGATCACCGATGCGATCGAAGCGGCGGACGGCTCGCGTTTCCGTCGCGACGCCTGGCGGCGCGACGAGGGCGGCGGCGGCGAGAGCCGCATCCTCACCGAAGGACGCCTCTTCGAACGCGCGGGAATCAATTTTTCCGACGTTCGCGGCACCCACCTGCCGCCCTCGGCGACCCAACAACGCCCGCAGGTCGCGGGCGCACCGTTCGAGGCGGTGGGCGTGTCGCTCGTGTTTCACCCGCGCAACCCGTACGTGCCGACGACCCACGCGAACCTCCGGTTCCTGGTCGCGACGCCCCCGGCGGCGGACCCGCTCTGGTGGTTCGGCGGCGGCTTCGACCTGACGCCGTACTACCCGTTCGACGCCGACGTGCTGCACTGGCACCGCAACGCCCACGAGGCCTGCGCGCCCTTCGGCGCCGGGCTCTACGAGCGCTGGAAGGACTGGTGCGACCGCTACTTCTATCTGCCGCACCGCGCCGAGACCCGCGGCGTCGGCGGCTTGTTCTTCGACGATCTCAGCGAGGGCGGCTTCGATCGCTGCTTCGCGCTGCTACGCAGCGTCGGCGATCGGTTCCTGCTCGGCTATCTACCGATCCTCGAGCGGCGCAAGGACACCCCGTACACGGAGCGCGAGCGGCAGTTCCAACTGGTTCGTCGGGGTCGCTACGTGGAGTTCAACTTGATCTACGATCGCGGCACGCTGTTCGGACTGCAATCGCGCGGACGCACCGAGTCCATCCTGATGTCGCTGCCGCCGCTCGTGCGCTGGGAGTACGATTGGCAGCCGGCGCCCGGCTCGCCGGAAGCGCAACTCGCGGAGCGCTACCTGAGACCGCGGGACTATCTGACCGAGCTCGCGTGACCACGCGCGCGCCCAGCCGTCGATGAACTACCGGCATCTGTATCATGCGGGCAATTTCGCCGACGTCGCGAAGCACGCGGCGCTGATCGAGTGCCTGGCGGCGCTGCAGCGCAAGGACACCGCGTTCTTCGCGCTCGACTCCCATGCGGGTCGCGCGGTCTACGATTTGCGCTCGGCGGAATCGCGCAAGTCCGGCGAGGCGGAGCGCGGCGTGCTGCGCCTGCTCGCACGCGGCGCGAACGAACCCGCGCTCGCGAACTATTTCGCCGCGATCGGCGCGCGCGCGGGAGCGCGCCTCGCGCGCTACCCGGGATCGGCGGCCTTGATCGCGGCGGCACTGCGCCCGCAGGACCGCGCGATCCTCGTCGAAGCCGTGCCCGCCGAGGCGCGTGCCGCGCAGCGCGCGGTCCGCGGCAAGCCCCGGGTACGCGTCGAGGTCGCCGACGGCTACGCCGCGTTGAAGGCGCTGTTGCCGCCCATCGAGCGTCGCGGCCTGGTGTTGATCGATCCACCGTACGAAGTGGTCGGGGAATGGCGTACGCTGCTGCGCGCGTTCATGGAAGGCTACCGGCGCTGGCCCACCGGGCTGTACCTGATCTGGTACCCGATCCTGGACGAGGGACAGCGGCGGACCGCGCTCGCGCGGCTCGAGTCGCTGCGAATTCCGAAGATCCTGAGCGCGGAACTCGCGATCTATCCCGACGGCGGCGCCACCGGTCTCATCGGCAGCGGTCTCGCGATCGTGAACCCGCCGTTCGGGCTCGATGCGCGGCTCGGCGAGATCTACGCCGCGATCCACCGGCACCTCGCCGCCGACGGCGCCGGGTACGCGCAGGTCGCGCGCCTGACGGGCGAACGGATGGCACAATGAGCGCGCCAGCGCAGGAGACTCGAATGGACACCGACCAGCTACGCAAACAACTCGCGGCACTGCACGCCGAGCTCGCCGACGCCCGCGCGGCCGACCCGCGGCTGCGGGGGCTGCTCGTCAAGGTCATGGAAGACATCGCGCGGCTCCTCGAACGCCCGGCAACGCACTCCCCGACCGTACCGGCGAGCCCGTCCACGGCGCCGGAGTCGGTCGCGGATCGGCTCGAATCGCTCGCGGTGCAGTTCGAGGCCGACCATCCCGCGCTCGCCGCGAGCGTGCGCCGCATCGTCGATCTTTTGGTGAAGGCAGGACTGTGAAGTGATCAGCGAAACCTCCGGTCGATATCCCGCGACGCGCCTGCGGCGCATGCGCCGCGACGAGTTCTCGCGCCGCCTGATGCGGGAAACCCAGCTCACCGTCGACGCGCTGATCTATCCGGTGTTCGTGGTCGAGGGGCGCGGTGAGCGCCAGCCGGTCCCGTCGATGCCGGGGATCGATCGCTTGTCGGTCGACTTGCTGCTCGCCGAGTGCGAAGCGCTCGCGAAGCTGCGTGTCCCGGCGATCGCGATCTTCCCGGTCACGCCGACGGCGAAGAAGACGCTCGACGCGCGCGAGGCGTGGAATCCGGACGGGATCGCCCAGCGCGCGGTGCGCGCGGTCAAGAAGGAGTTCCCGGATCTCGGGGTGATCACCGACGTCGCGCTCGATCCGTTCACGACCCACGGGCAGGACGGCTTGATCGACGCGTCGGGGTACGTGATGAACGATCTGACCGTCGAGACGCTCGTGCGCCAGGCCCGTTCGCACGCGGACGCGGGCGCCGACGCGGTAGCGCCGTCGGACATGATGGACGGCCGCATCGCGGCGATCCGCGACGCGTTCGAGGCGGCGGGCCTCGTGCACACCCGCATCCTCGCGTACGCGGCGAAGTACGCGTCGGCGTTCTACGGACCGTTTCGCGAAGCCGTCGGCTCGGCGGGTCAGCTCGGCAAGGGCAACAAGCACACCTACCAGATGGATCCCGCGAACAGCGACGAAGCGCTGCGCGAGGTCGCGCTCGACGTCGCCGAAGGCGCCGACATGGTGATGGTGAAGCCCGCGCTGCCGTATCTCGACGTGATCCGCCGGGTCAAGGAACGCTTCGGGATGCCGACGTTCGCCTACCAGGTGAGCGGCGAATACTCGATGATCATGGCCGCCGCGCACAACGGCTGGATCGACGAGCGAGCGATCGCGCTCGAGACCCTCACCGCGATCAAGCGGGCCGGGGCGGACGGCATCCTGACCTACTTCGCGAAGCGCGCGGCGGAATGGTTGCAGCCGTGACCCACGCGGACGGCGGCAACGCACCGGACCAGTACGGTCTCGCCGGTCATCCCGTCGCCCACAGTTGGTCGCCGTTCATTCACGGCATGTTCGCGAAGGCGACCGGCGAGAACATCGTCTACCGCTTGTACGATTTCTTGCCCGAGGAGTTCCGCCGCGAGGCGCTGCGCTTGTTGACGAGCGGCGTTCGCGGACTGAACGTCACGGTCCCGCACAAGCAGGCCGCCGCCGAACTCGTCAATGAGTTGACGCCGCGCGCGGCCCGCGCACAGGCGGTGAACGCGATCGCGCTGCGCGACGACGCGACGCTGCTCGGCGACAACACCGACGGCATCGGCCTCGTGACCGATCTCGAGCACAACCTCGGCTTCGCCCTCGCCGATCAGCGGGTCCTGTTGCTCGGCGCCGGCGGCGCGGTGCGCGGCGTGCTCGGCCCGCTGCTCGAGCGGCGGGTGCGCGAGATCGTGATCGCCAACCGCACGCCGGCGCGCGCACGCACGCTGGCCGCGGAGTTCCGTGATCTCGGCGCGGTCACGGCCTGCGGCTTCGCGGACATCGACGGCCCACCGTTCGACCTGGTCGTGAACGGGACCTCCGCCTCGCTCGCCGGCGAGATGCCGGAATTGCCGCCGGGCACCGTCGATCGGCACACCGCGTGTTATGACATGGCCTACGGCCGTGGCGAGACGACGTTCACGCGCTGGGCCCGCGCCCAGCACGCGGGTCGGGTCGAGAAAGGCTGGGGAATGCTGGTCGAGCAGGCGGCCACGGCGTTCGCGCTGTGGCGCGGCAAGCGCCCGGACACCCGCCCGGTGCTCGCGGCGCTCGCGCCGTTCCGCTGATCCGCCGACGCGCCGCCTTCGCGGCGGCGCCGCGGTCACGGCGTCCCGCGGTACCGATCCTTCAGCACGACGTACTGGCGCGCGCCGTAGACCAAGCCCTCGATCTCGAGTTCGCTGAGTTCCCGCACCCGGCGCGCGGGATTGCCGAGATACAGCCCCCGGGTCGCGAGGGTCTTGCCCGGCGGCACGACGCTGCCGGCGCCGACCACCACTTCGTCGGCGATCACGGCGCCGTCCAGCACGATCGCTCCCATGCCGATCAGGCAGCGGTCGCCGATCGTCGCGGCGTGCAGCACCGCTTTGTGCCCCACGGTCACGTCCGCACCGACCCGCAAACCGATGCCGCCCGGCGTGTAGGGTCCGTCGTGGACCACGTGCAGCACACAACCATCCTGCACGTTCGTGCGCGCGCCGACGTCGATGCGCTCGACGTCGCCCCGCAGCACCGCGAGCGGCCACACCGACGCGTCGTCGCCGAGCGTGACCCGGCCGATCACCACGGCCGTCTCGTCGACGTACACGCGGGCGCCGATCACGGGCCGGAATCCCTGGTATTCGCGGATCGCCATCCCCGTCACCGCATCGTCACGAGTTCTTCGGCGCTCGTCGGATGGATCGCGACCGTGTCGTCGAAGTCGCGCTTGGTCGCGCCCATGCGGATCGCCACCGCGAACCCCTGCAGCATCTCGTCGGCTCCGGCACCGATCACGTGGCATCCGACGATCCGCTGCTGCGGACCCGCGCAGACGAGCTTCATGTCGGTGCGCGGCTTGCGCGCGGTCACCGCGTGGTACATGCCGACGAAATCCGATCGGTAGACCTGGACTGCGTCGCCGTGGCGCGCGCGGGCCTCGGCTTCGGACAGGCCGATCGTGCCGATCGGCGGGTGCGTGAACACGACGGTCGGAATGCCGTCGTAGTCGAGACGTCGATCCTTCGCGCCGCCGAACAGGCGATCGCTGAGGCGCCGGCCCGCGGCGATCGCGACCGGGGTGAGCGCGGCCCGGCCCGTCACGTCACCGATCGCGTGCACTCCGGCGACGTCGGTGTCCTGGAACTCGTCGGTGACCACGAAGCCCGCGGGATCGAGGCGCAGGCCCACGCGCTCGAGCCCGAGATCCGCGACGTTCGGGCGCCGTCCGATCGCCCACAGCAGCGCGTCGAATCCCTCGAACTCGCGATCGTCCGTCGCGAGCAGTGCGAGCGCGTCGCGGCTCTTGCGGACGGCCGCGGGCGTGACGTGGGTGTGAACGGCGATCCCTTGGGCGCGCATCTCGCGCAGCAACGCCTCGCCGAGCATCTCGTCGAAGTGAGTCAAGGGCCGATCCTTGCGCACGAACAGATCGACGGCCGCGCCGAGCCCGTGGAACGCCCCCGCGAGCTCGCACGCGACGTAGCCGCTGCCGACGATCGCAACGCGGTCCGGTCGCTGCTCGAGCGCGAAGAATCCATCCGAATCGATGCCGTACTCGGCTCCCGGCAGCGCCGGTACGATCGGCCGGCCGCCGGTCGCGATCACGAAGTGCCGTGCCTTGAATCGACGGCCGGCGGCCTCGACGGTGCCCGCGTCGAGGAAGGTCGCGCGCGCGGCGACGTACTCGACGCCTTTCGCCGCGAGGTTGCGCTCGTAGATCGCGTTCAAGCGCGCGACGTAGCCGTCGCGCTTGCCCTTGAGCGCGAGCCAGTCGTGCTCGCCCGGCGCGACGTCGAAGCCGTAATCCTGCGCGTCGGCGATCGCGGCGGCGACCTGGGTCGCGTTCCACATCACCTTTTTCGGCACGCAGCCGACGTTCACGCAGGTCCCGCCGAGGCGATGCGATTCGATCAGGGCCACCTTCGCGCCGTACTCGGCCGCTCGCTGAGCACAGGCGAGGCCGCCACTGCCGCCGCCGACGACGACGAGATCGAGAGATTGCGCCGACACGAGAGACTCCATCCCGAGGGATCCGCGCCGCAATGATATACTGCTTTGCCCGCGGCGCATCGACGACGCCGCCGCGACCAACCGCCGACCGGAAGCGACCGCGTGACCAACCCCCTCCTGGAAACGACCGACCTGCCGCCGTTCGATCGCATCCGCGCGGAACACGCGCGGCCGGCGCTCGAACAGGTGCTCGCGGACAATCGAGCGCTGATCGCCGCCGTCACGGCGCAACCGGAGCCGCGCTTCGCGAGCGTGGTGGTCCCGTTGGAGGATGCGAACCATCGCCTGAGTCGCACGTTCTCCCCGATCAGCCATCTGAACGGCGTCGCGAACACGCCCGAGCTGCGCGCGGCCTACAACGAGTGCGTTCCGCTGCTCGCCGAGTACGCGGCCGAGCTCGGTCAGAGCGCGGCGCTCGCAGCGGCGTACGGCCGCATCTACGAGCGCGAAGGCCCGGGTCTGCCGGCGGAAGCGCGCCAGCTGATCACGAACGCCCTGCGCGATTTCCGGCTCGCGGGCGTCGACCTGCCTGCCGATCGCCAGGCACGCCTGCGCGCGATCCTGCAGCGCCTCGCGACGCTCGGTGCGACGTTCGCCGAGAACGTCCTCGATTCGGCTCGCGCCTACGAGCTGACGATCGACGACCCGGCGCAGCTCGCGGGACTCCCGCCGGACTTCGTCGCGCGGGCGGCCGCGGACGCCGCTGCGGTCGGCCGCAGCGGCTGGCGGCTGCGCCTCGATCAGCCGACCTACGTGGCGGTGATGAACGGCGCGGAGAACGGCGCGCTCCGGCGCGAGATCTACGAGGCCTGGGTCACGCGCGCGTCGGATCGGGGCCCGACCGCGAATCGCTACGACAACGGGCCGCTGATCGAGGAAATCCTGGCGTTGCGCCACGAGCTCGCTCGACTGCTCGGCTTCGACACCTTCGTCGACTACGCCCTGTCGACGCGAATGGCGAAGACCCGGGAGCAGGTCCGCCGGTTCCTCGCGGATCTCGCCGAACGCTATCGTCCCGCGGCCCTCGCGGAATTCGCCGAACTCGAGCGATTCGCCGGACGCCGGCTCGATCCTTGGGACATCGCGTTCTATTCCGAGCGGCTCAAGCGGCACCGCTTCGACGTATCGCAGGAAGAACTGCGCCCGTACTTCCCGCTGCCGAAGGTGCTGGACGGGCTGTTCGAGGTCGCCGCGAGGCTCTACCGAGTCCGGGTGCGCGAGCGTTCCGACGTCGCCGTATGGGATCCCGCGGTCCGCTACTTCGACGTCGAGGACGGCGCCGGACGACGGATCGCGGGCTTCTATCTCGATCCCTACGCGCGCCCGCAGAAGCGCAGCGGCGCATGGATGGACGAGTGCGTGATCGCGAAGCGGCTGCCGACCGGGCACGCGCTGCCGGTTGCGTACCTCGTCTGCAACTTCCCGTCGCCGGTCGGCACGACTCCGTCGCTGTTGACGCACGACGACGTTCGTACGCTGTTCCACGAGTTCGGACACGGTCTGCACCACATGCTGACCGAGGTGTCCTATCCGAGCATCGCGGGCATCAACGGCGTGTCCTGGGACGCGGTCGAGCTGCCGAGCCAGTTCATGGAGAACTACGTCTGGCGGCCCGAAGTGCTGCCCTTGATCTCGGCGCACGTCGACCGCGCGGAGCCGCTGCCGGCCGCGCTCCTGCAACGGCTGGTCGGATCGCGGACGTTCCACGCCGCCCTCGACACGCTCCGCCAGGTCGAGCTCGCGTCCTTCGACCTGGAGCTGCACGCGAACTACGACCCGAGCCGTGGCGCGAACGTCGCGGCGACGCTCGCCGAGGTGCGCCGGCGCGTCGCGGTCACGCCGACGGCCGAATTCAACCGTTTGCCATCGAGCTTCACGCACGTGTTCTCCGGCGGCTACGCGGCCGGGTATTACAGCTACAAGTGGGCCGAGGTGCTGGCGGCGGATGCGTTCGAGGCGTTCGAGGAGGCCGGCGTGTTCGATCTCGATACCGCGACGCGCTTCCACGACTCGATCCTCGTGCGCGGCGGCGGGCTCGATGCGATGGACGCGTTCGTCGCGTTCCGCGGCCGCGAACCGGACGTGAGGGCGCTGCTGCGCCAGACGGGCGTCGGCGGATGAGCGCAGGGGCGCCCGCGGGTCGCCCGGACGCGTCCACCGCCGCGGTCACGTTCGCGACCTGGAACGTCAATTCGCTGCGAGTCCGGTTGCCGCAGCTCGCGCAGTGGCTCGCCGCGAACCCGCTCGACGTCGTCGCGTTGCAGGAGACGAAGCTCGTCGACGAGGCGTTCCCCCGGGCCGAGATCGAGGCGCTGGGGTATCGAGAGGCCCATGCGGGACAGCGCACCTACAACGGGGTCGCGATCCTGGCGCGCCTGCCGATCGACGACGTGGTCACGGGCTTGCCGGGGTTCGAGGACCCGCAACGGCGGTTGATCGGCGCCACGATCGGCGATGTCCGCCTGATCAACGTGTACGCGCCGAACGGCCAGACGGTCGGCTCCGACAAGTACGCGTACAAGCTGACGTGGTACGCAGCGCTCGAGCGATTCCTCGCGGCGGAACTCGGCCGACACCCGCAGGTGTTGGTGGTCGGCGACTTCAACGTCGCACCGGAGGATCGCGACGTCCACGACCCGGCGGCCTGGATGGGCTCCGTGCTGGTGAGTCCGGCGGAGCGCGCCGCGCTCGCGCGCCTCGGAGCGCTCGGCTTCAGCGACCTGTTTCGCCGCTTCGAACAGCCGCCCGGGACCTTCAGCTGGTGGGATTATCGCCAGGGCGCCTACCGCCGCAATCACGGGTTGCGCATCGATCTGATGTTCGCGTCGCCGACGCTCGCACCGCGCTGCCGATTCTGTCGCATCGACCGCGAACCGCGCGCGTGGGAGCGGCCGTCCGACCACGCGCCTTGCGTCGCCGGCTTTGACTTATCTTAGGGAGCGCGCCGTGAACGCGTCACAACGGCGATACCCGTCGATGGCGCACCGACGGCGCTCGGCATAAGATCCGGCCATGCGCGAATTGCGGCGTAACGACTATGACGTCACGAACACCGTCCGGGTGAGTTCGACGTCGGCGGTCGCCGCCGCGGTCCGGGAACTGGTGCGGGTCGCGTGGCCCACGGAGTCGTTCGAGCGGCTCGACCGGGCGTTTGCGGCGTTCGACCTGCTGTTCACCGGACGGATGCCCGGGTATCACGGCGTCGACACCGTCTATCACGATCGACAGCACACGCTCGACATGACGCTCGCGACCGCGCGCCTGCTCGTCGGCCACGACCGCACCGCCGCACCCGCCGCGCGACTGGGCCCGGAAAGAGCGGTCGCGACGCTCGTGACCGCGCTGTTCCACGATGCCGGGTACATCCGCGAAGCCGCCGACACGGAGCATCACAACGGCGCGGAGTTCACCCGCTATCACGTGACCCGCAGCGCCCGCTTCATCGCGCGCTTCCTGCCGACGATCGGCATGGATCACTGGGTGCCGGTCGCGACGCGTATCGTCCACTTCACCGGGTACGAGGTCGTGCTCGCCGAGATCCGCCTCGACGATCGCCGCGACCGCAAAATGGGACACCTGCTCGGGACCGCCGATCTGATCGCGCAGATGGCGGATCGCTGTTATCTCGAGAAATGCCGCGATCGGCTCTATCCGGAATTCGTCCTCGGCGGGATCGCCGCGAGCGCCGAGAGCGGCGGCCCGCCCCGGGTGCGCTACAGTTCCGGGCTCGACCTGCTGAGGCAAACGCCGCGCTTCGTCCACGAAACCCGCGTCGTGCGGCTCGAGCAGGAATTCGAGCACGCCTACCGGCACCTCGAGCCGCTGTTCGACGGCGCGAATCCCTACCTCGAGGCGATCGACCGCAACCTCGCGCACCTCGACCGGGTACTGCGCACCGAGCGCTGGCGGATGCTCCGGCGCAATCCGCCGCTGTTCACGGCCGACGACGATTCGTTGCCGCGGGTGCGCGGCTTGATGCTCGATCGGCTGAAGGCCTTGTGGGCCTGAACGACGGGAGCGGGCCTCAGAACAGGTCGATGCGGGCGACGTAGCGAGCGTAGATCGTGTCGAGCGCACCGAGCACGGCCTCCTTGCCCGCGAGCGGCGCCGCCGCGAGCGCATCCCGCAGCGTCGCGACGTCGAACGCGCGCGACGCCCGGTGCGCGACCGGCGCGAAGCTGTAGTGCCACGGCTCGCCCTGCACGCCGCTGCGGCGGCCCCGATAGGGCCTGAAGAAGCCGAAGTGCGCCGCATGCTGCTCGAGCCACGCGCTCGCGCGGGCGAACCGCCCCCCCTCGGCATACTCGGCCGGATCGAGCCGCGGCCCGACCTCGGGCGCGACGGCTCCGCGATCGTAGAGATCGAGATCCGTACCCCAGTGGTGGCGGCTCGCGCCGGGTAACGCCGACCAGCGCAGGATCGCGGCCACCCGCTCCACCGGCGCCAACCGCGTGACATCGAGCGGCGCGCCGTCGGCCCCAACCGTCGGGCGGTGACCGGCGTATTTGCCGTTCCAGATCGCGAGCTGGCGCGCGAAGTCGCGGAACGCGCTCGCCGGCAGCAGATCGATCCCCGCCGCCAGCGCCATCTGCCGCATTGCGATAAACGGCGCCACGACCTCGCGATGCAACGCAACACCGAGCTCGGCGACCTCGACCACGTGGCTGCGCGCCTGGCCGGTGAGTTCCGCGGGCGTCATCGGCGGAGACCTCAGGTCCCGTCCCGCGGCTCGGCGGACGCGGCGACGGCCTCATCCATCGCGCCGGCGAGCGCGGCGGGCTCTTGGGCGCCGGACAGCGCGTATTCGCCGTTGAAAACGAAGGTCGGTACGCCCGTGAGGCCCAAGCTGGCCGCGTGCCGCTGCGCGGCGATGATCGCATCCTGGCCGTGGCGCAAGGTGATCGCCCGGCGGGCCTCGCGCGCCTCCAGGCCGATGTCTGCGGCCAGCGCGACCAGCGTGTCGAAATCCCCGATATCGGCGCCTTCACCGAAGTAGGCGCTCATCAAGCGCTCGAGCATCGCATCGGCGCAGTCCCGGCGCGCCGCGAGCGCGACCAGCAGGTGGGAGCGGCGCGTGTTCGGGACCCGCTCGATCCGATCGAAGCGAAACTCGATTCCCTGCGCCCGGCCGAGGTCCACGAGGGTGTGGTGCGCGCGCTCGAGCGCCGCGCGGTCGACCGCCCGGGCGGCCAGGTAGCTGTCGCGGTCGACGCCGTCCACGGGCAGATCGGGATGGAGCTCGAACGGCCGCCAGATCACGCGGGGCGCCAGCGGCGCGCGCGCCGCGAGGGCGACCGCCAATCGCCGCTTGCCGAGATAGCACCAAGGACACACGGTGTCGGCGTACACGTCGATGCGCAGCGCTTGGGTCATCGGCACCATTCTACGCGGGCTCTTATCCGGTCGCGTCGGCGCGCGTATCATGACCCTCGGACGGTCGCCGCCGCGGCCGATGAAACGACATGCCGTCGAGCTTGCGAACGAAAATCCTGCTGATCGCGATCGCGATCGCCGTCGCGTTTTCCGCACTCCTCGGCAGCCTCGCCTATCTCGAGCATCGCGTCGACAGCGCCGCGGCCAGCGCCCTGGCCCACGGCGCCGTCGCCCGCCGGCTGGAAGCGGAACTCGAGGATCGTGCGCAGCGTCTCGCGCACACGGCGGCGACCCGCTTGGCGCCGTCGTTCGCCGCCGGCGACACGGCCGCGGCGACCGCCATCGGTCGCGAGCTGCTCGACCGGACGGGCGTGACCGCGATCACGATCCGCGACCGTGGCGGGCAGGTCGTGTTCTCCGCCGCCCGCGCCGGATCGACCGGCGCGGCCGGGTCGAATTTCACGACGGTCGCACCGATGCTCGCGCCCCCCGGGGCCGGTCACGGTCGGATCGGCGCCATCGAGATCTCGTTGAGTCGCGCGGACAGCGAGCGCACGCTCGCGGACCTGCGCCTCGAGATCGCCCGCAACGAGGTCCTGCAGAGCAGGCGCTTCGCCGCGGGTCTGTTCGGTCTCAGCGCGCTGATGCTCCTCGCCGGCATCGGCGGCGCCTGGTTCTTCGCCGACAGCCTGACCCGACCGATATCCCAGCTCGCGCGCAGCGCCGAGCGCATCGGTCAGGGCGACTACTCGAACCCCCTGCCCGTCCGCCGTAACGACGAGATCGGCGATCTGCAGGCAACGCTCGAGCGCATGCGCCTGACGCTGAGCGAAACGACGGTCACGAAGAACCACCTGAACAACGTGCTCGACAGCCTGAGCGACGCGGTGTTCGTGACCTCGCCGGAGGGCCTGATCCGCAGCTGCAACGAGGCCACGTGCCGGCTGCTCGGCCGGACCGAGGAGTCGCTGCGGGGCACGGCGCTGCTCGACCTCGTCGACGTCGCGCACCGTGCGGCGTTCGATCCGACACCGAGCAGCGGCGAAGCGCGCGAGACCGTGCTGCGGACCGCGAGCGGCCAGACGATCCCGGTGTCGATGGCCGGGTCGACGATCAGCAGCGCCGACCCGCAGTTCCAGGGCCACATCTACGTCGCGCGCAACATCACCGAGCGCAAGCGCGCCGAACGTCGCATCCGGTATCTCGCCCGCTACGACACGCTGACGAAGATGCCGAATCGGATGCAGTTTCAGCACATGCTGCAGCAGGCGATCGCGCGGTCGCGGCGCAATCAGCGGTCGCTCGCGCTCCTGTATCTCGACCTCGACCGGTTCAAGGACGTCAACGACACCTTCGGCCATGCGGCCGGCGACCGTACGCTCGAGATCCTGAGCGAGCGCCTGGCCCGGTCCTTGAGCAAGGACATCGTGATCGGTCGCCTCGCGGGCGACGAGTTCGCGATGTTCATCGACGACCTGCCGCCGGACGTCGATCACCGCGCCGGGATCGGCGCGGTCGCGCGCAAGCTGCTCGACGAGATCAGCCGGGCGTTCTACGTGAATCACCAGGAGGTGTATCTGACCGCGAGCGTCGGCATCGCGATGTGCCCGACCGACGCCGAGAACGTGATCGACCTGATCCGCAATGCCGACGCCGCGATGTATCACTCGAAGCAGAACGGCGGCAATTCCTGCGCGTTCTACGTCCCGGCGATGAACGCCGCCGCGGTCGAACGGCTGATGCTGAAGAGCAAGCTGCGCCGGGCGCTCGAGCGCGAGGAATTCTTGATCCTGTATCAACCCAAGGTGGACTTGCGCACCGAGCGCATCGTCGGCGCCGAGGCGCTGCTGCGCTGGCGATTGCCCGGGCACGGCGACATCTCGCCCTCGCAGTTCATTCCGCTCGCGGAGGAGACGCACCTGATCCTCGACATCGGCGATTGGGTGATGAACCGGGTCTGCGCGGACTATGCGCAATGGCGGATGCGGCTCCCCGCGCCCGGCCGGATCGCCGTGAACCTCTCGCTGCGCCAGCTGAAGCAGGCGGGGTTCGTGAACCGCGTGCGGGCGATCTTTCGCGAGCACAAGGTCTCGCCGACCCACTTCGAGCTCGAAGTCACCGAAACCACGTTGATGACCGACCCGAAGCGCACGATCGGCTTGCTCAACGAGCTCTACGCGATGGGGCTGCACCTCGCGATCGACGACTTCGGCACCGGCTACTCCTCGCTGTCGGCGCTGCAACAGTTCCCGATCGGGACCCTGAAGATCGACCAGTCCTTCGTGCGCGGGATCACGAGCGACGCGGACGCGGCCGCGATCGTGCGCACGATCATCGACATGGGCAAGAGCCTCGAGCTCGAAGTCGTCGCCGAGGGCGTCGAGCTCCCGGAGCAGCTCGCGTTCCTGCGCGAGCGCGGCTGCGAGTTCGTGCAAGGCCGTTTGTTCGGCGACGCGATGACCGGTGCCGAGTTCCTCGCGTTGCTCGAGCGCCAGGCGCGCGGTGACGCCGCGCTCGGCGGCGCGGCCCGCCCGGCGGCGACCCCCCGGCCGCTGCAAGCTTCTTGAGCGCCTCGCCGTCGATTCGGGTCGCGGCCCGTCGCGCCGGGCGCGAGCGCGGGGCGCGGCGTTGCTGAACGCTCGCGGCCTGCATCTGCGGCGCGGGACCTTGCCGCTCGTCGAGGACGCCAACTTCACGATCCATCGCGGCGACAAGGTCGGCGTCACCGGCGCGAACGGCGCGGGCAAGTCGAGCCTGTTCGCGGCGCTGCGCGGCGAACTGACGGCTGATCGCGGTGAGCTCGAAGTGCCCGCGAATCTCGTGATCGCGCACGTCGAGCAGGAGGTGGCGGCGAGCGATCGCGAGGCGATCGAGTTCGTCCTCGACGGCGACGCGCGCTTGCGGCTCGCCGAGGCGCGAATCGAGCGCGCCGAGCACGCGGGCGATGCGCTGGGGCTCGCGCAGGCGCACGGGGATTTCGAGGCGCTCGACGGCTACCGCGCGCGCGCACGCGCCGCCGAGATCTTGCATGGCCTCGGGTTCACCGTGGCGGACCATGCGAAGACGGTCGCGCAGTTCTCGGGGGGCTGGCGCGTACGCCTCGCGATGGCGAGAGCGCTCGCGTCCCGCGCGGACCTGCTGCTGCTCGACGAGCCGACCAATCATCTCGATCTCGATGCGATCGTGTGGCTCGAGGGGTGGCTCGGCGCTTTCGCGGGCACCGTGCTCGCGATTTCCCACGACCGGGAGTTCCTGGATTCGATCGCGGATCGCATCCTGCACATCGAACATCGCCGAATCCGGATCCATGCCGGCAACTACTCCCAGTACGAGCTCAAGCGGACCGAGGAGCTCGCGCAGCAGAACGCACTGCGCATCCGGCAAGAACGCCGGATCGCGGAGATCAGCGCGTTCGTCGCTCGGTTTCGCGCGAAGGCGACCAAGTCCCGCCAGGCGCAGAGTCGCCTGAAGATGCTCGAGCGGATGGAACGGATCGTGCCCGCGCACGTGGACAGTCCGTTCGGCTTCGCGTTCGAGCCGCCGGCGAAGACCCCGCGGCCGTTGGTGACGCTGGAGGGGGCGGCTTGCGGTTACGGCGAGCGCACGGTGCTCGCCGGGATCGACGTGTCGATCGGCCCGCAGGATCGAATCGCACTGCTCGGTCCGAACGGCGCCGGCAAATCCACGTTCACGCGGCTGCTCGCCGGAGAATCCGCGGCGCTCGCCGGGACGCGGACGGCGGCCGCCGATCTCGCGGTGGGGTATTTCGCGCAGCACCAGCTCGATCATCTGCGGGTGACCGAAAGTCCGTTCTGGCACTTGCGCCAATTTGGCGGCCCCGAGTACGCGCGCGGCGACGAACAGCGCGTACGGGATCATCTGGGCCGGTTCGGCTTCGGCGGCGACCGCGCGTTCGAGCCCGTCGAGCGGTTTTCGGGCGGCGAGAAGGCGCGGCTCGCGCTCGCGCTGATCGTCGCCCGGCGCCCGAACCTGCTGCTGCTGGACGAACCGACGAACCACCTGGATCTCGAGATGCGCCACGCGCTCACCGTCGCGCTGCAGGATTTCGGCGGAGGACTCGTCGTCGTCTCCCACGATCGGCACCTGATCCGTTCGGTCGCCGACACATTGTGGCTGGTGGCCGATCGGAGCGTCCGGCCGTTCGACGGCGATCTCGACGACTACCAAGGGTGGCTGCGGCAGCGCCGCGGCGGCGAGCGCGAGAGCGCTCGGACGCGCGCACCGGCGGCGCGCGAGCCGGTCGCGCCACGGCCGCGGCCGCGGCTCACGCCGTTGCGGCGCGAGCTCGCCGACGTGGAAGCGCGCCTCGCGGCGCTGAGCGGGGAGCGCGCCGCGCTCGAGAACGCGGTCGAACGTGGGGAAATGCCCGAGGGCGGCTACGCGCGCTACGGCGAGCTCGTGCGTGCGATCGAGTCGCTCGAGGAGCGCTGGCTCGGCCTCGCCGAATCGATCGAACGGCTCAAGGCGGCCGGCGAGCGCTGAGCGCCCGCGCCAGGCGCGCGTCCGTCGTCGCGACGATCCGAGCGAGCGCCGCATCGCCGGCCGCTTCGAACGCGGCGACGATCGAGGTCAGCCGATTCGCCGCGGCGCGACGCCGCTCGTCGGCATCGATGCGGGCGATCACCCGGCCGGTCGCCGTGTCGCCGACCCGCGCGACGAAATGCGCATCGACGGTCGGCGGCCCGCCGCGGCGCGGGTAGTCGGCCTGGAACGCGACCACTTCGAGCTCCAACCAATAGCGCGGTTGCTCCACCGAGCGGTCCGGCACCACCGCGCGCAGCCCCGACCGGTCGCGAAATTCACCGATCGTGAGCTGTTCGAGCGCCTCGCCGAGCGGCGCATTCCAGCGCGCGCGCGCGAAGTGGTCGAGGCGCCGGTCCGGGTAGGCGGCGGCGATGCGCGCCGAATCGATCCCCGGCGCGACGATCGGCGTCAGCACCTTCATGTCCGTCGCGACGCCGGGACCCCGCGCGCCCGGGCGCGGCGACAACACGTAGACGGTCGGCGGCGCCCGGTCGCTGCGGAGCAGGGAATGGCTGCACGCGCCGAGGCCGATCGCGCCGGCGACGCCCAGCAACGCACGCCGCGCGCAGACCGCCGCGCGGCTCACCGCGGCACCTCGATGCCGCTGCGCCGCGGACGATACAGGAGTCGCGACGGATTCTCGCGCAGCGAACGCGAGAGATCGCGCATTTGGCGGGCCGTATCGCGGCTCTCGCGCACCAACGCGTCGAATTGCGGCAGACCGTCGCGGGTGAAGCGGGTCAGCGCCGGGCCGTTGCTGGCGACGAGGCGGTCGAGCCGACGGGTGGTGTCCGCCAGATTGTTCGCGACCTCGGCGACGTGCTTCAAGGTCGCGTCGATCTGCGGCGCCGATTGCTGCGAGATCGCGCGCAGCTGCTCGGCGGCCGCATCCACCGCCTGCGTCGACGCGCGGACCTCCTGGACGAGCTGCTGCACGTCCTGAATCGTCGCCGGCAGCCGCTCGCTCGCGAGCCGCGCGTTGTCGATCGTCGCACGCAGCGCGGCGACGTCACGATCGCTGAACACCTGGTTCAAGCGGTCGACGAGTTCGACGGCGTGCGTCGTCAGCGCCGGGAGGCTGCCGAGCAACACGTCGAAATCCGACGGCGCGGAGCGGATCACCGGATGGCGCAGCCCCTGCGCCAATGGCCGCGGCGGACCCGCGTGGGGATTCTGCTCGAGGTCGATGAACAGCAGCCCGGTGACGCCTTGCAGGCTGAGCGAGGCGCGCGTGCGGCTGTCGATCGGCGCCGTGGGGTCGATGTCCGCGACCACCCGCACGCGCTTCGGATGGGACGGATCGAGCGTGATCCGTGCGACCTTGCCGACGTCGACGCCGAGGTAGCGTACGGGGCTTCCCTTGGTCAAGCCGCTGACCGAACCCTCGAAGTAGATCTCGTAGCGCGCGGTGGCGCGCCGTTCGCCGTGCTCGGCATACCAGAACACGAAGCCGGTCGCGAGCGCCGCGATCAACAGCACGAACGCACCGACGGCGACGTAATTCGCGTCCCTATCCATCGGCCCCTCCAGGCGTCGCGCGGGCCCGCGGGCCGTGGAAATAGGCCTGGATCCACGGATGCGGGTTCTTGGCGATCCGCTCGAGCGCGCCGCTCGACATCTTGCCGTCGAGAATCACGCCGATTCGGCCGCAGGTCCGATACAGCGTATCCAGGTCGTGCGTGATCATGACGACGGTCAAGTCCAATTGCGAATGCAGATACAACAGTAGCTCATCGAACCCAGCCGCGGAAATCGGATCGAGACCCGCGGTCGGCTCGTCGAGGAACAGCAGCGACGGTTCGAGCGCGAGGGCGCGCGCGAGCGCCGCCCGCTTCACCATGCCGCCGGACAGCTGCGAGGGGTATTTGTCCGCGGCCGCGGCGGGCAGACCGACCATCGCGAGGCACAGGCGCGATTGCTCGTCGAGCGCCTCGCGGTCGAGCCGTCGGTACTCCCGCAGCGGCAACTGCACGTTCTCGGCGACGGTCAGCGATCCGATCAACGCGCCGTTCTGGAAGGTCACGCCGAACCGCTGCACGATCTCGGAACGTTCGGCGCGCGACATCGCGCCGACTTCCCGGCCGTACAGTTCGACGCGGCCGGCCGCGGGTGCGTGCAGACCGAGGATCGTCCGCAGCAACACCGACTTGCCGGTGCCCGAGCCGCCGACGATCCCGAAGATCTCGCGGGCGTTCACGTCCATGTCGAGGCCGTCGTGAACGACCTGGCTTGCGAAGCGGTTCACGAGGCCCCGCACGCGAATCACCGGTTCTGTGGCCGCCGCCATCGTCAGAAATCGAGCCGCACGAACAGCACCGCGAACAAGGCGTCCGCGAGCATCACGAAGAATATCGATTGCACGACCGCGATCGTCGTCTGCCGGCCGAGCTCGCGCGGCGACTCGCGTACGCGCATCCCGCGATAGGTTCCGACGACCGCGATCAGGATCGCGAAGACCGGCGCCTTGATGAGACCCGCCCAGAACGTGGTCGGTGCGATCGCCGCGCGCAGCCGGTCCGCGAACTGCGCCCAGGAGATGTGCGCCTGGTAGTGCGCGAGCAAGCCGCCGCCGAGCAGACCGGTGGCGTCCGCGATCACCGTGAGCGCCGGCAAGGCGATGACCAGCGCGAGGATCCGCGGAACGATCAGCAGCTCCACCGGGTCCATGCCCATCGCGCGCAGCGCGTCGATCTCCTCGTTGAGCTGCATCGCGCCGATCTCCGCCGCAAACGCGCTACCCGAACGACCGGCGACGATGATCGCGGTCAGCAACACGCCCATTTCGCGCAGCACCGCGATGGCGATCAGGTCGACGACGAAGATCTCCGCGCCGAACAGGCGCAACTGCTGCGATCCCAGGTAAGCGACGATCACGCTGATCAGGAAGGCGATCAGACTGACGATCGGGATCGCAGTGACGCCGGATTCATAGACGTGCCGCGTGAGCGACGGGAACCGCCAGGCCCGCGGCCGCCTAACGGCGCGCGCGAGCACCGCGACGACGCGGCCGACGAGCCCCGCGAACTCGCGCGCCTCGTCGCCTCGGGAGAGCACCCAGCGACCGAGCGCCCCGAGCGCGCCGGCGGGCCGGGCGTCGCCCGCCGCGGTCTCCGCCGGGGTACGGCCGCGCAAGTCCTCGAGGAAGGCGACGTGGCGCGGCGGCGCGACGTGGCGGATACGCAGTCGCCCGCCGCCGATCGCATCGAGACGCGCGAGCAGCGCCCACGCGGGGCCGATCCCGGGCGATTCGGCCGCGGACCAGTCGCAAGTCACCGTGCCCGCGATCGATGGCGGCAGGTCCTCGAGCCGCTGCTGCGTCTCCGCGAGCGCCCGGGCCGACCAGTCGCCCGCGATCCGCAAACGCCAGTCGTTGCCGTCGCCTTCGAGCGCCAACGAACTCGGCATCGCCCGCTCAGCCGGTGGGTGGCGCCGCGATCTTCTTGTGCGAGCCGTCGCAGAACGGCGGAGTCGACGTCCGCTTGCAGGCGCAGAACCACACGCGCGCGTCAGCGCCCGCCTGGTGCTTCATCGGGGTGAACTCGGTGCCCTTGTGCGAACCGTCGCAAAACGGTTGCCGCGCGCTCTTGCCGCAACGACACCACCAGTACGTCTCTCCGGCCTTGACGTCGACCGCTATCGGTTCCATCCGCATATCGTATCAGGCACGGCATTCCGTGTCGCCGCCATTGCCCTGCGCGCGCCGCGGCCGTAACGTCGAGCACGCGATGCATGCGGACCCGCTGCTGCAGATCCTGATCCTACTGACGGCCTCGGTTGGCGTGGTCGCGCTCGTGCGGCGCCTCGCGCTGCCGGCGATCCTCGGTTACCTGTTGGTCGGCGCGGTGCTCGGACCCCGGGCGCTCGGGCTCGTCGACGACACCGCGACCACGCGGCTCCTCGCCGAGTTCGGGATCACGTTCCTGCTGTTCACGCTCGGGCTGGAGTTCTCCCGGCCCCGCTTGATCGCGATGCGCGCCGAGGTCCTCGGCGTCGGCGGGCTGCAGGTGCTGGTCACCGCAAGCGTCGCCGCCGCAATCGCGGTCGCCGGGTTCGGGATCGCGCCGG